>CAZPFD010000209.1:3933-7135 GCA_964585725.1 uncultured Ectothiorhodospiraceae bacterium | reverse complement strand
CTCCGGCGGATGCCGCGAATCGGCGACACCGGGTTACCATTCAGGAACCTGATTATCCTATGAAGCTCAGCTATGCCCTGCCGGGAGGGCGGGCGGAAACTCGTGGGTAATCGGGTTCAGGAATTCCCCGCATCGGGATCGACACTCGCTCCGAGCGATAGACGGGTCTTGCGCGAGCATTGAGAACCATCAAACACATCCTGCGTCACGGTTTCGAACGGCTGGAGAGCGGATTCGACGCCGTCTTCGGCCCGGCCTGGAACCCCCTGTACCGGCTCGGGGCGCTCGGCTGGTTCTATTACTGGATCGTCGTTGCGAGCGGCATCTATCTGTACATCTTCTTCGACACCGGGGTGACCCAGGCCTACGAATCCGTAGAGCGGCTCACCCATGCCCAGTGGTACGCAGGCGGCGTCATGCGCAGCCTCCATCGCTACGCCTCCGATGCCCTGGTGATCATGGTGCTCGTGCATCTCCTGCGCGAGTTCTCCATGGATCGCCTGCGCGGACCCCGCTCCTTCGCCTGGCTCACGGGTGTGCCGGTGCTGTGGCTCCTCTACGCCAGCGGCATCAGCGGCTACTGGGTGGTATGGGACAGGCTCGCGCAGTATGTCGCCATCGCCACGACCGAGTGGCTGGATACCCTGCCCTTCTTCGGCGAGCCCATCGCCCGAAACTTTCTGGACGCGAGCACCTTGAGCGGGCGCTTCTTCACGCTTTTGGTCTTCATCCATATCGCCGTCCCGCTCATCATGCTGTTCCTGATGTGGGTGCACATCCACCGCCACGCCCATCCGCGGGTCAATCCGCCCAGAGGCCTGGCCGTCGGCACGCTCGCGATGCTGGTCGCGCTGTCGCTGGCCAAGCCCGCGCTCAGCCAGGGGCCCGCCGACCTGGAGACGGTGCCGGCCGTGGTTCACCTGGACTGGTTCTATCTGCCGCTGTACCCGTTGCTGGATCGCTACCCCGGCATCCTGCTGTGGGCGGGCCTGGCCGCCGGCACCATCGTGCTCCTCGCCCTGCCCTGGCTGCCGCCGAAACGGCGCCAGGCGGTGGCCGTGGTCGACCTGGCGAACTGCAACGGATGCGGGCGCTGCGCGGCGGATTGCCCGTTCCACGCCATCACCATGTCGGCGCGCAGCGACGGGCGGGCTTTCCAGCAGGAGGCGGTGGTGGACGCCGACCTGTGCGTGAGCTGCGGGATCTGCTCGGGCGCGTGTCCCACCGCGACTCCGTTCCGGCGTCGAAGCGAGCTGGTGCCGGGCATCGACCTGCCCGAGCTGACGGTCGTGCAGATCCGCGAGCGCACGCTGTCCGCGGCAGAGCGCCTCACGGACGAGCCCCGCGTCGTCGTGTACGGGTGCGAGCCCGGTCCCGACCTGGCGTACCTCGAGGGAGCGGGTGTGGCGGTCGTCAAGCTGGCGTGCATCGCGCAGCTCCCCCCGGCGTTCGTGGACTTCGTGCTCTCCCGGCGCCATGCCGAGGGCGTCTTCCTGACCGGGTGCCGCGCGGGGGACTGCCTCTACCGCCTGGGCATCCGCTGGACGGAGCAGCGGATCGCCGGGGAGCGTGACCCCTATCTGCGCCAGCGCGTGCCGCGCGAGCGCCTGGCGTGGTTCTGGGCCGGGCTCGACCGCCGCCGCGCGCTGCGCCGCGAGGTCCAGGCCTTCCGCACGCGTCTTGTCGAGGCGGCCCCGTCTCACGAGGCCCGCCCGCCGCCCGGCGCCGAGCCCGCGATCAAAAAGGCGGGGAGCGGTGGTTAAGCCGCTGCAGATCGGCGGGCAGATCCTGCTCTACGCGGCCTTCGCCGCGGCGGTGGGCTATCTGTCGAATTCGCCCGCATACGTGCACCACGACCCGGACAAAGCGCTCATCAAGCTGAGCTTCAGCCATGCCGGGGAACACAAGGGCGGATGCCGCAGGCTCACGCCGGAGGAGATTGCCGCGCTGCCCCCCAACATGCGCCGGCCCATGGATTGCCCGCGCGAGCGGGTGCCGCTGGTGGTGGAGCTGGAGGTGGACGGTGAGCTGCTCTTTCGAGGAAGCGCGCCGCCGAGCGGTCTCGCGGGGGACGGCGCCTCCACCGTCTACCAGCGCTTCCCGGTCGCTCCCGGCGACCGCACGCTGACCGTGCGCATGCGCGACAGCAACCGCGAGGCGGGCTTCGACTACACGGAGAGCACCCGCGTAGAGCTCGTCCCCAGCCAGAACTTCGTCATCGATTTTCAACCGCAGCAGGGAGGCTTCGTTTTCCGGTGAGCGGCGATCAAATACGAGAGCGCGCGCGGCGAGCCTGCTTCTCACCCGCGGGGAGGCTGTTGCTGTGGCCCTGATCGAATGGAAGGAAGAGTTCTCGGTCGGCGTGGCTGCGGTCGATCACGAGCACCGTGAGCTCATCGAGCTGATCAACGAGACTTACGTCCACCTCGTGCAGAACGACGCACGTGAGGCCGTGGACGAGTTTCTCGGCGAGATCTACGCCAAGATCTCCGCTCATTTCGCGCTGGAGGAGAAGCTCATGCGCGAGCAGGAATACGATCAGTATCTCGACCACAAGGCGGACCACGAGCGTCTGCTCGACGAGATCCGCGACATCATGGATTACTACGAGGACAACCAGGAGTTCGACGAGGAGCGCTTCGCCGCCCAGCTGGCGAGCTGGTTCACCGAGCACTTCAAGACCAAGGACGCGCGCCTGCACAAGTATCTGCGTTGAGCGCGGCGTTTGCGGCAGTAGGGTGGTTTGCGGGAGCGACGCCGGTCCCGAGGCACGCATTCGTCGGCGGGACTGCCCGGAAATCGGCGAAGAGCCGGGAAAAAGGGGTCAGGCTCGCTGACCCGCACGGCGCGGGAACGATACCGTTGCCCGCAGGCCTCCGAGCTCGGGCGACTCGTCGACGCGAAGCGTGCCGTGGTAATGATCGACGATGTCGCGAACCACGGCGAGGCCCAGCCCATGACCCTCGCGTGATTCATCGAGACGCGATCCGCGCTGCGCGAGCCGGGCTCTCTGTTCCGGCGGACACCCGGGACCGTCATCCTCCACGATAAGGCAGAACGCCTCCCCGTCCTTCACCGAAAGACGCACTCGACTGCGCGCCCACTTGCAGGCGTTGTCGAGCAGGTTGCCGAGGAGCTCGAGCATGTCCTCGCGGTCCGCCGCGAAGGCGGCACCCGGGCTGATCGTGTACTCCATGCCGGG
>CAZPFD010000209.1:0-3833 GCA_964585725.1 uncultured Ectothiorhodospiraceae bacterium | reverse complement strand
TGCGCGAGCGCTTGAGGCGCGCACTCATCACGCCCATGAGGCGGTTGACCTCGGCCACCACCGGCGCCACCTCGGTCGGCACCGCGACCCGCAAGCTATCCACCTCGCCCCGCTCGAGTCGATCCAGCTCCGTGCCCAGGGTCCCGAGCGGGCGCAGTCTCCGCCGCACGACCCACTGCTGCACCCCGATGAGCAGCACCATCACCGCCAGTGAAAGCACGGCATACTGCACGCGGAAGTCGGCGATGGCCGCATCCACCGCCGACAGATCTTCGGCGACGGCGACGGTCAGGTCCATGTTCTGCTTGCGAAATCCCCCGACGAGTGCCAGTAGAGGCTGAGACCCCGGCCCTGACACGCGCAAAGTGGCGCTTTGCCCGGGGCCGAGAGGGGGGATGCTGAGATCGCTGTCCCACAACGAGCGCGAACGAATCACCGTGCGCGGCGTCTCGATACGAAAATAGTGCCCGGATAGAGGCTGCCGGTAGACAAGGGGGAGCGGGTCTTCGCGGAGATGCACCTCGTCGCGCCCGCCGCGAGTCATGTTCGCGAGCAGGCTTTCCATGTCGTGGCGCATGCGTGCGACCACGTAGTCCTCCGCCACCGCACGCACCGTGTAGCTGACGAGCGCCCACTGCGCTACGAAGAGCACCACCAGGCTCACGACGAGGCCTGCGACCAGCCCCGCGCGCAAAGATCTCACGCGCTCTCTCCGAAGACGTAGCCCTGGCCGCGACGCGTTTGGATGAGCTCGGTGCCGAGCTTGCGGCGCAGACGGTTTACGTAGACCTCGATGACGTTGCTGTCCTTGTCCGAGTCGTAATGGTAGACATGCTCCGCCAGGCGGCCCTTGGAAAGCACGCGGCGGGGGTTGAGCATGAAGTAACGCAGGAGGCGGAATTCGGTGCCGGTCAGATCCAGCTCGCGCCCGTCGGGCATGGTGACGCTCTGGCGTTCCTCGTCGAGCTTGAGTCCCGCAACCTCGATGGTGGCGGCGGCCTGTCCGAAGCGCCGCCTGACCACCGCCCGGATGCGCTCGATGAGCTCCTCCAGGTGAAAGGGTTTGGTGAGATAGTCGTCCGCTCCGGCCTTGAGCCCGTCCACCTTCTCGTGCCAGGCGTCGCGGGCGGTGAGGATCACGACGGGAACGGGCACGCGGCGCTTGCGCCAGCTGCGCAGAATGTCGAGTCCGCTCCGGTCCGGCAGACCCAGATCGAGCACCACCGCGTCGTAGGGCTCGACCGCTCCCAAATGCTCGCCGTCGACCCCGTTCGCCGCCACGTCCACGGCAAACCCGACGCGGCCGAGCTTCTCCCGAAGCTCGGCCGCAAGCGTCGCGTCGTCCTCGACCAGCAGCACCCGCACGTTCAATCTTCCCGAGGCTCTCCTGCCCGTTTTCCCTCGGCCACCCCTTGCGTATCCCGCCGGGCGCGCGATTCGCGATCGACCTCCTCGTACCCGATGCGTTCCCCGCTGCGCGCATCGATCTCGAGCTCGGTGACCCGGCCGGATTCGTCGAGCACCTCCATCTCATAGACGTATCGGCCGTCCTCGGACTCGAGCTCGGCCTCGATGATACGACCCGGATGCTCGGCCCGCACTCGGGCGATGATCTCCTCGAGCGGCAGGATGTCCCCCGCCTCTCGGAGGCGGCGCGCGGACTCGTGCTCGTCGGCATGCAGCGCGGAGGCGCTCAGCGTGGCCGCGGCGGCGAGGGCGGCTCCGAACAGCGTAAGACGTTTGGCAGTCGATTTCATGGGCTTTCTCCCTCGATGTGTCCGCTCACCGGCTAGCGCGCGCGCTTGCGACCGGTGATCATGGCCCGAACCAGATTCTCGTGGTGCAAGAGGCTCTCCACCAGCACACCCGCAACATGCACGAACACCAGCATCAACGTGAAGTTCGCGAAGAACTCGTGCACCTCTTCCAGGGCGTGCGTAAACTCCTCCGCCGCTCCGGCCAGCAACCCCGCCAGCGGACCCGCCTGCTCGTCCGCCGCGTACACGGCGAGGCCGGTGAAAGTCGTGAGCAGCAGGCTCGCGAGCAGAAGCACGATCATGGCCCCACCGGCCGGATTGTGCCCGACGTACCGCCGCCCCCGCATGAGGGCCACATCGCGCACATAGAGCAGGGCCCTGCGGGGCGAAGTGACGAAATCGGAGAAGCGGGCGTGCCGGGTGCCGATGAAGCCCCAGATCACCCGGAACCCGATGAGGCCCAGCACCGCGTATCCCGCGTACACGTGCAGCGTGAGCCATTCTTCCCCGCTGAGATACGCCGCCGTGAAGGCGACGACCAGCGCCCAGTGAAAAACCCGCACGGCGGGATCCCACACCTTGACCTGCTCCACCATGGTTCGCTCCTTTGCGGCCGGACCGTGCGCTGAACTCTAGCGGGTCAAGCTGAAACGAAGCTGAAAGAGGCGGGTCCATTGCGCGGATCGGTGCGCCCGGGAGGCGGCAGGATTGCCTTCTTGCTACCGTGTGGGCCGCGGTTGACGTGGATCAAACGGACGGCAAGGCTCATCGGCGAGGCTTGTCGGTCATGCGAGAGGACACCATCCAGCACGAGACCGGTCGCAGATCGAGCGTCACCGCACCCGTCCTCGGACTTGGCTTCAGGCCGTTCTATCTTTGCGCCGGGATCCTGGCGGCGCTGTGGATACCGTCGTGGCTGATGCTGCTGCGCGGGGTCTGGCCGGCGCCCACGTACCTCGACCCGGTGAGCTGGCACGCTCACGAGATGATCTACGGTTTCGCCGTTGCAGTCATGGCGGGCTTTCTACTGACCGCGGTGCGCAATTGGACCGGCCGGCCGACACCCACGGGCGCCCCCCTCGCCGCGCTGGTCCTGCTGTGGGTGGCGGGCCGCATGGCAATGCTGCTCGGCGCGGGCCTGCCCGCCTGGCTCGTCGCCGCCCTGGACGGCGCCTTCCTCCCCGCGCTCGCCGCGGTTCTGTGGGTGCCGCTGTGGCGCACGCGCAACCGCCGCAACATGGCCTTCGTCGGCGTGCTGCTCGCCCTCGCCGCCGCCAATCTCTGGGTGCACCTGGCAGCCGCCGGGGTCGCCGGCGGCAGCGGCACCCGCCAGGCCCTGCGCCTGGCCCTCGATCTGATCCTGCTCGTGATGGTCATCATCGGAGGGCGCGTGATACCGACGTTCACGGCCAACGCCCTCCCCCGCGCCCGGATCCGCACATCGCCGCTGCTGGACCGCCTGGCGCCGCTCTCGGTGCTGGCGTTGCTGGCCGCCCATGCGCTCGCGGCGCCGGGGGTGCTGGCGGCGGCGGCGGCCGCGCTCGCGGCCGTGGCCAACGGGCTGCGGATGATCGGGTGGGCGCCGTTGTCCACGCGCCGCTCGCCCATCCTGTGGATCCTGCACGCGGGCTACGCGTGGATCGTGCTGTCGCTCTCGCTGGAGGCGCTGGCGCTGGCCGGCTTCCCGACCCTTCAGCCGCTCTCGGTGCACGCGCTGACCGTCGGCGCCATCGGCAGCCTCACCCTGGGCATGATGACCCGCTCGGCCCTCGGGCACACGGGACGGGCGCTGGCGGCGGATCGCGCCACCGCCCTCGCGTATGTCTGCGTCAACCTGGCCGCGGTGGCGCGGGCGCTCGTGCCGATGGCCTTTCCGGGGCTGTACCTGGCGATGCTCGATGCCTCCGGCGCTCTCTGGTCCGTCGCCTTTGCCGCCTTCCTGATCGCCTTCTGGCCGGTGCTCACGCGCCCGCGTATCGACGGCAAGCCGGGCTGACGGGAAAAAAGGGGATATTCTGATTCCTGATTACCCATGAAACGCAGCCACCATCCTGCGGGTCGGCGAGCCCTTGCTCA
>CAZPFD010000208.1:0-7140 GCA_964585725.1 uncultured Ectothiorhodospiraceae bacterium | reverse complement strand
GGCTTGCGACTCCGCTGCACATACCGCCGGGACCCATCTCCAAGGAAGCTCGTCGACAAGGCTTGCCGGAAATCCGCGAACAAGCATTTTTTCCGCCTATTGGTGCGCGTGTTGGGCGGCGCGTTGCTCCAGGATGTCCACCGCGGGCAGGGTCTTGCCCTCCAGGAACTCGAGGAACGCGCCGCCGCCCGTGGAGATGTACGAGATACGGTCGCTCACCCCGTACTTCTCGATGGCGGCCACCGTGTCCCCGCCCCCGGCGATGGAGAACGCTGAGCTGGCGGCGACGGCTTGCGCGATGGCGCGTGTGCCCGCTTCGAAAGGCCGCCGCTCGAAGACCCCCACCGGCCCGTTCCACACGATGGTGCCGGCGTTCCTGAGCACCTCGCCGAAGCGGGCGGCGGTCTGCGGGCCGATGTCGCCGATGACATCGTCATCGCTCACGGCCTCGAGGGGCTTGACGGTGGCGTCGGCCTCATCGGCGATGCGGTCGGCCACCACGACGTCGACCGGCAGCGGGATCTCGCAGCGCTGGGCGAGGCGTCTGGCTTCGTCCACGAGCTCCGGCTCGTGCAGGGACCTCCCCACGGTGTACCCTGCCGCGGCGATGAAGGTATTGGCGATGCCGCCGCCCACGATGAGGCGGTCGACGCGCGATGACAGCGCCTCCAGCACCTGGAGCTTGCCGGATACCTTGGCGCCGCCGACGATGGCCACCAGCGGGCGACGGGGGTGCTCGAGGGCGCGGCCCAGCGCTTCGAGCTCCGCCGCCAGCAGCAAGCCCGCGCAGGCCGTGGGCGCGAAGCGCGCCACGCCGTGGGTGGAGGCCTGAGCGCGGTGCGCGCTGCCGAAGGCGTCCATGACGAAAACGTCGCAGAGGGCGGCCATCTTGCGCGCCAGCGCCTCGTCGTCGGCGCCTTCCCCCAGGTTGAAGCGTACGTTCTCGCACAGCGCGACCTGACCCGGCTCGAGCTCGACGCCGTCCAGCCAGTCGCGGAGGAGGGGGACCTCGCGCCCGAGGAGCCCGGACAGATGCCGGGCCACCGGCGCCAGGGACTCGCGCTCGTCGTAACGGCCCTCCTGGGGCCGCCCGAGATGGGACATCAGCATCACGGCCGCCCCCGCGCGCAAGGCGTGCTCGATGGTGGGGAGCGAGGCGCGGATGCGCGCGTCGCTGGTCACGCGCCCGTCCTCGATGGGGACGTTGAAGTCCACCCGCACGAGCGCCCGCTTGCCCGCGAGGTCGACGTCGCTCATCTTGAGGATGCGCACGGGTACAGCTCCCGAACAGTTACTTTCGATCAGCCGATGACGGCGGGCGGATCGCCTATCGGGCCTCGGCCAGCGCCACCGTCACGTCCAGCATCCGATTGGAGAATCCCCACTCGTTATCGTACCAGGCCACGGTCTTGACCAGCCGCTTGTCGATGACCCGCGTGAGCGCGGCCTCGTAGGTGGACGAGGCGGCATCGTGATTGAAGTCCACCGACACCAGGGGCTCGTCGTTGTAGTTGAGGATCCCCTTCAGCTCGCCTTCCGAGGCTTTGCGCATGACGGCGTGGATCTCCTCCACGCTGGTGTCGCGGGCGGCGACGAACGTGAGGTCGACGAGCGAGACGTTCACGGTGGGTACGCGAATGGCGAAGCCGTCGAGCTTGCCGTCGAGCTCGGGCAGCACCAGGCCCACGGCGGCGGCGGCGCCCGTCTTGGTGGGAATCATGGATTGCGTGGCCGAGCGGGCGCGGCGCAGATCCTTGTGATAGACGTCGATGAGCACCTGGTCGTTGGTATAGGCGTGCACCGTGGTCATGATGCCATGGACGACTCCGATGCCGTCGTGCAGCGTCTTGACCAGAGGAGCCAGACAATTCGTGGTGCACGAGGCGTTGGAGATCACCTCGTGGGACGCCTTGAGCGTGTGGTGATTCACGCCGTAGACGACGGTGGCATCCACGTCCTTGCCCCCCGGTGCGGAGATGATGACCTTGCCCGCCCCGGCCTCGAGGTGGGCGCGGGCTTTCTCCTTGCTGGTGAAGAGGCCGGTGCACTCGTGCACCACGTCCACGCCCATATCGCGCCACGGGAGCTTTGCCGGATCGCGCTCGGCGAGGACCCGGATGCGGTCGCCGTTGACGACCATGTCGTCGCCTTCGACGGCCACCTCGCCGGGAAATCGTCCGTGGACCGTGTCGTAGCGCGTCAGATGCGCGTTCGTTCCGGCGTCGCCCAGATCGTTGATGGCTACGATCTGCATCTCGCTCGTGCGATCGCTCTCGTAGAGCGCCCGCAGTATGTTGCGCCCGATGCGTCCGTATCCGTTGATCGCGACTTTGATGGCCATGCTACGTCCCCGATGTCTCGTTCAGGCTCGAAGATAAGGATGCCGGCGACCGTGCCCTGCGCGTCAAGGCTCGGGACGCCCCGTCGTGTTGACCGATACCCGCAAATTTAGGGTTTTTCGCGGATTTGCGTTTCAGCAACGGAAGAATAACCTCCGAGCCCGGCGCACGGTTGACCTGCGTCAAGTCAAGGTCGTGCGCTGCTCGCCGGCCGCTCGGGCCGGGCGCACGGACTGCGCCGACAACGACTCCTCCACTGCGCGCGCCACCGCCTCCGCGGTGAACCCGAAGTGCTTGAAGACCTCCGCCGCCGGGGCGGATTCGCCGTACGTGTCGATGCCCACGGTGCGCCCCGTGTCGCCGACGTACTCGTGCCACGCGTGCGTCACGCCGGCCTCCACCGATACCCGGGCCCGGATCTCGGTGGGCAGGACCGCCTCGCGGTAGCTCGCCTCCTGCGCGTCGAACACATCCACCGACGGCATGGACACCACTCGCACCGCCGCCCCGCGCTCGCCTAGCATGCGCGCCGCGTCGACGGCGATGCCTACTTCCGAGCCGGTGGCGATAATAATGGCGTCGGGTCTGGCGTCGGGCTCGAACAGCACGTATCCGCCGCGCCGGACGTTTTTGATCTGCTCGCGCGTCCGCGTCTGGTGATTGACGCTCTGGCGGGTGAAAAGCAGGCACGTCGGGCCGTCGCGCCGCTCGATGGCCGCCCTCCACGCCATCACCGACTCCACCGCGTCGCAGGGACGCCACACCGAGAGGTTCGGGATGAGCCGCAGGCTCGCGGCGTGCTCCACCGCCTGATGGGTGGGGCCGTCCTCTCCGAGGCCGATGGAATCGTGGGTGTACACGAACACGCTGCCCGCGCCCATGAGCGCCGCCAGGCGCACGGCGTTGCGAGCGTAGTCGGAGAAGGTGAGAAAGGTGCCGCCGAAGGGAACGAACCCGCCGTGCAGAGCCAGGCCGTTGAGGATCGCCGACATCGCGAACTCGCGCACGCCGTAGTAGATGTAGTTGCCGTCGAACGCGTCCCGGTCGAGCGCGCGTGAGGCGGACCAGGTGGTCAGATTGGATCCGGTGAGATCCGCAGAGCCGCCGATGAGCTCCGGCGTCGCCGGGGCCACGGCCTCGAGCACCTGCTGCGACGCCTTGCGCGTGGCGATGTTCTGCGCCTTTGCATCCAGCTCCTGGACGAGCGCCTCGCAGACTGCCTCCCACTCGGCGGGCGGCTCCCCGCGCAGGCGTCGCTCGAGCTCGTGCGCCGGCTCCGGGTGCTCTCCCCGGTAGGCGGCGCGAAGCGCCTCCCACGCCGCCTCGCGGCGCGCGCCCGCAGCGCGGGCGTCCCAGCCCGCGTAGATCTCCTCCGGAATGACGAAAGGTGCGTGCGGCCAGCCGATGGCCTCGCGGGCGAGGGTCACCTCGTCGGCGCCCAGGGGCGCTCCGTGGCAGGCCTCGGAGCCCTGCTTGTTGGGTGCCCCCCAGCCGATGACGGTCTTGCAGCAGATGAGGCTCGGGCGGTCGGTGACCGCGCGCGCCTGCTCGATGGCCGCCTTCACGGCGCCCCGATCATGCCCGTCCACCTCGGGCACCACGTGCCATCCGTAAGCGGTGAAGCGTCCGGGCACATCCTCGGTGAACCAGCCCCGCACGTCGCCGTCGATGGAGATGCCGTTGTCGTCGTAGAACCCGATGAGCTTGCCCAGCCCCAGCGTCCCCGCGAGCGAGCAGGCCTCGTGGGAGATGCCTTCCATCAGGCACCCGTCGCCGAGGAAGACGTACGTGTAGTGGTCGATGATGGGATGCTCCGGGCGGTTGAACCGTGCGCCCAGCACCTTCTCCGCGACGGCCATGCCCACTGCGTTGGCGAGTCCTTGGCCCAGGGGACCGGTGGTGGTTTCCACGCCCGGGGTCACCCCGTACTCGGGATGGCCGGGCGTCTTCGAGCCGAGCTGGCGGAAGCGCTTGATCTCGTCGAGCGGCAGGTCATAGCCCGTGAGATGCAGCAGCGCATACTGAAGCATGCATCCGTGCCCGTTGGACAGGATGAAGCGATCGCGGTTGACCCAGGCCGGGTTGAGCGGATTGTGCGACAGGTAATCGTTCCACAGCACCTCGGCCACGTCCGCCATGCCCATGGGCATGCCCGGATGGCCCGACTTGGCGTTCTCCACGGCGTCCATGCTCAAGGCTCGAATGGCGTTCGCCAGGTCTCTGGGGGATGGCATTCGCGTCTCCTGCCTGTGTGCCACGTCCAATTCCGACAGGCCGCTGCCCGGTGACAGGATGGCCTGCATGCGATTCAGGGTGAGCCCCGCGGGCCGCGGGGCGGCGGGCACGCCCCGGGGATCGGCGAGCCCCGGACCTCCCGCCGCAGTGCGGCGGCAGGCCGTGTCGCCGACGAATCCGACCCGTCATTCTCCGTTTTCGAAGCGCAAAAGGCCAGGGATGCACGCTCGCCGGGGGTGCAGTGAGCCTCCGAGGCGGCGACTGCGCGCTGCGGCGCCGCCCCGCCCCTGGGGCGCGGCGGGATGCTCGTTCTCAAGAGATGGCGCGCGGAACCGACTCTGTGTGTCGAGCGCAGCCGCTGGATGGGCCGGGGACAGCGGCCGCGCGCCGGTGCCCGCGTTTCCGGCGGCGGGCCGTGGCTGGGAAAAGCGACCGGCCGTGGGTACACTAACGCGTTTGCGATCCATCAATCACAGGGGTTGTCATGGCGCTAGCGCAGTCCATTACATCGGAGTCGGTCTCGGAGGGGCACCCCGACAAGATCGCCGACCAGATCTCGGACGCGGTCCTCGATGCCATCCTGCGCCAGGACCTGGGGGCACGCGTCGCGTGCGAGACCCTGGTCAAGACGGGCATGGTGCTGCTCGCGGGCGAGATCACGACGACGGCATGGGTGGATATGGAGGACCTGGTGCGCTCCGAGGTCAAGCGCATCGGCTACACCAAGCCCGCCCTCGGTTTCGACTGGGAAACCTGCGCGGTGCTGACCGCCATCGGCAAGCAGTCACCGGACATCGCGGTCGGGGTCGACCACACCACCGACCACGAGCAGGGGGCGGGCGACCAGGGCATGATGATCGGCTATGCGACCAACGAGACCGACGTGCTCATGCCCGCGCCCATCACCTATGCCCACCGCCTCGTGCGCCGGCAATCGGAGCTGCGCCGCGACGGCACGCTGCCGTGGCTGCGACCGGACGCCAAGAGCCAGGTGACGATGCGCTACTCGGGGGGGCGCCCGGCGGCCGTGGAGGCCGTGGTGCTGTCCACCCAGCACGAGCCGGACGTCGCCTATTCGCAGCTGCGCGAGGCCGTCATCGAGGAGATCATCCGCCCGGTTCTGCCGGTGGAGTGGCTGAGCGGGGACACCCGCTTCTACATCAATCCCACCGGCCGGTTCGTCATCGGCGGTCCCGTGGGCGACTGCGGGCTCACCGGGCGCAAGATCATCGTGGACACCTACGGCGGCGTGGCGCGCCACGGGGGCGGCGCCTTCTCCGGAAAGGACCCCTCCAAGGTGGATCGCTCGGCCGCCTACGCGTGCCGCTATGTCGCCAAGAACATCGTCGCGGCGGGGCTGGCCGAGCGCTGCGAGGTCCAGGTGTCCTACGCCATCGGGGTCGCGGAGCCGACGTCGATCAACGTCGATACGTTCGGTACCGGGCGGGTCGAAGACGCCAAGATCGCGACCTTGGTGAGGGAGTTCTTCGATCTGAGGCCGCGGGCCATCGTGGACATGCTCGACCTGCTGCGGCCCATCTACCGGAAGACCGCCGCATACGGGCACTTCGGCCGCGAGGACGAGGACTTCACCTGGGAGCGGACGGACAAGGCGCAGGCGCTGCGCGACGCCGCCGGCCTGGGCGCGCGGGCGGAGTCGGTGAGCAACTGAGGCGAGAAGGGACTTCGCCGAGCCAGCGCGGAACGAGCGATGAGCAGTCAACCCGTCACCGACGTCAAGCCCGACCACAGAGTGGCCGACATAGCCCTGGCGGAGTGGGGGCGCAAGGAGATCGCCATCGCCGAGCACGAGATGCCGGGGTTGATGGCGCTGCGCGAGCGCTACCGCCATGACAAGCCGCTATCAGGGGCGCGCATTGCCGGCTGCCTGCACATGACCATACAGACGGCGGTGCTCATAGAGACACTGGTCGATCTCGGGGCGCAGGTGCGCTGGTCCTCGTGCAACATATTCTCCACGCAGGACCATGCGGCGGCGGCCATCGCGGCTCGCGACATTCCGGTGTTCGCGTGGAAGGGCGAGACCGAGGAGGAGTTCTGGTGGTGCATCGATCAGAGCATCTTCGGGCCCGGCGGTTGGCGCCCCAATATGCTCCTCGACGACGGGGGAGATCTGACCAAGGTGATGCACGAGAAGTACCCCGAGCTCATGAGCGAGGTGCGAGGCGTCTCCGAGGAGACGACGACCGGCGTTCATCGCCTCTATGAGATGATGAAGAACAACACGTTGAAGGCGCCCGCCATAAACGTGAACGACTCGGTCACCAAGTCCAAGTTCGACAATCTGTACGGTTGCCGCGAATCGCTCGTCGACGGCATCAAACGCGCGACGGACGTGATGATAGCGGGCAAGATCGCGGTCGTTTGCGGATACGGCGATGTGGGAAAAGGCTGTGCTCAGGCACTATCCTCGTTCGGCGCCACCGTGTGGGTCACCGAGATCGACCCCATCTGCGCGTTACAGGCCGCGATGGAGGGTTACCGGGTCGTCACCATGGACGACGCAGCGGCCCTGGGTGACATCTTCGTGACGGCCACCGGCAAC
>CAZPFD010000207.1:0-7155 GCA_964585725.1 uncultured Ectothiorhodospiraceae bacterium | reverse complement strand
GCCGCCGTGGGCCTGCGACCAGGCCGGGGGATCGTCGAGGAATTCGCGCACCGCGCGCACCTGGGCCCGGTCGAAGTGTCCGCGCCGCTCGGCTACCCCGAGCGTGGTGCGCCAGTCGGTGAGCGCGTACACCGACAGGTCCGCGGCGTCGAGCTTGGCCGGCGCCTCCGGGTACACGCCGTAGCTGAAGACCACGGCCGCGTGCCCGACGGTCCCGCCCGCCTCGCGGATCGCGCGCGCGAAGTCGACCTTGCTCGCGCCGTCGGTCATCAGGTCCTCGATCAGGACCGCCCGCTGCCCGGGTGCGAGCTCGCCTTCGATCCGCCGCCCGAGCCCGAAACCTTTGGGCTTCTTGCGCACGTAGATCATCGGGCGGTAGAAGTAGTCCGCCACCCAGGCGGCGTACGGTATCCCCGCGGTCTCGCCGCCGGCGACGACGTCGAATCCGTCGGGCCCCAACGCGCGCTCGAGCTCCCGGGCAAGGAGGCCCACGATCTCGCGCCGCTCCCAGGTCGTGGAGAACAGCCTGCGGCAGTTCACGTACACCGGGCTCGCCCATCCCGAGGTGAAGATGTAGGGCTTCTCCAGATTGCAGTGCACGGCCTCGATGTCGAAGAGAATCTGCGAGACGCGCGCGCGGTGCTCAGAAAGCGTGATCGGCATCGAGCTCCCCTTCAGGCGCGCCCCGCGCGCTCGTGGATGTGAGCCCGGACCTCCAGCAGCTCGGCGTGCTCGCGCAGCGCCTGCGCGATGGAGGCGGCCTGCTCCTCGCTCTCGTGCAGCGCCTTGTTGGTCACCAGCGCGATGAGGGCGGCCAGCGCGGGGCCGCTGCCGTGGCGGCGCATGGCGTCCTCGACCTGCGGGCGCAACGCCTGCACGGCGCCCGCCAGCCGCCTCATCACCGGATCGCCGAGCTCGGGATCCTCGGGGTCGAGATGGATGATGTCGTCGAGAATGTCCGTGATCTTCATTGGCTCAGGCTCGCGCAAGCCGCGGAGCGGGTCAAGCATCCCCGAGCAGATCCTCCAGGCGCGCGCGCAGCGGCTCGCGCTCGTCGGAAACCACGAACACTTCCTGCACCACGCCCGGCGCGTGGGCGATGAGCTTGAAGCCGGTCTCGGTCTCGTACTGCAGGCGCACGCGAAACGCCGAATCCGCCCCGCGCTTGCGCTGGATGCGCCCCGGGATGAGGGCCTGGACCTCGGCCATGGGCTCCAGCTTGCGCTCGAGAAAGCGCCGCAGCCCCGGGATCATCCCGTGCTGGTACTTGATCTTGGAGCTGCGCGCGCGGTGCTTCATGCACGGATCATAGAACAGCGAATTTAACCGTAACGACAATTGTAACGATGTCGGTGTGACGGCTATAAGGCGCTGCGAGCGCCGGTTACGCGGCTGTAAGTGACCGCTCACACTCTCTACGGGCTTCCGGTCGGAATTTGCCAGCCCCCTCGGCCGGGCCGGTAAACTCCCCTACCATGCCGGCCGACCTCGAGCGCAAGCTCTCCGCCATCGACGGCCGCGGCTACAAGGCCTACAAGAGCCTCCAGGGCCGCTACGCCTGCGACGGGTTCACCCTGCACATCGACCACGTGCAGGCCGATCCCTTCGGCAGCCCGAGCCGCCTGCGGGTGCAGGTGCCGCGGGAGACCGCCGGCCTTCCCGAGGAGATCTACGCCAACCGCAGCCGCGCGCTGGCGCTGCGCGATTTCCTGGCACGCGCCTTCGGCGGCGCCGCCCGCCGGGCCAGCAAGAACCGCGGCACCGGCGGCAGCGGGCTCATCGCCGTGGACACCCCCGGCCAGGAGGTGCTCGAGCGCACGGCGGTGCTGATCCACGACGGCGGCGTCGAGGCGCGCTTCGTCGCCGGGCTGCCGGCGGCGGGGCGCCGGGTGCTCGCGCGCGAGGCGCGCAGCATGCTCCTCGAGGCGGTGCCCGCGCTGGTCCGCAACGGGCTCGTGTTCGCGAATCTGGATGCGGCGGCGCTGCGCCGCCACGTGGAAACGGTGGAGGACGCGCACGCCCTGCGAGAGGGGCTCGCGCAGCGCGATCTGGTGGCGTTCGCCGCCGACGGGGCCATCCTCCCCCGGGCGAGCGGCGTGGACCAGCGCCCGCTGGCGGAGGGTGCGCTTCCCCTGCGCGCCCCGGAGTCGCTGCGCGTCACCCTGCCCCGCCCCAACGGCCCCGACGTCACCGGGCTCGGCATCCCGCGCGGGGTGACCCTCGTGGTCGGCGGCGGATACCACGGCAAGAGCACGCTCCTTCAGGCCATCGCGCGCGGCGTCTACGATCACGTCCCCGGCGACGGGCGCGAGCACGTGGTGGCCGACCCGGGCACGGTCAAGATCCGCGCCGAGGACGGGCGCAGCATCGCCGGCGTGGACATCTCGGCTTTCATCGACAACCTCCCGGGCGGGGTCCCGACCACCGCCTTTACCACGCCCAATGCGAGCGGCAGCACCTCCCAGGCGGCGAACATCATGGAGGCGCTGGAGGCCGGTGCGCGCTGCCTGCTCATGGACGAGGACACCTCCGCCACCAACTTCATGATCCGCGACCACCGCATGCAGGAGCTGATCGCCAAGGACCACGAGCCCATCACCCCCTACATCGACAAGGTGCGCCAGCTCTACGACCAGCACGGCGTTTCCACCATTCTGGTGCTGGGCGGCAGCGGCGACTATCTGGACAAGGCGGACAGGGTGATCGCCATGGATCACTTCCAGCCCCACGACGTGACCGAGCGCGCCCGCGCGGTGGCGCGCAAGTATGAGACCCGGCGCGCCGACGAGGGCGGCGAGAGCTTCGGGCCCATCGCCCGGCGCCGCCTCGCCGCGGGCGGCCTGCGCATCACGGGCCGCGGCCATCGCCCGCCCAAGATCAAGGTGCACGGGCCCCGCGCCGCGCGCGTGGGAGACCAGACCATCGACCTCGCGGCCATCGAGCAGCTGGTGGACGAGAGCCAGACGCGGGCCATCGCCCACGCACTGCTCCGGCTCACCGACGGCGAGGCGGCGGAGGTGCCCGCACTGCTCGATCGGGTGGAGGCCCTGCTGAGCCAGTCCGGCCTCGACGGTCTCACCCGCTCGCCCCAGGGCAACCTGGCCGCCTTCCGGCGATTCGAGCTCGCCGCCGCCCTGAACCGCCTGCGCAGCCTGCGCGCGTGTCCTGCCTCTTTTGGCTAGACTTTTTGTAGAAACGCACCAAGCAGCCATCACCATGTCCTCGGATGATCCGAGCTTCTACAGCGAGGATCTCATCGCCAAGCTGGAGCTGCGCTGGGGCGAGGGGTTTCTGTCCCCGGGCGGCGCCGAGGAGGTGGCGCTGATGCTCGAGGGCGTCGCGGTGAAAGACGCGACAGTGCTCGATTTCGGCTGCGGCACCGGCGGCATCGACGTGCTCCTCGTGCGAGAGCACGGCGCAGGCCAGGTCCTGGGCGTCGACATCGAGCCGCTGGTCCTGAAGCAAGCAGCCAAACGCGTCGCGGATGCGGGGCTTTCCGACCGAATCGTCTTCAAGCGCGTCGATGAAGCTCGCCCTCTGCCCCTGCGCGACGGCGGCTTCGACATCGTCTTCACCAAGGACTCCATCGTGCACATCGCGGACAAACAGGGCCTGTTCGCGGACTTCTGGCGGCTGCTCTGGCCGGGCGGATACCTGGTGCTGGGGGACTGGTTTCGCAGCGAGAAGCCCTATACGGAGGAGATGCGGCGCTGGGCAACGGAGGGCGACGAGACCTTCGAGATGGGAACGCTGGCGGACGCCGCCGACCTGGCGGCGCGCGCGGGCTTCGAAGGCATCGAGACGGTGGATCGCAACGAGTGGTTCCGCGACTATGCGCGGGCCGAGCACGAGCGCATCACCGGACCTCTGTGGGACAAATACGTCGCACGCTTCGGCGAGGAAGCCGCCCGCGCCTCCGCCGAGAACTCGCGCATCCGAGCGCTGCTCGCCGAGCAGGGGCAGCTGCGGCCCGGCCACCTGCGCGCACGCAAGGCTTTGGCGGCCGCCTGAGCGAGCATCGAAACACCCCCCGCCGTCCCCCGGTTGCGCCGGGCAAGGCCGTGACGCATCCTAGCGCTCGTGCCGGCGCCCGCTGTCTTGCCCCACCCTTACTGGAGCACCGACCGCAGCATGAAGATCAGCGTTGCCATCGCCCAGTTGACGAGCCGGCCGCTCGCCCCCGAGCACAACCGGCGCCTCACCACCGATGTCATCCAGGACGCCTTCGCCCGCGGCGCACGGCTCGTCGTGCTGCCCGAGCTCATCGTCCCCGGATACGTGCTCGACGCCGAGGGGCTGCGGGCGGTGGCGGAGCCCATCGAGGGCCCGAGCGTCGCCGCCTGGCACGCGCTGGCGCGAGCCCACGGCGGCTACATCGTGGGCGGGTTCTGCGAGCGCGCCGGGGAAAATCTCTACGACACGGCGGTGCTGGTGGGGCCCCGGGGCCTTGCGCTCCATTACCGCAAGCTGCACCTGTTCCAGGACGAGAAAGCGATCTTCACGCCCGGCGACCTGGGCCTGCCGCTGGCCGAGACCCCGTTCGGCACCATCGGGGTGTGCATCTGCTACGACCTGCGCTTCGTGGAAACGGTGCGCGCGCTGGCCCTGTTCGGCGCCCAGCTCGTGGCCGTCCCGTGCAGCTGGGAGAACGACTTCGACCCGCAGCCGGCCATGATCGACGGCTACTACCCGCAGGCGCGCAACGCCATGCTTCAGGCCGGTCTGGACCAGGTGTTCGTCGCCTGCGCCTCGCAGGTGGGATCGGACGGCGAGCGCGACTTCCTCGGCTCGTCCCTGATCGCGGATCCGTACGGCCGCACCCTCCTCGGACCGCTGTCCACTCGCGGGCCCGAGCTCGCGCTCACCAGGATCGATCTCGAGGAGGTGACGCGCGCCCAGCAACGCAGCCCGCTCCTCACCCCGCGGGCGGACCGCCGCAAGGACGTCTACTCGCTCTGGATCGAAGGCGTGGATCTTTGAGCCCGCGGCCCTTGACCCGCCCCTTCACGCGCGTCGTGCGCGAGCTTCCCGCGACCACGCCTTTCGTAGGCCCGGAGGCCATCGAGCGCGAGCGCGGCGAGCCCTTCCGGCTGCGCCTGGGCGCCAACGAGAGCGCTTTCGGCATCTCGCCCCGGGCGCGCGAAGCCATGCGCACCGCCATCGAGCGCGTGTCCTGGTACAACGATCCGGAAGGCTGGGATCTGCGCAGCGCCATCGCTCATCGCCACGGCGTCGCCGTCGACCGGGTGTGCCTGGGCGCGGGCATCGACGATCTGCTGGGGCTCGTGGTGCGCATGAGCGTCGAGCCCGGCACCCCGGTGGTCACCTCGCTGGGCGCCTACCCCACCTTCAACTACCACGTCTCCGGCTACGGGGGCGAGCTCCACCGGGTGCCCTACCGTGACGATCGCATCGACCTCGAGGCGCTGGCCGCCAAGGCGAGAGACGTGGACGCACCCCTGGTGTTCCTGGCCAACCCCGACAACCCCATGGGCACGTGGCACGACGCCGGCGCGGTGCGCGAGTTCATCGACGCGCTGCCCGAGGCGTGCCTGCTGATCCTCGACGAGGCCTACGTCGAGTTCGCCCCCGAATCGAGCGGGCTGCCGGTCGCCACGGGCGATCCGCGCGTCATCCGCATGCGCACGTTCTCCAAGGCGCACGGGATGGCCGGCGCGCGCATCGGCTACGCGGTGGCGGACACGGACGTCATCGAGGCGTTCAACAAGATACGCCTGCACTTCGGCGTGAACCGCATCGCCCAGGCCGGCGCCCTCGCCTCCCTCGAGGACCCCGACTTCGTGCCGTGGGTGGTGGAGGAGGTGCGCAAGGGGCGTGAGGACTACTACGCCCTCGCCGAGGACCTCGGCCTGAAGGCCCTCGCCTCGGCCACCAACTTCGTCGCCGTCGACGCAGGCGACGGCGATCGCGCCCGCGCGCTGCTCGCCGCGCTGCGCGATCGCGGCGTGTTCGTGCGCATGCCGGGTGTCGCGCCTCTCGATCGCTGCATCCGCGTCACCGTGGGCACTCCCGAGGAACGCTCCGGGTTCGCAGAGATGCTGACCTCGGTGCTCCGTGCCGAGTAGCGTCATCTGATGCATTGGTTGTGGGAGGGGAGTCATGCCACGCGTTCGTCAGCGAACGACTAAGCTGCGGACTTCCGCCAGGGCTTTCGCGAAACTACTGACAATCCAACTTTGCCTCCTGGCCGCGACTTATCCCGCAGCGGCGACTGCGGGCGTTTTCGCAGAGCTGCACTCGGCTTACGAGTTGGCAAAGTCGATCTGGCGTGACCTGCAGCAAAGCCAGGCGCACGAGACAGGGCTCCCCGCCGGATTACACGTCTACGCCAGCCAGACGAGCGCGCGCGTGGTCAGAACGTCGCGTGGAGACGCCATCGTCTGTCACTCAGGACCCTGCACCTGGGTCGTTCTCTTCTATATCTGCAGAACTCGTGCCAGGGACCGGTGTTCTTCAATCCCGCAAAGCTCCAGGTCGAAGTATTCGACGGGGGACGTAACGCAGTGACTCTGGACAACGTGTCCGCATTCGTATCGAAGCTCGAAATCTACCCGTTCTACAAGTGGGAGACGCACGGCCGTGTCCAACTCACGCAGATGAAAGATCTGAAGAGGGTCTTGACAGACGCGCCTGTATTCAGAGACATGACCGGCGCAGCCTGGGTCGACTCCGGCTCTGTCATGAACGGGTACAACGTGTATGCCGCGCGTCAAATCGACTCGGTCCGTACCTGGCAACTGAAGTACCGGGACCACTTTACGTCGGACACGGCGTACATCGAGCGGGGAGAAAGGTACATAGGCAATTGCGCGATTTACTTTCATGCCCAGTAGTACTGCCCCCACACCATTATTCGCCGACGACTGACAATTCGCTGCCCCGCTTCGCCGCGCTGCGCGATCGCGGCGTGTTCCTGCGCTTGCCAGTCGTTGCGTCCCCTGAATCCCCGCTCTTTTTTCCTGCCGCGTGTGACCGAGTCTACAAAACACGCGAATACAACTTCACTGGGCTACAAGATTCTCAGCGGCGAGCGATAGGGCATCGTGAAGTCGGCAATTCCACCGTTCTGGTGTGCGGTGGATCCCGACCCGCATTCCAATAAGAGGAGACAAGTCATGATGCCTGTCCTTCGCT
>CAZPFD010000206.1:0-7226 GCA_964585725.1 uncultured Ectothiorhodospiraceae bacterium | reverse complement strand
ACGTGGTCTACTTCATGCCGCCCTACGTGATCACGCCCGAGCAGATCGATCACCTGGCGCAGGTGGCCTGGGAGGGCATCGAGCTCGCCACCGCGGACTAGTAATCGGTGTCAGACACTACTTTCCGCGTTACATCGACTAAGTAGTGTCAGACACCACTTTTTCGGTTCACGGCAATAAGTGGTGTCTGACACCGGTTAGCCCCATGCGCGTCAGCCGCATCTACGTGGACCAGCCGCTCGCAAGCGACGTGCTCGTGACTCTTCCGCGCGAGGCCGCGCGCTACGTCACCCGCGTGCTGCGCCTGGGACCGGGCGCCCCACTGGTGCTCTTCAACGGAGACGGGCGCGAGCTCGACGCACGCATCGAGAGCGCGCGCGGCACGCGGGTGGAGGTGCGCACCGGCGAGAGCCGCACGCCGGCGCGCGAGTCGCCGCTGGTGACGCGCCTGGGCCTCGGCGTGTCGCGCGGCAAGCGCATGGACTTCGCGCTGCAAAAGGCGGTGGAGCTGGGCGTCTCCAGCGTGGCGCCTCTGTACAGCGAGCGCAGCGTGGTGCGCCTCGACGACGCGCGCGCCGAGCGCCGCACGGCCCACTGGCACGGCGTGGTGGCGGACGCCTGCGAGCAGTGCGGGCGCAACCGCCTGCCCGTCCTGGAGGCGCCGGCACCGCTCTCACAGTGGGTCCGCGCCCATCCCGACGCCGGCCTCAAGCTGCTCCTCGCACCCGAGGCGGGCGAGACGCTGGCGGCGCAGGCGCCGCCGCAGGGCCCGGTGGTGCTCCTCGTCGGTCCCGAGGGCGGGCTGAGCCCCGAGGACAGCGCCGCCGCCCGGCACGCGGGGTTTCATCCGGTGGCGCTGGGGCCGCGCGTGCTGCGCACGGAGACCGCGGTGGTCGCCGCGCTCACCGCCGTGCAGCTGCTGTGGGGAGATCTGGGATCGGGCGGCGCATCCCGGCCGCCGCCCTAAGCCTTGGCGGGGGCGCGTGCTCCGATTCTTCAGAAGCCCCAGAAGGTGGACTCGCCCTGCTCGCGCGCCTCGCTCTCCAGCAGCGCGCCCGCCTCGAGCACCAGCACCACGCGGGCGTCGCCGAGCACTGCGGCCCCCCGCACCCAGGCCGTGTCCCCGAGCGGCGGCGCGAGGGGTTCCACGGTGACGGTCTGCGGGCCGCCGACCCCGTCCACACGCAGCGCGCTGCGCCGGCCCTCGATGTGGAGCAACACCAGAGACACGCGCGGCGAACGCACGCGCGGCACCGAGCCGCCCACCAGCTCCGCGAGCTCGGTCACCGGATAGCGTCCGCTCGCATGCTCGTAGTACGCGCGCCCCTCCGCCCCCGGCGGGCGCTCCAGGTCCCGGGGGGCGCGCACCACCGCCTCCACCGCGTGCAGGGGCACGCCGAAGGTCTCCGCGCCCACATCGACCAGGAGCGTCTCCTCCACGGCGCGAGCCTCGGGGCGCTCGAGCCGGCGCAGGGCCTGGCTCAGGGTCGCGTTGGTACGCACCTGGTCGTCGATGAGTGCGGCCAGCGCGCGCACGCCCTCGGCCAGGCGCCGGCGCAGGCGCCCCGCCTCGTCGAGACCGGTGGCGAGGTTGCGCGACAGCGCGTGGGTGCGCTCGAGGCGATCCAGGTTGCGCGTGGCGACGACCCCGAGACCGGCGCCGGCGCCGCCTCCCTGGGGCGGGCGCGGCCCCGGTCTGCTCTCCAGCTCGATGCGCCGGGCCTGGGTCTCCAGCTCGCGCAGCACGGATTCGAGCTCACCCAGATGGCCGCCCAGGGCGCCCACCGCCTCGCCGAAGCGGTGGTGAGTGCGCCCGAGCGAGCGGGTGAGCTCGCACAGGCCCTCGCTCCACGCCGGGGCCGCCGCCGGCTCGGGCGCCCGCGCCTCGCGCACGCTCTCGCGCACGGCCATCACCCGCGGGGTGCTCGAGCTGGCTCCGGCGACCACATCCACGAGGGTCTCCAGAAAGTCCGGCGGCGCGCCGGCCAGGGCGCCGAGGCCCTCGTCCGCCAGCCGTTTCAGGTGGCCGTCCACGCCGGAGAGCAGATACCTGACCGAGACGTCCGCCTCCAGCCCGCCGTCCTGGAGCGCCTCCAGCAGTCCGGCGCTCGCCCACCACAGGCGCCCGAGGGCGCTGTCTCCCGAGAACTCTTCGAGCGCCTCGATGACCGCGCGCATCTCGTCCAGCCCGCCGCCGGGATCCTGTCCGCGCAGCCAGGCCAGCAAACCCTTCTGGTAGCGGTGGCGCAGCCCGCGCACGTGGCCGCGGAAGGTGTCCTCATCCGCCGTCGGCGCGGTGTCGGCGTCGTCGACGCCACCCGCGCTCGGCGCTCGCATCGCCTCGGGCCCCACCGGGGGGCGCGGCGAGGGGTTCGTGGGGTATCTATCCAGCACCGGCTTCCACCTTGCTTTCCGATTCCGAGTCGCTGACCTCGTCCGCCTCCTCCGAGGAATGCTCCAGCGCCCGCCCGTCGTCGCGCGCCGCGCGCACCGCGGCGTGGCGCTTGGGCAGGCTCGCGTCGCGGTGGGATGCGATGCGCGTCGGGCGCGTGCTCGCGGCCGGCTCCAGGCGCTCCACCGCCCGTCCCAGAGCCGTGACCTGGCCGGCAAGCTCGTCCACCACCGACCCCGTGACCCGCGCCTCGTGCACCGCGTGGGCGCTGTGATCGGCGGTGAGCTCGATGCGGCGGGTGATCTCGCTCACGCGCGAGGCCTGCTGGCGGCTCGCGGTCACCACGTGGCGGATGCGATCGGAGACCTTGCGCGCACAGTCCTCGAGCTCGGCCACCGAGTGCGCCATGCCCTCCATCAGCCCCACGCCGATCTCCATTCCGGTGGCGCTCTGCTCGAGTGTGCCCAGCACATCCTCGGCCTGCGAGCCCATGCCCCGCGAGACCTCGGCGATGCGCCGCGTGGTCTCGCCCAGGCGAGCGGCCAGACGCTGCAAGTCGTCCGCCGCCATGGCCAGACCGCGCCCCTCCTCCCCGCGCTCGCGGGCGGCCCGGATGGCCACGTTGAGCGCCGCAACATGAGCCTGGTCGGTCAGCTCCTCCAGCACCCCGGCGAGATCCGCCACCGTGTCGCAGGTCTCGCGCAGGCGCCCGGCCGGGGTGATGGTGTCGTGAAGGGTGGCGCGCACCCCGTCCAGCCCCATCAGCCCCTCCTGGGCCACGCGGGCCGCATGCTCGGCATCGTCCACGCTGCGCTGCACCAGCGCACGGCTCTCCTGGATCTGGGCCGAGACGTCGCCGGCGGCGGCCGCCAGCTCCCTCGCAGCGCCGGCCACCGCGCCCAGGTGCGCGGCCTGCTCGTCGCTCACCGAGTACAGGCGCGCGGTATGCCGGCGGGTGCTGAGAACCAGGGCCGCGACGTCGGTGGCCGAGTGGCGGATGGCGTCCAGGCGATCGCGCAGGGTCCCCACCGCCGCCTCCAGCGCCTCGGCGACGCTGCCTGCGGAAGCCTCCCCGGCGCGGGGCGCGCGCGCCGGCGCATCCCCCGCAGCCAGACCTTCGATCTCCGCCTGAAGACGTCCCATGGCGGCGCTCGCCTCACGCGCCCGCACCACGGCTGCGCGCCCGCGCCAGGCGCTGCGCACGGCGCCGGCGAACAGCAGCAGGGCCGCGATGCCCGCGCCCATGGCCGCCGCCCCGAGCTGAGCGTCGCGCCGCGCCGCCTGGGCGCGATAATCACCCGCCACCCCTCGCGTGCTCTCCAGCAGCGCGCCCAGTGCCGGCGCCAGGGCCTGCGCGGAGTCGCCGGCCGCGCGCCGCGCACCGAGGACCGAGAGGGAGTGATAGAGCAGGCCGCGCAGCACATCGGTGGTCCTGCGGTAGAGCTCGCCCACGCGGGCCAGGGCGCGCCGCGATCCGGGATCGGTCAGGCGCTCGAGCCCGATGGAGGGATCGCCGATGACGAACCCGTTGTGGACCTTGCCGAAGGCGAGCAGCAGCTCGTTGTCGGCGTTGAGCCCCTCGGAGAGCGCGTCGGGGCGCGTGCCCTCGCGCAGCAGGGTCTGCGCGCTCTCCAGCAGCCGCTTGGCGAGCACCCATTGCATATAGGCGAAGTGATTCTGGGTGGGCGTCCACTCGCCCTCGCCGGAGAGATCGAGGAGCTGCTCGGAGGCCATCATCAGCTCGCCCAGCATGGGCTCGAGACGCTGCAGGTCGTCGCGCAGCCCGAGAATGAGCTCCTCGCTGGAGAGCAGCCGATCCGTGTGCTCCTTCGCCCGGCGCCACGCGTCTTCGAGGGCGCCCGCGTCCACCTGCGGATTCACGAGCGGCCAGGGCCGGCCCAGCCCGCGCAGAGCGCGCAGCTCGCGATCGAAGCCCTCGCGCGCGCGGCGCAGGCGCGCGAACGCCACCGCGTCCCCGGCCTGCGCCGCCAGGGCCTGGGTGCGGATCTCGTGCGCGAGCTCGCGCCCGGCGCCGAGCGCGGCCAGCACCTGCGCGTCGTGCTGGCGGCCGCGCTCGCCGAGCCACAGCGCGCCGGCGAGCACGCACAGCGCGATCAACCCGGCCAGCCCGAGACCCGCCGCCCGGGCCCAGGCCGGCAGCCCGTGCGCCGCCGCATCCCGCACGGCCCCGCCCCCGAGATTCACGCGGCACCGCCTCGCGCGGCGCGGCTCACCGCGCGTGCGAGCGCGCGCAGCGCAACGTCCGCGACCCGTGCAAGGCGTGGATCGTGTGCGCTCATGTCGGTGGAAGCACGCTCGCCGTGAATCGCGCGATCCTCGATCGGTGTGCGCGCCCGGTGGGGACGCAATAAACCATGATGGTAGTTCAGTGCGATACCTATTTCTGCCCTCGCTGGGCGACTCCCTTGAGCGCGCGGCGCACGCTCGGCGCCAGACGCCGGCTCACCGCCACCGGCTCCTCGACGGCGTCGAAGCGGACCTCCCAGCCGCCGTCGGCGCTGCGCCCGAGCTCGCGCACGTGCGCCAGCGCCACCAGAGCGTTGCGGTGCACGCGCAGAAAGCGCTCGCCGAACTCCTGCTCGAGAGAGGTCAAGGACTCCTCGATCAGCAGGCGCCCCCCCGGGTGGCGCACCACCACATACTTGTCCTCGGCGCGCAGGTAGGCGATCTCGGGCACCGCCACGAGCTGGAGCGTGCCGTGCATGGTGGCGCTGATGTGGGTGCGCGAGCGCTCGCGGCCCACGCGCGAGCCTTCGAGCCCCGCGAGCTGCGCGCGCGTGAGCTGCTGCGCGCGCGTGAGCGCCGTGGCCAGGCGCGCCTTGCGGATCGGCTTGAGCAGATAATCGACGGCATTGGTCTCGAAGGCGGCCAAGGCATGATCGTCGTAGGCCGTGGTGAAGATCACGCTGGGCGGGTGATCGAGCCGCGCCAGGTGGCGCGCCACCTCGAGCCCGTCCATGCCCGGCATGCGGATGTCGAGGAGAACCACCTCGGGCGCGACCCGCGCCAGCGCCTGGAGCGCCTCCACGCCGTTGGCCACCTGCCCGACCACCTGCGCGGTGCCGATCTCGTGAACCAGCGCCGCGAGGCGCTCGCGTGCCGGTTGCTCGTCGTCGACGATCAACACTCTCATGGCAGCGCTCTCATGGGGGCACCGTCACGTACGGGAACTCGAGGTGCACCCGGTACTCGTCCTCGGCCGGCTCCACGCGCAGCTCGCCGTGGCCGCGGAAGAAGGCGTGCAGGCGCTGGCGCACGTTGTCCTGGGCCAGGCGGTTGCCGCTGCGGCTCGACCCTCCGTCGCCGGAGGGCACCGAGTTGCAGATGCTGAGACGCAGGCGCTCGCCGCGGCGCTCCCCGGCGAGGCGCACGAGCCCCCCTTGGGGCTGCGGCTCGATGCCGTGGTAGATGGCGTTCTCGAGCAGGGGCTGCACGCTCAACGCCGGCAGCAGCGCGTCCTCGGGCAGCGCCTCGGTGTGCCACTCCACGGCCAGGCGGTTGCCCAGGCGCAGGCCCTCGATGCGAAGGTACTGGCGGCATACCTCGAGCTCGCGCGCGAGCTGCGTGGGCACGCTCGCGTCACTCAGGCTCACGCGGAACAGATCCGCCAGATCCTCGATCACCTCCTCGGCCAGCGCCGGCTGCGAGCGGGTGAGGTTGGCGATGGTGTTCATGCTGTTGAACAGGAAGTGCGGGCGGATGCGCGAGTGCAGCGCCTGGATCCGGGCCCGGGTCTCCGACTCCAGGTTCGTCTTCCACTGGTGCTGCACGTACAGGTAGCGCAGCGCCACCGCCCCGACGATGGCGCTTACCGCCAGGCTGCGCAGCAGAAACTCGTGGTGCCACGCCTCGGCCGCGCCCGGCAGCGCCAGCGGCTTTTCCACCAGCCAGTAGGCGGCCTCGCTCAGAGCGAGCGTGACGGCCAGGATCAGGGCGTAGCTCACGAACCCGGCGGCCACGTTGTCGATCAGGGACAGCCAGCGCCGGCATGCGCACAGCAGCGCCGCGCTGCTCAACCCCACCCACTGGATGAAGAGCGAGATGAGCGCCAGGCTGCTCCAGCGATCGCCGGCCCCGGCGAGGGTCAGCACGAAGGCGAGGAGCTCGCCCGTGACCACCACCGCAAAGACCGTGCGGATATCGCAGAAGTCGGGAAGAAAAAGCGCGTCGGGCGCCTCGCGTGCGGCGGCGGCGGGCTGTTCGGGGGCGGCCGTTTTCACCGCTGCACTCGCGCATTATAGTTACCGGACCCGTGCCGCCCGCCGGGGAGCGCCCCGGCACCACTTCTCGCAATGAGCGCCGACGATTCCACCAAGCCCTGGAAGGGACGCTTCGAGCAGCCGACGGATCCGCTGGTCGAAGCGTACACCGCCTCCCTCGATGCGGACCGGCGCCTGTACGCGTACGACATCCAGGGCTCCATCGCGCACGCCACCATGCTCGCGGAGGTGGGCGTGCTGAGCGCGCAGGAGCGCGATACCCTCATCGAAGGCCTGCGCGCCATCGAGCGCGACATCGCGGCCGAACGATTCAACTGGTCGGCGGCGCTCGAGGACGTGCACATGAACATCGAGGCGGCGCTGGTCGAGCGCGTGGGCGAGGTGGGCAAGAAGCTGCACACCGGGCGCTCGCGCAACGACCAGGTGGCGACCGATCTGCGCCTCATGCTGCGCGCGGAGACCGACGCGCTGCTCGACGATCTGCGCGCGCTGCAGCGCGCCCTGGTGGACGTGGCCGAGCGCGAGGCCGACACCGTCATGCCGGGCTTCACGCACCTGCAGCCCGCGCAGCCGGTGACCTTCGGCCACCATCT
>CAZPFD010000205.1:0-7237 GCA_964585725.1 uncultured Ectothiorhodospiraceae bacterium | reverse complement strand
GCTCCTTGAGGCTCGAGAAGGAGGCTGGCATGAAGGGCGACCCAACCAGCAACGCTGTCATTGGCGGTTCTCGGCTACAGCGACGCACCCTCCTGAAGCTCATGCTCGCGGCCAATCTGGCGCCGGGTTGGAGTATCGCGAACGCGGTATCCACCGATCAGATCCTCAGGCGCCGGATCCCGGGAACGGGGGAGACCCTGCCGGCGGTCGGGCTCGGTACCTCCGACGAGTTCGGGGTCGAGCCCGGCGGCAACCTCGGGTCGCTGCGCGAGGTGCTGCGCCGTTTCGTCGCTTTGGGCGGGACACTCGTTGACACCGCCCCCATCTACGGCAATGCCGAAGAGGTGATCGGACGCCTGACGGCCGAGCTCGGCATAACCAGTCAGCTGTTCGTGGCCACCAAGGTCCGCACGTACGGTGAGGAAGCGGGCATCGAGCAGATGCAGCGTTCCGAGCGCTTGCTCGGTAAACGCCCGCTCGACCTGCTCCAGGTGCACAGCCTGGTCGATGTGAAGACTCAGCTCGATAATTTGCGCAGCTGGAAAGAGGCCGGACGCGTGCGCTACATCGGCGTCACCCATTCTCGCGTGTCCGCCTTCGATGCGCTCGAGCACCTTATGCGAACCGAGAGCCTCGATTTCGTCCAGCTCAACTACTCGTTCACCGAGCCCGACGCCGAGCACCGGCTGCTGCCGCTCGCCGCCGACAGGGGCATCGCCGTCATTGCCAATCGGCCGTTCGAGAACGGCGCGTTGTTCCGGCGCGTAAAGGATAAGCCGCTGCCCGAATGGGCTGCCGAGTTCGACTGCACGAGCTGGGCGCAGTTCTCGCTCAAGTACATCCTGAGCCACCCCGCCGTCACGTGCGTGATTCCAGCGACCAGTAATCCCAAGCACGTGGTGGACAACATGGGCGCCGGGCTGGGCAGACTTCCGGATGAGGGCACGCGCCGCCGGATGCGCCAGCTGGGTGCGTCCTTATAAGGTCGTGAGGATGAGCCGTTGGCCGCAAGGGAATCACGTGACGCCTTCGCCGTCCCGACGTATGACTCCGGCCGGCCGCTGGACGCCTGTCTTTTTCTACGCGCTGGTTGTCCTCTCCTGGGGGGCCGAGGCCGTCCATCGGGGGCTCGTTGATCGCTTGTGGCTCGTGCTCTTCGCGCTGCCGCCCCTGATCGCCTATCTGGCGCGCATGTGGAGTGGGCGCCAATGACGCCCGATTTCACGTGGCTTCTTCTCTCCGGAGTGCTCTTCGGCCTGCTGGTGCTGGGCTTTATCCGCTGGCGCTTCGGAGGGCCCAACGCCCTGGTCTTCGTCGTCACCGCCGGCCTTTTTCCGGCGGCCATGGATTTTCTATCCTCTTTCGCAGCGCAGAACTACGTCTATCCGGGACAGTCGCGGCTGTGGGTGTTCACCTACATATTTTTCGGATGGATGGCGGTGTGCGGAACGTGCATGCTGCTCGCCGAGGGCATCCTGGCAAGGCCGCGGGCGGACCTCTTGACGGATCGAGCGCTATGGTGGAAGGGACCGCTTGTCACAGCGATCATCGCCGTGCTGGTCGACCTGTTCATAGATCCCATCGCGGTCGCGGCGGGCTACTGGGAGTGGCTCGTTTCGGGCGGAGTTTACTACGAAATACCGATGCTCAATTTCGTGGGCTGGTTCGTGCTGATGCTGCTGGCGCCGCTCGCCTGGATACTCATCGCCCGCCGGGAGGGCGGCTACCTGCGGAAGGGCGTGGCCGCGGCGGCGGCGCTGCTTCCACTGTCCGCCGCCGCCGTCGTCCTGTCGGTGGCTCTGAATGCAGGCGCCGCAGCGATCGGGTTGCGCTGACCGATGCAAGGCCGCCACGGACTTGGGGGTTGGTGAGAGATGCAGGCTAGCCGCCGGCGATGGCCCCTACGATGCAAAAGGGCTCCTCCCCCGACGCCACGGCGGCGGGCAGCAGAGCGTCCGGCGGCTCGTGGGACAGATCCTCCCCGCAGGCGAAGAAGCGCAGGAACGGACGACGTGCTTGCGTCGCGTGAGTGCGGATCGTGCCGCGCAGCACCGGATAGCGGGCCTCGAGCGCGTCGAGAACCGAGCGCTGCGTCACCGGACCCTCGACCTCGATCTCCACCTCCGCGCCGACCTGCGCCAGCGTGCGCAGATGGTAGGGAAGCACCACCCGGATCATGGCAGCGTCTGGGCCTCGACCGAGAGCACCGCCGGAAGATCCCGGACGATGGGCGCCCAACTGTCTCCGGAGTCGGCCGAAGCGTACACCTGCCCGCCGGTGGTGCCGAAATAGACGCCGCAAGGATCCAGGGCGTCGACCGCCATCGCGTCGCGCAACACGTTCACGTAGCAGTGGCTCTGGGGCAGGCCTCGGGTGAGCGGCTCCCATTCGCGTCCGCCCGTGCGGCTGCGGTATACGCGCAGCCTTGCCTCGGGCGGAAAGTGCTCCGAGTCGCTCTTGATGGGGACGACGTAGACGGTGTCGGGGTCGTGGGCGTGGACCTCGATGGGGAACCCGAAGTCGCTCGGCAGATCTCCGCTGACCTCCTGCCACGAGTCGCCTGCGTCGTCGCTGCGCATGATGTCCCAATGCTTCTGCATGAACAGCACGCCCGGGCGCGACGGATGCAGCGCGATTCGGTGCACGCAGTGGCCGACCTCGGCCTCCGGGTCGGGGATGTGCTCGGACCTGAGCCCGCGGTTGATCGGCTTCCACGTCTCGCCGCCGTCGTCGGTGCGGAACGCGCCCGCGGCCGAGATGGCGACGAAGATGCGCCCCGGGTCGCCCGCATCCAGGAGGATGGAGTGCAGGCACATGCCGCCGGCGCCGGGCTGCCACCGGGATCCCGAGCATTCGCGCAGCCCGGGAAGCTCCTGCCAGGTGCCGCCGCCGTCGCTCGAGCGGAACAGGGCGGCGTCCTCGGCGCCAGCATAGAGCACGTCCGGGTCCGCGAGCGAGGGCTCGAGATGCCAGATGCGCTTGAACTCCCACGGACGGGGCGTGCCGTCGTACCACAGGTGCGTGCCGGGGTCGCCATGGTAGGTGAACTGGTTGCCCACCGGCTCCCACGTCTGGCCGCCGTCGTCGGAGCGCTGGATCAGCTGGCCGAACCAGGCCGTGGACTGGGAGGCGTACACCCGGTTCGGGTCCGCGGGCGAGCCCTTCACGTGGTATACCTCCCACCCGCCGAAGTGCGGGCCGCTGACGTCCCATCGCTCGCGCTTGCCGTCCGACGTCAGGACGAACGCGCCCTTGCGCGTACCGACCAATACTCTTACGCCGCTCATGGTTCACTCCTTGCTGCGCTTCACGCCGGCTCCGGTGCGAAGCGTCGTCATGGCCCGCGCGTCCGCTCCGTGCAGCGGCGGCGGCCGCGGTCAGGCCAGTCAGTCGGGCAGGCCCGGGATCTCGATCACGGGCCGGACCTCCACGGTCCCCTTGCGCGCCATCGGAATGCGTGCGGCGATGGCGATCGCCGCATCGAGATCCTCGGTGTCGACCAGAAAGTAGCCGCCGAGCTGCTCGTGCGTCTCCGCGAACGGACCGTCGGTCACGAATCGTTTGCCTTCGCGCACCCGCACGGTGGTCGCCATCGATGTCGGGTGCAGGGGGTTGGCGGCCACATATTCGCCGCTCGACTGGATGTCGTGGGCGAGCCGCGTGGACTCCGCGTAGCAGTCCTGTCGCTCCGCGTCGTCGAGCAATCGTTCGTCATGGTAGATGAGCAGCATGTATTGCATCGTCTCTTCTCCTTATGCATACCGTGCGGAGCAGCCGCTGGCAGTAACGAGCATCGGCCGCGCTACCGCGTAGAGGGTGCTTCCACCGTATAGTCGTTCGGGGCGGCGCCGGATCGACAACGGTCGATCATTTCTTGAGCTCGGCCAGCCGCCGCTCGAGGAAGCGCCGCTCCGGCTCCTGGCGGGCGAGCGCCAGCGCGCGTTCGTAGGCCGCCCGCGCTTCGTCGGCCCGCCCCAGCCGCCGGCACAGATCCGCGCGCGCCGCGTGCGCCAGGTGGTAGTCGTGCAGCTCGCCCCGCGCCAGGATGGCGTCGACCAGGGCCAGGCCGGCGAGGGGGCCGTCGCGCATGGCCACCGCCACCGCGCGGTTCAGCTCGACGACCGGGGAGGGCTCCACTCCCATGAGCACTTCGTAGAGCGCCGCGATCCGGGCCCAGTCGGTGGCGGCGGGCTCGCTCGCCTCGGCGTGCACCGCGGCGATGGCCGATTGCAGCGTATAAGGGCCGAAGCGCCGCGACGACAAGGCACGCTCCACCAGTGTCTTCCCCTCCGCGATCTGCGCCTGATCCCACAGCGTGCGGTCCTGGTCCTCGAGCAGGATCAGATCCCCGTCCGGCGAGGCGCGCGCCGCGCGGCGCGCGTCGGGCCGCACCAACAGGGGGGCGAGGCCCCGCGCCACGGGCGCGGGCCGCCCATACAACCCCAGCCGTCCCAGGCGGATCGCCTCACCGGACAGGTCGGGGCGGGTCAACGACGCGCCCGTGCTCGCGGCGTAGCCCTCGTTGAACACCAGATAGACGACACGCAGCACCGCCTCGAGCCGATCCGGCATCTCGACCTGGGTGGGCACCTGGTAGGGAATGCGCGCGTCGCGGATCTTCACCTTCGCGCGCACGATGCGCTGGGCGACCGTGGGTACGCGGGTGAGGAAGGCGTGAGCGATCTCCTCGGTCGCCAGCCCGCACACCTCGCGCAGGGTGAGCGCGACCTGGGCATCCGGCGGCAGGGCCGGATGGCAGCAGGTGAAGATCAGCCGCAGGCGATCGTCCGCGACGCTCTCTTCCTCCCATGACGCCGGGTCGTCCACGGTCGCCTCGGCTTGCTCGAAGAGAGCGTCCAGCGCCTCGGAGCGGGCGCGCCGGCGCATGGCGTCGATGGCCTTGAAGCGTCCGGTCGACACCAGCCATGCCCGCGGCTTGGCGGGCACGCCGTCGCGGGGCCACTGCTCGAGCGCCGCGCGGAAGGCATCGTGCAGCGCCTCCTCGGCCAGGTCGAAGTCGCCGAGCAGGCGCACGAGGGTCGCGTAGACGCGGCGCGACTCGGCCCGGTAGATGCTCTCCACCCTCTGGCGCACTCGTCCGTCGGCGTCCACGCTCATGAGAGGAGGTACCTTGGTCAAGGGCCGGGCTCGCGGCGCATCAGGGCGATCAGATCGGCCGCACCATATCGGCAGTCGCTGCGATCCCGCGCGGGGGTGGACGGCGGCGTCGAGGGCGCTGGCACTGAGCGCACCGGGTGATCACCGCCCCGCGTCTGCGACGGACGGCTCCCGGCCACGATCCTGCCACCCTTAATCTACGGTGATGTCGATCTCGCCCACGGCCTCGACGCCGCCGTGCAGGCGGTCGCCGCGCTGCACCGCGGCCACGCCGGCCGGGGTTCCGGAGTAGATCAGATCGCCGGGAGCGAGCGTGAACAGGCCGGAGAGAATGGCGACGATCTCGGGCACCTTCCAGATGAGCTGATCCAAGTCGCCCTCCTGGCGCAGCTCCCCGTTGACCTCCAGCCACACGCGCCCGCGCTCCGGGTGGCCGATGGCGCTCGCGGGCACCACCTCGCCGCACGGGGCGCTGTGCTCGAAGGCCTTGCCCACCTCCCAGGGGCGACCCAGGCGCTTGGCCTCGGCCTGCAGGTCGCGGCGCGTCATGTCGACGCCGACGGCGTATCCGTAGACGTGATCCAGGGCACGCTCGGCGGGGATGTCCTTGCCCCCGCGCCCGAGGGCCACCACCAGCTCGATCTCGTGGTGCACGTCCCCGGACTTGTCGGGGTAGGGAAACCGGCCCCCGCTCGGCACCAGCGAGTCCGGATTCTTCTGGAAGAAGAACGGCGGCTCGCGATCCGGGTCGTGGCCCATCTCGACGGCGTGCGCCGCGTAGTTGCGGCCCACGCAGTAGATGCGGTGGACCGGATACACGTCCCGGCTGCCCCTCACCGGCAGGGTCGGCATCACCGGCGGCTCGATCACGTAGCCCATCTGTATCTCCCGTATCGTCGGTTCATGCTCCCGCGGCGCCGGGCTCAGCCGCGCGCTCCCGCATAGTACTCCACCCTGCGTTCCAGGAGCTCGATGGCCTCGGACAGGAGCACCGCGAAGCCGAACAGCAGAATGGTCAGCGCCCAGAAACGCTCCATGAGAAAGTTCCTCGAGTAGAGCTCGAAGAGCTCGCCCAGCCCCACGATGGACACCAGGAGCTGCCCGATCACCACGCCCTTCACTCCGCGGATGACCCCCAGGCGCACACCCGCCAGGATCTCCGGCAGCGCGGCCCAGAGCAGGATCTTCGTGTACATCTGAAGCCGCGTGGCGCAGAACGAGTGCCCCATGTCGAGGAGCGAGGCGCTCACGCTACGGATGCCGGCGCGCGTGTCGAGCACGATGATCCAGACGGCGAACATGACCACGGTCGCGACGATGGTGGTGTGCCCGAAGCCGAAGAGGATCATGATGATCGGCACCAGGGCGGTGAGCGGCGCGCTCACGAACACGTTCACCCACATGCCGAGCAGCCGGTCCACCGCCTGCACCCGCCCCATCAGCACCCCGAGCGGCACGCCCGCCGCAACCGCCACCAGCAAGCCGGTTGCGAACGCATCGAGCGTGACCAGCGCCGCGTCGCGGAAGCTCGCGCTGCGCAGCAGCTCCGCGCAGGCGGCCAGCACCGAGGAGAAAGGCGGCATCAGAAACACCAGCTCCAGCCGCCCGACGATCTCCCACAGCGCCGCCCACACCACCAGCGAGAACATCATGGGGATGCGCCGCCCGAACAGCCTCACGCGTGCTCGTCCTCGGTGAGATAGCCCTTGAGGAGCTGCCAGATCTCCTCGACGGTGTCGAGGTAGGCGCGATCGCGGCGGACCTCCTCGGGGGAGCCCGTGCTGCGCAGGTCGGTATCGATGATCCGGGTCACGCGCCCGGGACGGCGCGAGAGCAGTGCAATGCGGTTCGACACGTACACCGCCTCCTCGATGCTATGGGTGACGAAGATGACCGTCTTGCGCTCCCTGTCGAGCAGGCTCAGGAGATCCTCCTGGAACTTGCGCCGCGTCTGCTCGTCGACCGCCGAGAACGGCTCGTCCATCAACAGCACGTCCGCGTTCACGGCGAAGGCCCGTGCCAGGCCCACGCGCTGGCGCATGCCGCCCGAGAGCTCGTGGGGATAGCGATCCTCGAAACCGGAAAGTCCGACCATGGCGATATAGCGGCGCGCCACCTC
>CAZPFD010000204.1:0-7256 GCA_964585725.1 uncultured Ectothiorhodospiraceae bacterium | reverse complement strand
TCCAGGACCTCGCGGAAGGCCGTGAGGAAGCGGTCGATGTCGGAGCGGACGATGGCGCCCATGGTGGAGATGCGGAAGATGCGCTGCGCGAGCGTACCCTGCCCGGCGTAGATGACGAATCCGCGCGCCTTCAGCCCGTCGTGGAGCGCGGCGTAATCCATGCCCGGCGGCAGGTGCCAGGCCCGCAGCACGCACGAGGAGGCCGCCTCCGGCAGCAGCGCCCGCAGGTCCGAGGCCTCGAGGCCCGCCGCCACCGCGCCGGCCAGCTCGCGATAGCGGCTGCGGCGCGCCTGCCATCCCCCTTCGTCGGCGAGCTCGCGCAGCGCCTCCGCCAGCCCGTAGAAGGCGGGCACCGCCTGCGTGAACGGGGTGCCCCCGCGATCCTGCTCCTCGGCGTACGCGCGAAGATCCAGGTACAGGCTGCGCGGGGGGTGCTCCCCGGCCAGCTCCGCGCGGCGCACGATCACGAAGCACACGCCCGGTGCGCCGTGCAGACATTTGTTGGCGGTCGCCGCAATCGCCGTCACCCCGTCGCGCTCCGGTGACAGCGCCTCCGCGCCGAAGCTGCTCACCCCGTCCACCAGGAGCCCGACGTCGCGCGCCCGGCACACCGCGCCTACGGCGCCGAGATCGTTCAATCGCCCGGTCGTGGTCTCATGATGCACCACGGCGACCCGCCGGATGGCGGCATCCTGCTCCAGCGCGCGCTCTACTGCGCCCGGATCCACGGGCTCGCCCCAGGCGAAGGACAGCCGGGGCGCATCGATGCCGTGGGCGGCCGCGATGCGCGACATGCGCTCGCCGTACGCCCCGTTCTCGATCACCAGCAGCTTCTCGCCCGGCGCCATCAGGGTCGCGATCATGGCTTCCACCGCGGCCGTGCCGGAGCCCGTCAGCAACACCGCGCTCCACTCCGCGGGCGCCAGCGCGTACACCCCGAGCAGGCGGGCGCGGATCTCGCCCTGCAAGGCTGCGAACTCGGGCTCCCGGTGACACATATCGGGGCCCGCGAGCGCCCGGCGCACGCGCTCGCTCAGGGTCACGGGACCGGGGTTGAGAAGGATCACGACGCGGCGCCGCGCGCGGCGGGGGACTCGGCACCGGGGTGGCCGATGTGCGCCATCAATCGCTGCCGCACCTGCACCGGGGTCAGGCGCGGTCGCGGCAGGGGCTGCTCCGCCCCGGCCCGGATCCGCAGGTGCGCGAAGCGCGGTCCACCGGTCCGATCCTCCGCCAGCACCTGGTCCAGCACCTCCAAGCCCTCGCCCTCCAGGGCGAGCGCGTAGCCGCAGGCGCGCGCGATGTCCGGGAATCCCACATGGGGCGAGAGGGTGGCCTGGCCGCCGGTCGAGTCGTGGACCCCGTTGTCGAGCAGGACGTGCACGAGGTTGGCGCCCGCGCACGCGCCGACGAATGCGAAGTTGCCCATGCGCATGAGGGCGGCGCCGTCTCCGTCCACGACCACCACCCGCAGGTCGGGACGGGTCATGGACAAGCCCAGGCCCAGCGCCGACGCGCAGCCCATGGACCCGACCACGTACAGATGATTGGGGCGATCGGCGAGGGCGTAGAGCTCGCGCCCGGTGTAACCGGTGGTGGCGATCACCACGGTCTCGCGCGCAGGGGTCCGCTCGACGATGCGTGCGAGAGCCGCGCGCCGCGACGGCCGCTCCCCGCCCGCGTCCAACCGCCGCACCGGCGCGCCCGCAGCGGCGCTCTCCACCGCCCCTCCCGCCTCGCGGCGGTGGGCGGCCACGGTGCCCTTGCGCATCACCAGGGCATAGGGACGCTCCTCGCGTCGCAGGTGTGCCGCAGCCCGCGCCAGCGCCGGCTCGACGCCGGAAGCCTCATCGGGAAAGACCTCCCAGGGAACGCCCATGAGCTCGAGCAGGTCCCCGGTGATGCGCCCCATGAGCTCGTGCTGGGGCTCGTCGCCGACATCCGGCGCGCCGCGCAGGGTGATGATCAGCAGCACCGGTATGCGAAAGGGGTAGCACAGCGAGGTCAGCGGATTGACCGCGTTGCCGAGCCCGGAGTTCTGCATCATCACCACCGCCGGCGCGCCGCCGATCCAGGCGCCGGCCGCCGCCGCCAGGGCGTCCCCCTCGTTCGGCGCGGATACATAGGTCAGCGCCGGATCGTCGATGACGTAGTTGATGAAGGGCGTGAGAAAGGAGCACGGGACTCCCGCGTACCAGCGATAGCCTAGCCGCCGCGCAGGCTCGACGAAGGCCCGCGCCTCGATCATGACCGCCGCTCGTGGTGCAGCGCGTACCCGGGCTGATCCTGCGTGAAGTTCATGGCGCGCTCGATGTCGTTCACATTGTTGACGTCGAGCCAATGGCCGTGGATGTAGAGCACCTTGATGGGACGCCCGGCATCCACCAGGTGATTGAGCAGATCGGGCATGCCCAGCGCGTGGAAATCCGGCCGCTGGCGCAGATCCCGCAGCCCTTCGCGCAGCCAGCGGCAGCCCGCGCCGCGTGCGCGCAGCATCCCGATCCAGCGCCCCTGGGGCGCCGGCGCGTCGCCGTTCCCGTGCGTGACCACACGCAGCAGCTGCACGTCCTGGCGAAACAACGACCGATCATCGGGCAGCGAGCAGTATGCGAAGTCGGGCGTCCCGCTGATGCGCCCCTCCGGCGGCGCGGAGTCCACCACGGCCGTTATCTCCGCCTTGCTGTCGAGCAGATCGCGCAGGATGTAGCTGCGGATGAGGAGATCCCCGTAGAGAACGACTGCATCCTCGTCCAGGTGGGCTTCCGCGCACGCGAGCGAGGCGAGCTCGCCGCTCGCCTCGTGCGCCTCGTTGATCACGACGCTCACTCCCGGCACGTCGATGGCGTCCGCCTTGTAGCCGGCCACGACGGTGATCTCGTTCACGCGCTGGCGCTTGAACTCGTCGACCAGGCGCCTCAGCAGCGGCTTGCCCCCCACCGGCAGCATCACCTTCGGCCGATCCTCGGTGAGCTTCTCGAGCTCCTGGCCCCGGGTCGCGGCGAGCACCACGGCGCGGATGTGCCCGTTCGCGAGCCGGAAGTAGCGCTGCTCGGCGGCGAGCAGCTCCTGCGCGCCCTGAAGCCTGAATATCTCGTCCACCGGAGCGATGCGGTCCTCGATGTTGACCAGCGTCTCGGTGGCGTGGATCTCGCGGGCCACGGAGGTCATCGCGGCCACGGATGCGCGGACCATGTGATTCGCCCAGATCGCCACGCTGATCCCCGCCTTCCGAAAGACCTCCATGGGAGTGCTGTAGTACTTGGTGGGGACGATCAGGATGGGCGAGCGATCGCCCCACTCGGCCGCGAAGGCCAGCACCTCGTCGGGGCGGGAGAGCTTGCTGTGAATCAGGATGGCGTCGGCGCCTGCTTCATGGTAGGCGCAGGCGCGGCGCAGCGCCTCATCCACATCCCACCCGGCGATGAACGCCTCCACGCGTGCGATCAGGCAGAAGTCCGGGTCGAGCTGGCTGTCCTTCCCGGCCTTGATCTTGCCGCAGAATTCGTCGATATGGGCCAGAGGCTGGCGTTCCCCGCGGATGAAGCTGTTGGTCTTGGGAAAGACCTTGTCCTCGATGCACACGCCGGCGACGCCGCGCTGCTCGAGCTTCCTGACCAGGCGCCGGGTGTTGTTGAAGTTCCCGTACCCGGTATCGCCGTCGAGCAGGATCGGTACGTCGGTCACATCCGACATGAACTCCAGCATCTCCACGATCTGGGTCCAGCTCGCCTCGTTGCTGTCGCGCACACCGAACTGCGCCGAAAGCGCCAGCCCGCTGGCCCAGATGCCTTTGAACCCCGCCTCTTCCACGATGCGTGCGCTGAGCCCGTTGTGAGCCTCCATCAGATACTCGAGCCGGTTCGATTCGAGCAGGCCGCGCAGCCGGGCGGCCTTGGACGGACGATCGGTGTCGTTGTACATCGCTGCGCAAGCTCCCTCGGGGGTCAAGATCGGATGCATTCGCATCTCGCGAAAGGAATGAAATGGTAACACTCTCCGGCGGTGCCCAGGCACCCGTGCGCAGGCGCAGGCTTGCGCACCGCGGCGCCTCCGGTCCGGCCACCGGTTTCCGCGTACGCCGCTCAGCCGCTCAGCCGCGGCAGGATCTGCGATTCCGCGCGGCGCACATCCTCGGGGAAGTCGATCTCGATCCAGGGCAGGCCGGTCACGTCCTCGAAACCGAACGGCTCACCCTCGGTCCCGCACACCAGGTCGCGCAGCGCCTCCTCGTGGGGTGCATCGCGCAGCCCGCGGCGCACGTAGTCCCCGGCGATGCCGGCGAGGCGCCGGGCCGCCCCGCTCGAGATCCGAAAGAACCCCACGGATTCCCCCTCCTCCTCATAGACCAGGCCGGGGTCGATTTCCTTACGCAGCTCCACCACCCTTCCCCGGCGTAGACAGGCCTTGACCGGCTCCTCCCCGGCTTCGAAGCCGCGATCGATGAGCAGGCAGTTGCGGTGCGGCGATCCCAGGAGCGAGGCCAGCACGCGCGCGTCGTAGAGGACGTCCGCGTCCATGAGCAACACATCGTCCCCGCTCTCGAGCGCCGCGCGGCACTGCCACAGCGTCACGATGCTGCCTTCGTCGTAGGCGGGATTGTGCATTGTTTGTACAGCAGGCGGCGACAGCCGCGCCAGCTCGCGCTCCACCAGCTCCGCGCGATACCCGGTGGCGACGACGATGCGCTCCACGCCCACCTCCGCGAGCAGAGACAAGTGGCGCTCGAGCAGGCTCCGTCCGCCGAAGGGCAGCAGCACCTTGGGCACATCGTACCCGGCCAGACGCCGCCCGATACCCGCCGCCATGATCAAAGCCCGCATCCGTCGCTCGACCTCCGCAACCCGGCCCGGGCACGCCGCCCGCCTGCGCCGACACCTCTCGAGCCTACCCGACGGAGATCCAGCCGACAATCGGATGCATCCCACCGCAATCCATGGTTTGCCGGCCATCGCCGCGTGTGTCAGCATCTGCGGCTTCGGGGACGCCCACCCAGACGAGGACACCGCACGAGAGATGTACCTGCGCCGGTTGTTGCCTCTGGCCGTGGGGCTCGGCCTGCTGACGTTCATCCTCCATCAGACGGACATCCGCGCCCTGTGGGCGCAGACGCTCCAGATCGGATGGGTCGGCATGGCGGCGGTGCTCTGCGTATACCTGATCTCGTTCGTGTGCGACGCGGCCGGATGGCAGCTCACCCTGCCCTCGGTGCCGCTGAACGCGCGCTGGCTGCGCCGCCTGTTCGTGGTGCGCATGGTGGGGGAGGCCTACAACCACGCCACCCCGCTCGCGGGCCTGGGCGGCGAGCCGGTCAAGGCGGTGCTGCTGAAGAAGTACTACGGCTTCGACTACCGCGAGTCCAGCGCTTCCCTGGTGCTCGCCAAGACCACGACGCTGCTGGCGCTGGTCGCTTTTCTCGCCACCGGGCTGCTTCAGCTCGTCGGCGATCCCCGCGTGCCGACCGCTCACAAGGGCGTCGCCGCGACCGGGCTCATCGCCCTGGGCACGGGGATCGTCCTGTTCTTCCTGGTGCAGCGCTTCAGTCTCTCCTCGGCGACTGCGCGCCGGCTGAGCCGCAGGGGCGCCACGGCGGGCCTCGCCCGGCGCCTCCAGAGCGCATTGCACACCGTCCGCGACGTCGACCGCCGCCTGGTCGACTTCTATACGCAGCGACGGATGCGCTTCGGCGGCACGCTCGTGCTGGGCTTCGCGAACTGGTTCATAGGCGTGCTCGAGGTCTACGTGGCGATGCACTTCCTCGGACACCCGGTCTCGTTCACCGACGCGTGGATCATCGAGGCCGCGGCGCAGCTCGTGCGCGCCGGCACCTTCTTCATTCCCGCGAGCATCGGCGTCCAGGAAGGCGCCTTTCTGCTCATCTGCACATCGCTCACGGGCAACCCCCTGCTCGGCGTGGCGCTGGCGCTCGTGCGCCGCGCGCGCGAGATCCTGTGGATGCTCTCGGGCATGGCCCTGGGCTGGGCGTACTCCCTGCGCCCGGCGCATTCGGAGATCGCGGGGGCGCGCTGAGTCTGTCACCGGAGGTAGCCGTTGGCCCGAAACCACTCGAGGGCGTCGCGCAGGGCTGCCTCGGCCGGGCGCGCCTCGAACCCGAGCTCGCGGCGGGCCTTGTCGGATGAGAAATACATCAGCTTGCGCGCCATGCGTACGCTGTCGACGGTGACCCGGGGCTCGGCACGCGGCCACACACGGGCCCAGCCTTCCACCGCGTAGGCCACGGGCAGAACCAAACGGTGCGGAAGGCGCACGCGGGGCGGCGCGCGACCCACCAGTGCGGCCACGTGCGCCAGGATCTCGCGCAAGCTGAGATTCTGGCCCCCGAGGATGTAGCGTTCTCCGATGCGGCCCCGCTCGAAAGCCAGCCAATGCCCTTCGGCGACGTCCTCCACGTGCACCACGTTGAGGCCCGTGTCCACATAGGCCGGCAACCGACCGGAGGCGGCGTCGACGATGACGCGCCCGGTCGGCGTCGGTTTGACATCGCGCGGGCCCACCGGCGCCGACGGATTCACGATGACCACCGGAAGCCCCTGCTCCTGCGCCAAACGCCGCGCTTCCGCCTCGGCCAGGAACTTGGAGCGCTTGTAGTGCCCGATCATGTCCTCGAGGCTCACCGGCGTTTCCTCGTCCGCCGGACTGCCGCCGGCGTTCAGACCGAGCGTGGCCACGCTGCTGGTGTACACGATGCGGCGGACGCCGGTCTCGCCGGCAGCCAGCAGGATGTTGCGCGTGCCCGCGACGTTGCTCTCGTAGAGCTCGCTCGGGTTGCGCACCCATAACCGGTAGTCGGCGGCCACGTGGAACAGCGCCTCGCATCCCTGGAGGATGCGTTCGAGGGATCCGGGATCCCGCAGATCGCCCTCCGCCGCCTCGACGGGCAGGCCTTCCAGATTGCGCCGATCACTGCCAGCGCGCACCAGCACCCGCGCCGTGTGCCCGGCGTCCAGGAGCCGGCGCAGAACGGCGGAGCCGACGAAGCCGGTGGCGCCCGTGATCACCGTGGTCATGTCATGCGTCCCCAATGACAGGCATGGGTACTCCAATTATCCACCGAAAAAGGGGACATTCTGATTCCTGATTACCCATGAAACGCAGCCATTATCTTGCGGGTCGGCGAGCCTTGCTTCGGGTTCCGAGGCTTCGCGTGTCTCGGCGCGCGGGTCGGGCCTCGCGATTCGACATCCCTGTCTCAACGCTCGGCGCGGGCCCTCCTGGCCCGCGCCCTTCGGGAAAAGTGG
>CAZPFD010000203.1:0-7320 GCA_964585725.1 uncultured Ectothiorhodospiraceae bacterium | reverse complement strand
TGTGGGGTGTGTGATCGAAGCGCACGCCGTTGTACTCGACGCGCACGCCGCGCGCGTACCCCAGAAGCACGCGGAAGGGCGCGTCCCCGCGGACCGCCACGGTCTGGCCTGTACGCGCCAGGTCGTAGTAGAGGCGCGCATCGTCCCCGCCGTAGACCTCGACCCACGAGTCGTGCTGGAAATGCAGTTCAAGGGTGTCGTCACCCCCCGCGCGCACGTTCTCCTCGGCGGCCGGCGCCTCCGCCGTAGCGGGTTGCGAGCGCGGGTCGCTGCGGGCCGTACGGGCGACGCCATCGGTGTGGGCTCGGTCGTCTCGGGCACTCCCCGGCACGGGGGATTCGCCGGAAGGCGCGGCCGACGGCGCGAACCCTGGCGCCGGGCTCGCCGCCGCCGTGCCATCCGATTCCGGGCGCGTGCGTTCCCCGGCCTCCGGCCTCTCGCGCTGATCGGCGGCGGTCCGGGTGGGGTGGCGGGGCGGCTCGTTGAGGGTCATCGCAACCCTCTGCGCGTCATCGTCGGGTCCAGCCGGATCGGCGCCGGCCGCCGCGGCCGGCGGGTCCGCGGAGGCGCTCCGTTGCACCTCGGGACTGGGGGCGGCGGGTGTCGCACCGGCGGCGAGATCCTCGCTCCGCGTCCTCTCGGGCTCTTCGCCGACCATCGGCGCCTCGGCCAGCCGGGCAGTCAGCGGGTCGGCCCCTTGATTCTGCCACCAGACCACCACCAGGGCGCCCAGGCCCAGCACGATGAGATAGGTCGCGATCCGCACCGGGAAATCGCCGCTGCGCGCCTGGTTGTTGTTGGCGATGTCGGCGACCAGAGCGGGAGGCTCGAGCCCGTGTCGATCGAAGGCCTCGACGATGGGGCCGGGCGGCAGCTCGAGGAGACGGGCGTATGCCCGCAGATAGCCGCGGACAAAGGTCGGCGCTGGAAGGTGCGCGTAGTCGTCGTTTTCGATGTGCGCGATGGTCCTCGGATACAAGTGAAGTCGCGCCGCCACCTCCTCGACGCTGAGGTCGGCGGCGATGCGCGCTTCCCGCAGGCGGCTGCCGGCGCCTGGGTCCGGGCTGTGGGTGGCGGCGGGCCGGGAAACGTCGTGCTGGGGTGCGGTCATCGGGCCTCCGACTCCTGCAAGAGCTGCGCTTCGCGGGAGTCCGGGTAGTTGTTCCTGAGCAGCATCGCGTAGCTCGAGGCTGCGTTCCTGTCACCGAGCGTCCGCTCGATACGGATGCCGAGCCACAGCGAGCGCGGCGTGTTCGGGGCTACCTCCTGGTAGCGCTGGAGGTATCCGCGGGCGGAGAGAATGCGCCCCTTCCGGTAGCTGATGTCGGCCATGTCGAGCAGGGCGACGGCGAACTTGGGGTCGATCTGCAGGGCCTTGCGCAAATACTGCTCGGCCTTGTCCATCTGCCCTGCGCGGTGCATGCACCGACCGGCGTTGGTGTAGGCGGCCTGGGGCGCGTCGTACAGAGGATTCGCGACCGCCTTCAGGAAGTGCTCTTCAGCCTGCTCGTAGCGGCCGCGCTGGCACAGGAACCGCCCGTAGTTGTTGTGTGCTTCGGAGTATCTGGGATCCAGGCGCACCGCCCGCCGGTAATGATGCTCGGCCTTCTCGGGCTCGTTGAGCCGCTCGCTGAGAAGCGCCATGCTCAAGTGCGCGAGCGCGTAGTCGGGGTCCGCCTCGAGGGCTCGCTGCAGGCGGTCGAAAGCGCGTTCGTTCTGTTCCTCCCGCATGTAGCCGATGCCCAGCCGCGTGTGCAGCGCGGCCACCTCGTTGTCGGTTCCGCCGGAGCCGGCGGCGCCTTCGCGTGCCGGCGTGCTGGTGCATCCAGTCTGCACCAGCAAGCTCGCGGCGAGGAGGAGCGGCACGACCGTTCGGGGCAGGGCGGAAATGAGCATGTTCCCGGTAGATAATCGCGCAGCAAATTGATTTGTCAAGGTTTTTCGCTCACGCCGTGACCAGGGGACGGGCCCCCGAATGGGGTGGTGCGCGCCCTGCGGAGATGCGTCCGCGCGCCTGCACTTCCCCCGCCAGCTGCCCGCAGGCGGCGTCGATGTCGTCCCCGCGGGTCTTGCGCGTGATGGTGATGATCCCGTGCGCCATCAGGATCTCGCGGAACTCCTCGATGACTTGCGCCTTGGAGGTGCGAAATCCGGCGCGGGGAAACGGGTTGAAGGGAATGAGATTCACCTTTGCCGGCATGCCCCGCAGAAGACGTGCCAGGCGGCGCGCATGGGCCGGGGTGTCGTTGACTCCGTCCAGCATGACGTACTCGAACGTGATCTGATGCTTGGGCTCGCGGGCGAGATACTCCCGGCACGCCCCCAGGAGCTCGGCGATCGGGTAGCTGCGGTTGAGCGGCACGAGCTCGTCTCTGAGCTCATCGTCGGGGGCGTGGAGCGACACCGCCAGGCTCACCGGGCATCGGTCTCTGAGCCGGCGGATACCGGGGACGACCCCCGCGGTGCTCAGCGTGACCCGCCGCCGGCCCAGCCCGTACGCGTTGTCCTCGAGCATGACGTCGAGTGCCTGCACCACGTTGTCGAAGTTGAGCAACGGTTCGCCCATTCCCATCAGGACCACGTTGGTCACCGCGGGTCGGGGTCCGGGCGCCCGCCCGAGCAGCCGGGTGGCGAGCCATACCTGCCCCACGATCTCGGCGCTGCTCAGGTTGCGGTTGAAGCCCTGGCGGGCTGTGGCGCAGAAGGCGCAGTTGAGAGCGCAGCCCACCTGCGAGGAAACGCACAGCGTGCCCCGGTGCTCCTCCGGGATGAAAACCGTTTCCACGCTGTTCCCAGAATCGACACGCAGCCGCCATTTTTGAGTCCCGTCTCCGGAGAGCTGATGTCCCAGGATCTCCGGGGCGCGTACCTCCGCTACAGCCGCCAGGCGCTCTCGCAGCGTCTTGCTCAGGTTGCTCATGGCCTGGAAATCGTCCGTCCCGAGCTGGTGCATCCATTTGAGCACCTGAGCCGCCCGAAAGGGCTTCTCGCCGAGCCCGGCGAACAGCTCCTCGAGCCCGCTGCGGTTGAGTCCCAGGAGATTGATCCGCTGCGTGGTCACGTGCGCTCAGCGCGTTCTGTGGAGAATGTCGAGCTCGGAGAAGAAGAAGGCGATCTCGCCGCGCGCGGTGTCCGGGCCATCGGAGCCGTGCACGGCGTTCTCGGTGATCTCGCTTGCGAAGTCGGCGCGTATGGTCCCCGGCGCGGCCTTCTTCGGGTCGGTGGCTCCCATCACCTCACGATGGTTGTCGATGGCGTTCTCGCCCTCCAGCACCTGAACCATGATGGGCCCTGAGCTCATGAACTCCACCAGCTCACCGAAGAAGGGACGTTCCCGGTGGACCGCATAGAAGCGTTCGGCGTCTTCCCGTGTGAGGTGCAGCATCTTGGCAGCGATGATGCGCAACCCCGCGCGTTCGAGGCGCGCGTAGATCTCGCCGATGAGGTTTCTCGCAACCGCGTCCGGCTTGACGATGGAGAGCGTGCGTTCCACGGCCATGGCCTGTCCGATCCTCGCCTGGACGAAAAGAAAGGCGATTATAACGTGGCCTTCGGGAGAGGATAAGGTGATGCGCGGGCGGGCGTCCGCCCCGCGGTCAGACGTTGAAGCTCTCGCCGCAGCCGCACGTGCTCTTGACGTTGGGGTTGCGGTACTGGAAGGTCTCGGTCAGACCATCACGCACGAAATCGATTTCCATGCCTTCGACGTAGGGCAGGCTGCGCGCATCGATGATGACCTTGACCCCGTTGCTCTCGTAGATGCTGTCGCCGGGGTCGACGGCGTCGGCGAAATCGACCACGTAGGCCATTCCGGAGCAGCCGGTTCGGGTGACGCCCAAGCGCAGCCCGACGCCCTTACCGCGATCGGTCAGGAACTGTTTGACCCGGCTCGCCGCTGCTTCGGTCAGTGATATGGACATGAAAAACTCCTGGTTGACCGTGATTCGGTGAGACTCGACGCTTCGACCCGGTCTCGCCCGGGTGGCCCCTGGGAGCGGGCCGGACGACTCACCAACCGGTGCGTGCGGGGCTGGCGACCTCTGCGCTGGAGCATCGCTGCTCGACGGATGCGCGTTCCTGGCGCAAGGCCACCTCCCGCACTCGGCGGCGTTCGACCAGCTGTGCCAGATCGATGCCGCTCAGAAAGCTCTGAATCTGCTGGCTGAGATCCTGCCACAGGTCGTGCGTGAGGCAACGCTGGTCCTGCTGACAGTTCTCCTTCCCGCCGCAGCGGGTTGCGTCCACGGTCTCATCCACCGCCCCGATGACGTCGGCCACGGCGATATCGTCGGGATTACGCCCCAGGCGGTAGCCGCCGCCCGGCCCCCGCGTGCTCATGACCAGCCCGTGCTTGCGCAACTGGGAGAAGAGTTGCTCCAGGTACGAGAGGGAGATCCCCTGTCGCTGCGCGATGTCACACAGGGTGACCGGTCCTTGCTCGTGGTGAATAGCCAGATCGAGCATGGCGGTCACCGCGTAGCGCCCTTTGGTGGTCAGTCGCATGATGCCCGGTTCGCTCCCGCTGACCTCACACCTTCACATGACTGAGTATTTTAGTCAACTATTCGGCGTTTTGCCCCCGGTTCGGGCACGGCGGGGCGGTTCGCCGCTCGGCTCGGGCCGCAGCTCCTGCCCGAGCCCTGCCGGGTCGATTGCCGGCAAGCGCCCCGCCTCGACCCGCTCCCCGAGCGCCTCGAGGCTCCGGTGGAGGGTCTCCACCTTGCGGTCCATGGCGTGGATATGGTCGAGCATGCGGTGGATGGCATCTGTGACCGGATCCGGCAGCTCCCGGCTCATCCCATAGGCGTCGAACCCCATGCGCTCGGCGATGGCGCGGCGTTGGTCCGGCTGGGCGCGCTCCTGCCGCACCACGTGGCCGGGAATGCCGACCACGGTGGACCCGCCCGGCACGTCCTTGACCACCACGGCGTTGGAGCCGATGCGCACGCCGTCCCCCACCGTGATGGGCCCGAGGACCTTGGCGCCGGCGCCGACGACCACGTCGTTGCCCAGGGTAGGATGGCGCTTCCCCTTCTGCCAGGTGGTGCCGCCCAGGGTCACCCCATGGTAGAGCGTGCAATCGTCGCCGATGCGCGAGGTCTCCCCGATGACGACGCCCATGCCGTGGTCGATGAAGAACCGCCGTCCGATGACCGCTCCGGGATGAATCTCGATCCCGGTCAGCCACCGCGCCGCCGTGGACACGGCCCGGGCCAGCCATTTGAGCTCCCAGGACCACAGCCTGTGGCAGAAACGGTGAATGATGAGGGCGTGAACGCCCGGGTAGGTGGTCAAGACCTCCCACGTATTGCGTGCGGCCGGATCCCGCTCGAACACGCAGGCGATATCTTCTCGCAAGGACTCCAACATGGCGCAGCTCCTCTCCGATGTACGCGCGCCTGCAACGGCAGGCGAGGGATACTACGAGGTTTTAGAGCTCGTACATCGAAAGTGAGTACTAACAAACACTGCGCCTCCCGAAGCCCAGAGTGTTTTCCAGGAGCTCTCGCGTGGTCGTGCTCACGGCCAGCTCGGGCAGCTCCGCCGCGCTGATCCAGCGCGCATCGGCGGCATCGTCCCGCGGGACCGGGTCGCCGCGCACGTAGCGTGCCATGACGTCGGCGATGACGTAATGGTAGCGCACCCCGTCGTCCGGATCGCGCTTGATGACGTCGAAGATATGGACGGGCGGGCCGGCCTCCACGATGATGCCGGTCTCCTCCAGGATCTCACGCTCAGCCGCCTGCTGCAGCGTCTCGCCCAGCTCCACCGTCCCCCCGGGGATGGCCCACAGCCCCTGATTGGGCGGGTGGCGGCGCTTGACGAGCAGGACGTTCTCGCCCTTGAAGACCACCGCGCCGACGGCGACGACGGGCTGTGCGGGGTAGGCATGCGCGTGCACGGACGATTCCTGAATCGGATTACCCATGAATCGTCCGTGGTCGCCGATCCTCAGAGCTCCCGCAGGCGCTCGCGCTGCTCCTCGAGCTTGCGAATCGCAGCCTTGAGCTCCCGCGCCCGGGCCTGCTCCTTGGCGACGACCTCGGCCGGCGCCCGTTCCACGAAGGCGGTGTTGGCGAGCTTGCTCTCGCTGCGCTCGAGCTCCCGCTGCCGCGCGTCCAGATCGCGCTCGAGGCGCGCGGTCTCGGCGTTCTTGTCGATGAGCCCCGCCATCGGTACGAGCAGCTTCAAGTCGCCCAGCAGCGCCGTGGCAGCCGGCGGCGGATGCGCGTTCTCGTCGAGCCACGTCATGGAGTCCACGCCCGCCAGCGTCTCCAGATAAAGGCGGTGGCGCTGCTCGCGTGCGCGGTCCGTCTCGTTGCCGTGTTGCAGCACCACGGGCACGCGCCGGCTCGGCGGGATGTTGAGCTCGCCCCGTATCTGGCGTATCCCGCGCACGAACCCCTGCACCCACTCGATCTCCGCGACGCTCCCTGGGTCCGTTCGGTCCGCATCGGCCACGGGGTAGGGTTGGAGCATGATGGTCTCTCCGCTCTTGCCGGCCAGCGGCGAGACCCGCTGCCAGATGGCCTCGGTGATGTACGGGATCAGGGGGTGTGCGAGGCGCAGGAGCCCTTCCAGCACCCCGACCAGGGTGCGCCGGGTTCCCCTGAGCGCGGCCTCGTCCGCGTCCGGATTCTGCAGCACCGGCTTGCACAGCTCGAGGTACCAGTCACAGTACTCGTGCCAGGTGAAGTCGTAGATGGCCTGGGCCGCGTGGTCGAATCGATAGGCGCCGATGGCGCTGCTCACGGCCTCCACGGTTTGCTGGAGCCGCGAGACGATCCAGCGGTCCGCGACGCTCAGGGTCGCGTCGCCGCCCTTCTGGCCGCAGTCGCGGCCCTCGGTGTGCATGAGCACGAAGCGGGCCGCGTTCCACAGCTTGTTGCAAAAGTCGCGATTGCCTTCGATACGCCCCAGGTCGAAAAGAATGTCCCGCCCGCGGGTGGCCAGCGAGCAGAAAGTAAAGCGCAGGGCGTCGCAGCCGTATGCGGGGATCCCCTCGGGGAACTGCCTGCGCGTCGCCGCTTCGATGCGCGGCGCGATCTCGGGCTGCATGAGCCCCGTGGTGCGCTTGGCGATGAGGGTCTCGAGGTCGATGCCGTCGATGAGATCCAGGGGGTCGAGAATGTTGCCTTTGGACTTCGACATCTTGTTGCCGTCGGCGTCGCGCACCAGGCCGTGGATGTAGACCTCGTGGAAAGGGACGTCGCCCATGAACTTGATCCCCATCATGATCATGCGCGCGACCCAGAAGAAGATGATGTCGAAGCCCGTCACCAGCACGCTCGTCGGATAGTAGCGCGCCAGGCGCTCCGT
>CAZPFD010000202.1:0-7326 GCA_964585725.1 uncultured Ectothiorhodospiraceae bacterium | reverse complement strand
CAAGGGCGCGCTGCTCGTGCACGCAGCGGTCGTCGCGCATCATGCGACGGCGCGCTACGCCCTCGACCTGCATCCCGAGGACGTGTACTGGTGCACTGCCGATCCGGGCTGGGTGACCGGGACCATCTACGGCATCATCGCGCCGCTTACCGTGGGCTGCACCTGCATCGTCGACGCGCAAGACTTCGATGCTAAACGCTGGTGTCGAATCCTCCAGGATCACCGCGTCACCGTCTGGTATACCGCCCCCACGGCGGTGCGCATGCTCATGAAGGTCGGCGCCGACTACGTGCGCCGCTACGACACCTCGAGCTTGCGTTTCATGGCCAGTGTGGGCGAGCCCCTCAATCCGGACGCGGTGCTGTGGGGGCGGAAAGCCTTCGGGATGCCCTTTCACGATAACTGGTGGCAGACCGAGACCGGGGCCATCATGATCGCCAACTACGCCGCCATGGACATCAAGCCGGGCTCCATGGGCAAGCCGGTGCCCGGCATCGCAGCCGCCATCGTGGGGCGTACCGAAAGCGGCGAGGTGCAGGTGCTGGACCCCGGGCAGATCGGCGAGCTCGCCCTGCGGGCGGGGTGGCCTTCGATGTTCCGGGGTTATCTCGGCGAGGAGGCTCGCTATCGCAAGTGCTTCGCCGACGGGTGGTACGTGAGCGGCGATCTGGCCCGCCGCGACGAGGACGGCTATTTCTGGTTCGTCGGCCGCGCCGACGACGTCATCAAATCGGCCGGGCATCTCATCGGGCCCTTCGAGGTGGAGAGCGTCCTCATGGAGCACCCGGCGGTGGCGGAGGCTGCCGTGATCGGCAGGCCCGATCCCGTCACCATGGAGACGGTCAAGGCGTTCGTCGTTCTGAGGGCGGGTTACACGGCGGGTGACGCGCTGGAGCGGGAGCTGCGCGCGCACGCGCGCAAGCGGCTTGGCGCCGCCGTGGCGCCGAAGGAGATTGCCTTCGCAGGTGCGCTGCCCAAGACCCGGTCGGGTAAGATCATGCGCCGACTGTTGAGGGCCAGGGAGATGGGTCTGCCGGAGGGAGATCTGTCCACGCTCGAGCACGATGGGAGCACCTGATTCGGTGCACACGGTTGACGCTCCCTCGCACGGGGAATGGGAAAAGGGATCGTACTGGGCAGGAGTGAGACGCCATGACAGAAGACGAGGTCCGAGAGGCGGTCATCGCCGTACTGCGAGAGATCGCTCCTGAGGCGAACCCACAGGAGATGGAATCCAGCGTGAGTTTTCACGAGCAGTACGACATTGATTCGGTCGATTTCATGAACTTTGTTCAGGCCCTGGAGAAGCGGCTGGGCATCGGAGTGGCCGAGGTTGACTATCCCAGACTCTCCACGCTGGACGGTTGCATCGCATATTTCACCCGCAAGGCCGAGCAGGCCAGCGCCTGACGCAATATTACACGCCGTATTTCACCACAGAGGACACGGAGGGATTTGCACAGAGGGACACAGAGAAGGGGAACTCGAAGAACGAGTTCCTCGGATGTCTACGACAACCTCAGCGTATCGCCGTACTCTTTTTTTCATATTTTCTTCACTCTGTGTTCCTCTGTGCAGTCCTCCGTGTCCTCTGTGGTGGATTTTTCCGCCGGTAACCATTGACTGAGTCGCGATGAACGAAGGTCCGCGCGTGAGCGCACTGACAGAGCCTCCGCGTGCCCCCTGGCATGCGCTCGGCATGCAGGACGCGCTCGCGCAGCTGGAGTGTGGACCGGGCGGATTGAGCGATGACGAAGCCCAGGCCCGGCTCGCCCGCTACGGCGCCAACCGATTGCCGCCGCCCCCCCGCCGCAGCGCCCTGGGCCGGCTGCTGATCCAGTTTCACAACGTGCTCATCTACGTCTTGCTCGGCGCGGGCGCCGTCACCATGGCGCTCGGGCATTGGGTGGATGCAGGCGTCATCTTCGGCGTCGTCGTCATCAACGCGATCATCGGATTCATTCAGGAAGGCAAGGCCGAGCGCGCACTCGATGCCGTGCGCGGAATGCTCTCACCGCAGGCGGTCGTGACCCGGGACGGCCATCGAAGGACGATTCCCGCCGATCAGCTCGTGCCCGGGGACGTCGTTCATCTCCAGTCCGGCGACCGTGTGCCGGCCGAGCTGCGCCTCTTCCGGGTGAAGAGTCTGCGCGTGGACGAGTCCATCCTCACGGGGGAATCCCAGGCCGTGGAGAAATCGACGGATGCCGTCGCGCAAGACGTCCCGCTCGGCGATCGGCGGAGCATGGCCTACTCGGGAACCCTGGTCACCTTCGGCCAGGGCACCGGCGTCGTAGTGGCGACCGGCGTGCACACGGAGGTGGGTCGCATCAGCGAGCTCCTGGCCCGGGTCCGGACCTTGACCACTCCGCTGCTGCGCCAGCTCGCGCGGTTCGGCCGCTGGCTGACCGGGGCCATCGGGATCATCGCCGTCGGCACCTTTGCTTTCGGTGTGACGCTGCGCGATTACGCGGCGGATGAGATGTTTCTGGCCGTGGTGGGGCTGGCGGTGGCGGCGATCCCGGAAGGATTACCCGCCATCATCACCATCACGCTCGCGGTGGGCGTGCAGCGGATGGCGCGGCGCAAGGCCATCATCCGTCGTCTCCCCGCGGTGGAGACGCTGGGCTCGGTCTCGACCATCTGCTCGGACAAGACGGGAACACTCACCCGCAACGAGATGACCGTGCAGACCGCTGCGCTCGCGTCGGAGCGGGTGGCGGTGTCCGGCGTGGGCTACGAGCCGCGCGGCAGCTTCTCGACCGGAAACCGGGACATATCCCCCTCCGAGCACGTCGCGCTCCAGGAGCTTTGCAAGGCGGCGCTGCTGTGCAACGACGCCGACATCGAGCTGTCGGACGGGCGCTGGACGGTCGGCGGCGACCCCACGGAGGGTGCGCTGGTCGCGTTCGCCCTCAAGGCCGGCCTGGAGCGGCGGCTGGTGGAGGAGGAGTTCCCGCGCACGGACGTCATCCCGTTCGAATCGGAGCACCGGTTCATGGCTACGCTGCACCACGACCACGCGGGCCACGGGTTCATCTACCTGAAGGGAGCGCCGGAAACGGTGCTGCCACGGTGCGCCTGGCAGCGTCTGCGCGGAGAGGACCACCCGCTCGATCCGGCCTACTGGGAGGATGAGCTCGCGGCGATCGCCGGGCACGGTCAACGAACGCTGGCGCTGGCGTTCAAGGTCGCCGAGCGGGATCAGCGGACCCTGAGCTTCACCGACGCGGATGGCGGCTTCACTCTGCTCGGTCTGGTCGGGATCATCGATCCGCCGCGCGAGGAGGCGATCCGGGCGGTGCAGGAGTGCGGCGCGGCCGGAATACGGGTCAAGATGATCACCGGTGACCACGTAGTCACCGCACGCGCCATCGCCGAGCAGATGGGCATCGGAGACGGCCGCACCACGCTTACCGGCGCGCAGCTGAGCGCGCTCGATGGGGAAGAGCTCGTGTCGGCCGCCGAGAGCTGCGATGTGTTCGCGCGCACGAGCCCCGAGCACAAGCTGCGACTGGTCATGGCGCTTCAGGCCCGGGGGCGCGTGGTGGCGATGACCGGTGACGGTGTGAACGACGCCCCCGCGCTCAAGCGCGCGGACGTGGGCGTCGCCATGGGCGTCAAGGGGACGGAGGCGGCCAAGGAGGCGGCGGAGATGGTGCTGGCGGACGACAATTTCGCCTCCATCGCGAGCGCGGTCGAGGAAGGCCGCACGGTCTACGACAACATCAAGAAGTCGATACTGTTCATTCTGCCGACCAACGGAGGCGAGGCCCTCACCATTCTGGGGGCCATCGCGCTGGGGCGGGTGTTGCCCGTGACCCCGGCGCAGATACTGTGGGTCAACATGATCACCGCGGTGACTCTCGCCCTCGCCCTCGCGTTCGAGCCGCCCGAGTCGGACATCATGCGGCGCCCTCCGCGCGACCCGGGCGAGGCGATTCTCTCGGGGTTCATGGTGTGGCGCATCCTCTTCGTGTCGCTCATCATGGTCGCCGCCACGTTCGGACTCTTCCTGTGGGAGAGGGAGCAGGGCGCGTCAATCGACGGCGCGCGCACCGTGGCGGTGAACACTCTCGTGATGCTGGAGGTCTATTATCTGTTCACGACGCGCTACTTGCGGCGCAACGTCCTCAATCGCGCGGGCCTCCTCGGAAACCGCTACGTTCTCGCGGCCGTCGCCGTGATCATTCCGCTCCAGGTACTTTTCACCCACAGCTCCGTCATGCAGGCTTTGTTTCACACAGAGGCCCTCGACCTGTCGACCTGGCTTCGGATCCTGGTCGTCTCGGCGTCGGTGCTCGTGCTCGTTGAGCTCGAGAAGTGGATCATGCGAAGAAGAGGTGAGCGATGATGCGACCTTCGACGCTTTCACGTACGCGGCTGCTCGTACCCAGGCGGCGCACGCCGCCGGGCGCATCGCCCGGGACCCTCGTTGCAGAACCGGGCGCTCCAGCTCCGGTGATAGAGGTCATGGCTTACGGGCGCGATGAGCTGCACGAGCAGACCATAGGCGATGTTCAGGAGCTCGGTGAGCTGGTCGGCCGCTATGCGGTCATGTGGATCAACGTGCAGGGGCTCGGCGACGTCGATGTCATCCGCCGGCTCGGCGCGTTTTTCCAAATCCACCAGCTCGCGCTCGAGGACGTGGTCAATGTCCACCAGCGCCCGAAGGTCGAGGAGTACGATGACCATGTTTTCATCGTATGCCGGATGCCCTCGCGCGAGGCGGGCGTGCACGACGAGCAGGTGTCGATGTTCCTCAGCAAAGGTTGGGTGATCACCTTTCAGGAGCGCCCCGGCGATTGCTTCGATCCCGTCCGCAAGCGGATACGGCGGGCCGGCGCCCCGGTGCGGCTCGCCGGCGCGGATTATCTGGCATATGCGCTCCTGGATGCGGTGACCGATGCGTACTTTCCCTTGCTCGAGCACTACGGTGAGTCGGTCGAGGCCCTGGAGCAGCAAGTGCTGGCCGGGCCGGGGCGCACGCCTGCGACCGCGGCCGGGATCCATGCCGTGAAGCGCGAGCTCCTGTCGATCAGGAGGGCGGTCTGGCCGCTGCGGGAGATGTTCGGCGTGCTGGTTCGGGAGGAATCACCGTTCATCACCGATCGGACGCGCATCTACTTCCGCGACTGCTACGATCACACCATCCAGCTCATGGATGTGATAGAAACCTACCGGGAGATAGTCTCGGGGCTGGTGGATATCCACCTCTCGAGCATCAGCGTGCGCATGAACGAGGTCATGAAGGTGCTGACCGTCATCGCCACCATCTTCATGCCCCTCGGCTTCATCGCCAGCGTCTACGGAATGAACTTCGAGACGGCGGTGTCGCCGTGGAACATGCCGGAGCTGGGCTGGTACTACGGCTATCCGTTCGCGCTCGGTTTGATGGGTGCGGTGGCGGCGGCGCTGCTGTGCTACTTCTGGGCGCGCGGGTGGATGGGCAACTCAAGGGACGGATAGGAGACCCGCGAGCCGTCCCCCGGCGCAGCGCCCGCCGCCGCGGCGTGGCCGAAGGCCGGCCTGCGCGCCGCGCGCCTGTTCAGGGCCGGGTGTCTTCCTCCTTCGATCGCTCGCGCCGGATCAGGCTGCCGATCCCCGATAGCATCTCCGCCATGAAGTCGATGAGGTCGTCGACGGCCAGGATGCCCACCAGCGCTCCGCCGCCGTCGACCACCGGCACCCGCCGTATGCCCTCGCTGCGCATGAGCTTGATGGTATCCAGGACGTCGTCCTCTTCGTTGACCGTGATGAGCTCGTAGCTCATGAAATCACCCACGGTGATGGTCCTGGGATCGACCTCCTCGGCCAGGACCTCCACGACGATGTCGCGGTCGGTCACGATGCCGACCGGCACGCGCTGTCCGTCGCGCTCCTCGACCACGACCACGTCCCCTACGTGCAGGGTGCGCATGAGGTCCGCCGCTTGCCACACGGACGCGTCCTTCTGAATGGTTACGACATGGCGGTTGCAGAGGTCGGATACCGGCATGGTCTGGCTCCCGGAGAAAAGGTACCGAATGGGTGCGCTGAGGCGGCGCACGTCACGAATCCTGATCCTGATGAAGGGCCGTCGTCGAAGCGCGCCGCGCGCGGAGGGCGAGCACGTTCGGTCTTCGGGGCCCGCGTCCACCGCCCGCATTGCAGTCGGCCAATCACCGGGGCAAGATACGCCGCTGCCGGGGAGCCGGCTTTGATCCAGGTCAAGGCTGACCCCCGCGCGCCCGGGTGTAATTGAGTCCTTCGCGCGCATGGGCGAGGGCGCGCGGAAGGTTTCACGCCCAGGTGCGATGGGGAAGCGTTCGGAGGAGCCTATGTGCGCAAAAGGCCGGCTGTTTGCGGCGGCCGCGGCTGCCGTGCTCCTTGCTCTCGCGGGCGCAGTCCGCGCTGCCGACCCCGAGCGCGGGCGAATGCTCTACGAGAACCATTGCCACGAGTGCCACGAGAGCGTCGTGCACGTACGCGAGGCGCGCAAAGCGGGCACGCGCGCCGACGTCCGGCGCCGCATCGTCCAGTTTGCCCGCTTCCTGGATCTGGGCTGGGGTGAAGCCGAGGTGGCAGACGTCCTGCATTACCTGAACAGCCGCTACTACGGGTTCGGCGAGGGCTCGGTGCGCGAAGACCAGCCGGAATAAGATCCTCGCGAGTAACGGGTAGCCGTCAGCTCGAGCGCACCGGCGGCTGAGTGAGCAGAGCTCACCCGTCGGCCTGGGCCGCGCCGCAGCCGCAGGCGACGGGCTGCGCCTGCGGGGACGTGCGGCCGCGGCGCGAACGACTCAAAGTTTTCACAGGAGGAACCATGGCGGATACACCCATCTCATACCCCGATCGGATCCGGAACGTGAACGCAAACCTCGGGAAGCTGCGCAAGGATGTGCCGGAGGTCATGAAGGGTTTCGCCGACCTTCATGCGGCCAGCACCAAGGACGGCAACCTGGACCGCAAGACCAAGGAGCTGATCGCCCTCGGCGTCTCCATCACGAGCCTCTGCGACGACTGTATCGCTTTCCACACCCAGGGCGCGCTCAAGGCGGGGGCGAGCCGCGAGGAGATCACCGAAGCCATCGGCGTCGCCGTGTTCATGGGCGGAGGCCCGGCGAGCATGTATGCGACGCACGCCCTGGAGGCGCTGGAGCAGTTTGAGAAGCGGTAGCCTTTCGCGCTCCGCCAGTCCCCCTGCGCTAGCCTGAATACAGAAGGGGACAGATCTATTTTTCGCTCCTGGCATACGCGCTCTGACATGATGCGAGGAAAAATAGATCTGTCCCCTTTTGCCACTGAGCTTCGCGGGTAACCAGCATCATGAATGCGAAGGGCTTG
>CAZPFD010000201.1:0-7397 GCA_964585725.1 uncultured Ectothiorhodospiraceae bacterium | reverse complement strand
AACGGAACGTCGAGGTAGGGCAGAAGCCTGCCCTCGGCCATCAGCGGGATGAGCTCGTCGACGTGGGGGTAGGGATACACGTAATGCAGCCGTATCCATACACCGAGCTCCCCCAGCGCCTGTGCCAGATCGGTCAACCGGGCGCGCACCGCCCGCCCGCCCCAGATATCCCACCCGCCGCCAAGCTCGACGCCGTAGGCGCTCGTGTCCTGGGAGATCACCAGGAGCTCCTTCACGCCCGCCGCCACCAGGCGCTCGGCTTCGGCGAGAACATCGCGCACGGGGCGGCTGCTCAGCCGTCCTCTGAGCGAGGGGATGATGCAGAAGCTGCATCGATGGTTGCAGCCCTCCGATATCTTCAGATAGGCGTAATGCCGGGGCGTCAGCTTGATGCCCTGCGCGGGGACCAGTTCCAGGAACGGTTCGTGCCGGGGCGGGAGATGCGCGTGCACCGCCGTGAGGACGTCCTCGTACAGGTGCGGTCCGGTAATGGCCAGCACCTCGGGGTGCCGTTCGCGGATCCGCTCGGCGCGTGCGCCCAGGCAGCCCGTGACGATCACGCGGCCGTTGCACGCCAGAGCCTCGCCGATGGCGTCCAGTAATTCGTCGACGGCCTCCTCCACGAAGCCGCAGGTGTTGACGACGACCAGGTCGGCATCCTCGTAAGTGCCGACCGTTTCGTAGCCCTCGGTGCGAAGCTGCGTCAGGATCCGCTCGGAGTCGACCAGCGCCTTGGCGCAGCCGAGGCTCACGAATCCGATGCGGGGCACGGCTGAAGTTCGTGCGCCATCAGGGCGTCCACTGACGAATGACAGATGACCGACCACAAACCACTAGTCGATGAGCTTCACGCCCAGACCGGGGCCGTCGGTCGTGCGCATGACGCCGTTCTCCAGGACGAACCCGCCCTCGGCCACGTCGCGCGCCAGATCCAGGCTGCCGTCGAGATCCAGATAGCGGGTGGCGGGCGACGCGAAAGCCGCGTGCAGCGCCGCGCTGATGCTGATGATGCTCTCGTCCATGCAGCCCCACATGAGCTCGATGCCTGCGGCTTCGGCGATGGTTGCGATTCGCAGGCCGGAGCGCACGCCCCCGCACTTCATCAGCTTGATGTTGAAGACGCCGCAGGGCCGGGGGGGTTCGAGCAGGCGCACCGCGTCTCGTTCATCGAGCAGGCTCTCGTCGGCGGCCACGCGCCGGCGCACGGCCTCCGGCAGCCCGCGCAGCGTATGGAATCCGTCCACCGGGACCGGCTGCTCCATGAACTCGACGCCGAGATCCCGGGTCGCATCGACGAAGCGCATGATGGCGTCGGGCGCGTAGCCCTGATTGGCGTCCACGCGCAGAATGATCTCCGCGCCGCACGAGCGCCGCAGCGCGCGCAGGCGTTCGATATCCTCGTCCATGGAATGCCCGAGCTTGACCTTGAGGATCCGAAAGCCGCGCTCCAGGTACTCCCGGGCCTCGCGCAGGGTGTCGTCGACCGGTTTGATGCCGATGGTGATGGAGGTGGGAAGCGATTCGTGCGCGCGTCCCAGCATCTCGACGAGGGGCACCTCCACATACCGTGCAAGCAGATCGTGCAGCGCCATGTCCACGGCCGCCCGCGCCGCCGGTGTTTGCGGCATGCGGCGCTCGAGCTCGCGACAGTGCGCGGGGAGCGCCCGCGGGTCCCGGCCTACGAGCCATGAGAGCGCATCCTCCCGCAGCGCCTCGCCACAGGCTTCGGGCGTTTCGCCGGTGACGTGGGGCTCGGGCGAGGCGGCCCCGAGCCCGATGTGCCCGCGGTCCGAGCGCAGCACCACGACGAAGTTCTGCACCGAATCCACGGAGCGGAATGCGATGGCGTAAGGCCGCGTCAGCTCGAAGCGTTCAACCCAACTCTGTAGCGAAACGATTTTCAACGCGTTCAGCGCCCTTTCTCATGCAACGACTCACGAATCACGAACCACCGCGCGTTCCTCGGCGATGAACCGCTCCACGATGGGCACGAGTCGGTCCACACCCTCCTCGAGGGGACGCACCACCGGAATGCCGAGCCGCGATTCGATGTCGCGCTGCTCGCGAGCCAGCTCCTCCGCACTCATGCTCTCGCCTTGAACGGTGACGGCAAGGGTGCGCGCACCGTACAAACCGATGAGCTGCACTTCCTGCTCGATGGGCGGAATGCGGAAGCCTTCCTCGGAATACCCTTCGAAGAATTCGCGCGCCGGGGCGTGCTGAAGGATGACGCCCCGCGCTCCGCCGGAGACCAGGAACTCCGCGCCGCAGGGGCCGCTGGGATTGCGCAACGACGACTGGCCCTCGATGAGCATGACGTCGGGGCTCGTCTCCCGCTCGCAGGTGACGATGGCGTGCTCCAGCTCTCCGCATACGAAATCGTTGACCACCGAGTCGAGCACGAAGCCGTAGCGGGCGCCCTGCATCCAGCCGGTTTGCCCCGTGTAGATCATCTCTGCGCGGATGCCGGCGCGGTTGAGCGCGTCGAGCACGAAGCGCGTGGTCGTTCGCTTGCCGAGGGCGCAGTCGGTGCCGAGCACCGCGATGCGCGGCGCGCGCACCGTGCGGATCTCGCCGCTCCAGAAGCGCAGCTCCTGTTTCGGGCGCGGCCGGCGCAGGTCGATGAGCTCCACCCGCCGTTCGCGGGCAGCCGATGCGATATCGGGGTCGTCGGCCGCGAAGTCGTGCAGGCCGTTCACGACGGAGAGGCCGGCGCGCACCGCTTCGAGCAGCCAGCGCCGCAGCTCCGGGGTGAAGCGTCCGCCGTGGGTGGCGACTCCCACCACGCAATAGCGAGGTTGCTCCGGCGAGCGCTCGATAGCCTCCGAGACGGATCCCACGACGGGGATGTCGCGCGCGGCCCCGTCCAGGAGCACACCGGCGTCGTTCCCAGCCGAGTCCGGATCGACGACGGCGGTCACGCGGAAGCGGTCGCCGCCGCGGACCAGCCCGTGGGCGACCTTGCCGTTGTGGGTGCGGTACGCCCCGTAGGCGAGAACGATGGCGGGCGAGGGAACCATGCTGGTATCCGTCATCATCGCATGCTTCGCCATCTTCATGGTTTTCGCACTGGATTTGAAGAGCCGCGCGGGATCACGCTGCCCGGTCCCTCGTTGCGTGGAACTCCACCTCGGGCCAGCGCTCGGTGGCCAGCTCGAGGTTGACGCGGGTGGGTGCGATGTAGACGAGCGCATCACCGTGATCGCGTGCCAGGTGCTCGTGCGCTTTGCGTTGAAATTCCTCGAAGCGCCTCGTGTCGGCGCAGCGTACCCAGCGCGCGGTGGCCACACCCGCATTCTCGAATGCGCAGTCCACGCCGTATTCGGTGCGCAGGCGGTGCGCCACCACGTCGAACTGGAGCGGGCCGACCGCGCCCAGAATGAGCTCGTTGCCGCGCAGCGGCTTGAAGAGCTGCGTGGCGCCCTCCTCGCAGAGCTGGGCGAGACCCTTCTGGAGCGCCTTGGAGCGCATGGGGTCGTTCAGCACGGCGCGGCGGAACAGCTCCGGGGCGAAGTTCGGAATGCCTACGAACTGAAGATCTTCGCCCTGCGTGAAGGTATCCCCGATGTTGATGGTACCGTGGTTGTGCAGACCGATGATGTCTCCTGCATAGGCCGTGTCCACGTGCTCGCGCTCCGCTGCCATGAAGGTGACCGCATCGGGCACCTTGATGTCGCGATCCAGCCGCACATGCCGCAGCTTCATCCCCTTCTCGAACTTTCCCGAGCAGATGCGCACGAAGGCGATGCGGTCGCGGTGCGCCGGGTCCATGTTCGCCTGGATCTTGAATGCAAAGCCCGTGAATTTGGGCTCCGCCGCCGAGACCTCGCGCGTGGTGGTGGCGTGCGTGGCGGGGCCGGGCGCATAAGTGACGAAAGCGTCGAGCAGCTCGCGCACGCCGAAATTGACCAGTGCGGAGCCGAAGAACACCGGTGTCAGCCGCGCCGCACGGTAGGCCTCCTCATCGAAGGCATGGCTCGCCCCGCGCACGAGCTCGATCTCATCGCGCAGCGACTGCGCGCGCGAGCCCAGAACCGCCTGCGCCCCGGCGCTGTCCAGTCCCTCCACGCTGCGGGTCTCGCCGGCGCGGCCGCGGGCGGCGGGCTCATAGAGATAGATGCGATCCTCGAGCAGGTGATACACGCCGCGCAGCTCCCGGCCCATGCCGATGGGCCAGGTGATCGGGGCACAGGCGATGCCGAGCACCTGCTCGACCTCGTCGAGCAGCTCCACCGGCTCGCGTCCCTCCCGGTCCAGCTTGTTGATGAAGGTCATGATGGGTGTGTCGCGCAGCCGGCACACTTCCATCAGCTTGATGGTGCGCGCCTCCACGCCTTTGGCGGCGTCGATGACCATGAGCGCGGAATCGACGGCGGTCAGCGTGCGGTAGGTGTCCTCCGAGAAATCCTCGTGGCCCGGCGTGTCCAGCAGGTTCACGATGCGATCGCGGTAGGGAAACTGCATCACCGACGATGTGACCGAGATGCCTCGCTCGCGTTCGAGCTGCATCCAGTCGGAGGTGGCATGGCGGCGCGATTTGCGACCTTTCACGGTGCCTGCCATCTGGATGGCGCCACCGAAGAGCAGGAACTTCTCGGTCAAGGTGGTCTTGCCGGCGTCGGGGTGCGAGATGATGGCGAAGGTGCGCCGGCGGTTGGTCTCCTGATGCAGCGACGTCATACGGCTCGGATCTCGGGGTCAAGAAAACCCTGTATGTTACACGAAGCCGCGGGTCGCAAGCACCGGCTGTTCAGAGCCTTGCCCGTCATTACCCGCGAGCTTCAGTCCCGCCGAGCGGGGCGGTGAGCCCCTTTGGGAGGTGGCTGGCGGAGCGCGGCGCGCGGGAGGGCGAGCTTTGCCCCGGAGCCGTCGGCGAGGGCCTGCCGTCCGCCCCAGGTGATGGGTGTGCCTGCCGGATGATCTCGTGAGGGAGGCGGGCTCGCGCCGTCAGCGGCGACGCCGCAGCCGGTGCTCGCAAGGGCGGCGGTCGTAGTCCGCGTCGAAGAGCTCCGCCAGCCCTTCCATCATGGTGCCGCCGAGCTGCTCCGGGTCCACCAGGGTCACGGCCCGGCGGTAGTAGCGGGTGACGTCGTGACCGATGCCGATGGCGATCAGTTCCACCGGGCTGCGGTTCTCGACGAGGTCGATCACCTCGCGCAGGTGGCGGTCCAGGTAATTGCTGGCGTTGACCGAGAGGGTGGAGTCGTCCACCGGGGCTCCGTCGCTGATCACCATGAGGATGCGCCGGTGCTCGGGTCGGGCGATCAGACGCTGATGCGCCCAGAGCAGGGCCTCGCCGTCGATGTTCTCCTTGAGCAGCCCCTCGCGCAGCATGAGCCCCAGGTTCTTGCGCGCGCGGCGCCAGGGCGTATCCGCAGCCTTGTAGACGATGTGGCGCAGGTCGTTGAGGCGTCCGGGGTGCGGCTGCTTGCCCAGCGCCGCCCAGCGCTCGCGGGACTGGCCACCTTTCCACGCACGCGTGGTGAAGCCGAGGATCTCGGTGCGCACGCCGCAGCGCTCCAGCGTATGGGCCAATATGTCGGCGCTGATCGCGGCGATGGTGATGGGGCGGCCGCGCATGGAGCCCGAGTTGTCGAGCAGGAGCGTCACCACCGTGTCGCGAAACTCGGCCTCGGTCTCACGCTTGAAGGACAGGCTGTGGGTGGGGTTCACGACCACGCGGGCCAGGCGCGCGGTGTCGAGAATGCCTTCCTCCAGATCGAACTCCCACCCCGTGATCTGCTGCGCCAGGAGCCGTCGCTGGAGGCGGTTGGCGAGCCGGCCGATGACGTTCTGGAGGTGTGAGACCTGGCGGTCGAGCTGGTGGCGCAGCCGGGTCAGCTCTTCCCCGTCGCACAGCTCGCTGGCGTGCACGACCTCGTCGAACTCGGTCAGGTAGGCGCGATACGGCGGCGCGCCGGGCGCGTTGTGCCCGGGCGCGAGCCGGCGCTGCGCGGCGCTGGCCTCCGGGCTGTCCACATCGGCCTCGGCGGGGCTGGCGGGGGCCGCCGCCTGGTCCCGCGCCTCATCGGATTCCGAGGCCTGCGGGCGGCGTGCGTCCAGCGCCTGGGCGCGGGCGGACTCCTCGGAGGATCCGGCCTCGCCACGGCGCTCCCGCGCCTCCTCACCGTCGTCCCCTTCCTGCTCCGCGCTCTCTTCCGCCCCCTGGTCGTCTTCCTCCTCCTCGGAGTGCTCCTCGGCCAGTCCGAGCGCGACCAGCAAGTCTCGGGACACCTCGGCGAAGGCGTCCTGGTCGTGCATCTCGCGGGCGAGGCTGCTCAGAGCCGGTCGGATCTTGCGCTCCAGGTACGGACGCCACATGTCGACCATCCTGCGGGCCGAGGGAGGCGGCGCCTCGCGGGTCATCGCCTCGCGCGCGAGCAGGCGGATCACTTCCGAGAGCGGAGCGTGGTCGCGCTCGCTGAGCTGGGCGAAGCCCCGTGCGCGGTAACGGTCCTCGAGGGCGCCGGCGAGATTCTCCCGTACACCGGCCATGTGCTCGGCGCCGATGGCCTCGCACCGCGCCTGCTCGACCGCGTCGAAAACCTCCCGGGCCAGGCGGTGTCCCGGACGCCGGCTCCGATGGAGACCGGCGTTATGGTGGCGGATGCGCAGCGCCAGCGCGTCCGCCTCCCCCCGCACCTGTGTGACCTCCTCGTAGCGCAGCTCATGTGAGGGAATGGGGAGGTGCGCGGTCTGGCCCACCAGTGACGCGGGTCCGTGCCCGAAGCGCACGTCCAGCTCGCGCCGCGCGCCGAGGGCGCGCATCGCGGCCGCGGTGACCCGCCGGAACGCTTCCACTCGGCTGTCTTTGCGGTGCATGACGGCTCGCTGGGACCGCGGGCGTTCAGCTCAGGCGAGGGTCGCCCGCACCCCGGTCTCCATCAGCTCGCTTCCGAAGCAGCGCTGGTAGTACTCGGCGATGACCGCACGCTCGGTCTCGTCGCATTTGTTCAGGAACGTGACCCGGAACGCGAACCCGAGGTCCTTGAACAACAGGGCGTTCTCGGCCCAGGTGATGACCGTGCGCGGGCTCATCACCGTGGAGATGTCGCCGCTCACGAACCCCGAGCGGGTGAGATCGGCCAAAGCCACCATGGCGTTGACCCGCTCGCGACCCTCCTCGGTGTCGTACTCGGGCACCTTGGCGAGGACGATGTCCACCTCGGCGTCGTGCTCCAGATAGTTGAGCGTGGCGACGATGTTCCAGCGGTCCATCTGCCCCTGATTGATCTGCTGGGTGCCGTGGTAGAGGCCCGTGGTGTCGCCCAGACCGACCGTATTGGCGGTCGCGAACAGCCGGAACGAGGGGTGCGGGCGCAAGACCCGGGACTGGTCGAGCAGAGTGAGGCGGCCTTCCGCTTCCAGCACGCGCTGGATCACGAACATGACGTCCG
>CAZPFD010000200.1:0-7440 GCA_964585725.1 uncultured Ectothiorhodospiraceae bacterium | reverse complement strand
TCGCCCCGGTTGTCGGCCATGCCGTGCTCCCGTCAAAGCGCGCCGCTTACGGGCTGGCGCAACTATTCATGATACATCACCGCAGCCTCGCCATGATTGCCCCCCACGCACCGCGCCCTCCGGGGTGAACGCTTCGTCAGCCCTCGGCTGCAGGCGCCCGCATGTCCTCGCTTCACGCTGCGGTGAGGCGCACGGGCTGGCTTGACCGGGGTCTGACGGCCCGCGACAATCCATCCGCCATCGGCCGCCCGCGGCGGGCGTGCGCGTTGCACCCGGGCCCGGGTCCGCCTGATGGCCCGCCGTCAACGGAGCAGGCGGAGCATCGGGGGAGGGAGATTCGCAGGATTTGCATCGTCGGCGGCACCGGGTTCGTCGGCCGTCACCTGGCCAACGAGCTCACGCGCCGCCAATATCGCATCCGCGTGCTCACGCGCCGGCGCGAGCGCCACCGCGAGCTCATCGTGCTCCCCACCCTCGAGCTCGTTCAGGCCAACGTGCACTCGGTGGCGGATCTGAGCGCGCATTTCAAAGGCTGCGATGCGGTCATCAACCTGGCCGGGATCCTGAATGCCTGGGCCCGCCCGGGCGCCGACTTCGAGTCGGTGCACGTGGCGCTGCCGCGCAAGGTCGTCGAGGCCTGCCTCAACAACGGCATCTCGCGGCTCCTGCACATGAGCGCGCTCAACGCCGCGGCCGATGCACCGAGCGCCTACCTCAGAACCAAGGCCGAAGGGGAGCGCATCGTGCACGAGGCAGCGGCCGCCGGCCTTCAGGTCACGAGCTTCCAGCCGTCGATCATCTTTGGCCCCGACGACGACTTCTTCAATCGTTTCGCGACGCTGCTCAAGCTCAGCCCCTTCGTGTTTCCGCTCGCCTGCCCCGACGCCGAGTTCGCTCCGGTCTACGTCGGGGACGTGACCGAGGCCTTCAGCAAGGCGCTCACGGACAAGGGCACTTTCGGCAAGCGCTACGAGCTGTGCGGGCCGGACCGCATGACGCTGCGCGAGCTGGTCGAGTACACGGCGCGCCACGCCGGGCTGCGGCGCAAGGTCATCGGTCTCAACGATCGCCTCTCGCGCCTGCAGGCGCGCGTGCTCGAGCTCGCCCCCGGCAAGCCCTTCTCCACCGACAACTATCTGTCCCTGCAAGTGCCGAGCGTGTGCAAGAGCAACGGGTGCGCGGCGCTCGGCATCACCCCACGCGGTCTGGACACGGCGGTGCCCAAGTATCTGGCACACCGCGATCGCAGCACTCTCTACGGGCGCCTGCGCAGCCGGGCCGGCCGCATCATCGGCTGATCAGGATCACCGCCGCGAGCACCAGCCGGTACACCACGAACGGCGTCAGGCTCATCCGCTGGATCAGCGCGAGAAACCAGTGGATGCACAGGTATGCGCTCAGCGCCGCGATCACCGTCCCGGCCGCGAGCGCTCCCCACTCCACGGTGACGGCGCCGCTCAGCGCCTGCGTCGTCTTGTAGGCCGCGGCCAGCGCGATGACGGGGATGGCGAGCAGAAACGCGAAGCGCGCGGCGCCGGTGCGGCTGAGCCCCAGCATGAGGCCGGCGGTGATGGTGATACCCGAACGCGAGGTGCCCGGCACGAGGGCCAGGGCCTGGGCGCAGCCGATGATCAGAACGTCGCGCCAGCGCAGCGCGTGCTCGTCGCGGGTGCCGCGCCCGCGCGCATCCGCCCACCACAGCAGCAGCGCGAAGAGTGCGCTCGCCGCGGCGATGATGACGGGCGAGCGCAGCGCAGCCTCGGCCGGGCCGCGCAGCAGCCACCCGGCCACCGCCGCCGGGATGGTTCCCGCCAGCACGGCCCAGACCAGCCGGCCCTCGGCGCTCGACCCCCCACGCACCAGCGAGCGCGCCCAGTCGCGCAGCATCACCCCCAGATCCCGGCGAAAGTAGCTCACCACCGCCGCCAGCGTACCCAGGTGCACGGCGACGTCGAAGGCGAGCCCCTGGTCGGGCCAGCCGACGAGCCCGGGCAGCAGCACCAGGTGGGCGGAGCTCGAGATGGGGAGAAACTCGGTCAGGCCTTGCACCAGGGCGAGCACCACGACCTGAAGCGTGTCCACCGGGGAGGACTCCTAGCCCGCGCCCGCCGGCCGCGGGCCGAACACCACACCCGACCGATAACGGAACGCACCGAGAGTGGATCGGTTCGCCACCAACGCATGGACCTCGGTCGCGGGGAGACGCTCTGCGTCGGCACGTCGCGCGCCTCCCTGAAGGCTCATCGCGGATCCCCCGCGACGCCCGCTCGCCGGCAGCGTCCCGATACGGCTCTCTTCCGAGAGATCGGTGGCTTCGGTGGCCGGTGCTGGGTCCCGGGGCACGCGCCGCGCACCGAAACCACCCGCCTCCCGGAAATCCGCGAAGAGCGGGGCCCGGGCTCGCCGCCGCTTCGGCAACCGCGGCTCACAGACGCTGGACCAGGTCGCGGCCGCGGAAGCCGCCGAGCGCGCCGGCATATCCCCGCGCGAGCGCCATCACCTTCACCAACTCCCCCATGTCCGTGGGCAAGGTGAGGCGCTTCACCTCCTGGCTCAGGGCGCGGTGCTCGGGGCTCTCGGGGGCCAGCGATTCCAGGCGCTCGAGCAGACCGGTGGCGAGCAGAAAGTCGGCTTGGGTGGTGAAGCCCGCGAGCTCGAGCCCCTCCGCGGTCCCCGCCTCGGCCGCGGCGGTGAAATCCACGTGGGCGCTGATGTCCTGTATCCCGGTGAGGATGAGGGGGTCGGAGTGCGCGCGGTGCCGGTAGAAGCAGGTGAGGGTGCCGCGCTCGCGCTGGGGATGGTAGTACTCGGCGCGCGGATACCCGTAGTCGATGAGGAGCAGCACGCCGCGTTCGAGCCGGCGGCCCATCTCGCGCACCCATGCCCGCTGCGCGAGCCCCACCTCGGACACATAGCCGGCATCGAGCGCGCGCCCGAGGGAGGCTTCGATGTCGCGCACCGCGGTCGTGAGCGCCGCATGCTCGGGCTCAGCGAGCCGCCAGGCGAAGCGCCCCTCGGTCGCGCCGCCCTCCCACACCACGTACCACTCGCGCACGCCCTCCGGCGTGATCCCGAAGCGGGTGGCAGGCAGCGCATCCAGGAGCTCGTTAGCCACCACGACCCCCCGAAAGCCCGGCGCGGGCAGATCCTCGATCCATCGCACCTGGTGCGCGCGGGCGCCGAGGGCGGCCTGCTGGCGGGCGCGCAGCTGCGCGCTGCGCTCGAGGATGCGGTAACCCGCGAGCGGCGCCCGCCGGCGCTCCAGCTCCGCCAGCATCGCCGCCGCCATGGCGCCGGTGCCCGCGCCGACCTCCAGCACCTCTCCACCCCCCAGGGCCGCCAGCACCTCCGCCACCTGGCGCGCGACGCAGGCCGAGAACGACGTGGAGATCTCGGGACCGGTGACGAAGTCCCCTTCCGCCCCGAGCTTGTGCGAGCCCGCGCTGTAATAGCCGAGACCGGGTGCGTAGAGGGCGAGCTCCATGTAGCGCGCGAAGGAGAGGGCGCCGTCGTGGCGCGCCATCTCCGCGCGGATGTGGGCGCTGACGCGGGCGCTGTGGGCCGCGGCCACGGGATCGGGGGCGGGCAACGCGCCCCCCTGCGACGTACGTTCTCCCGGTCTCACCGCAGCCCCGGGGCAGCGCCGCCGGCCCCGTTTGCGGTATATAGGGGGTCCGGAGCCCGCACGCCCGTGTGGAGATCGTCATGCCGCCCGCTCAACGTCCGGACCCAGGCCCGGCGGACGCCGGGGTCGCCCTGGTCACCGGCGGCGCACGCCGCATCGGTGAAGCCATCGTGCGCGGCCTGCACGGGGCGGGGCTGCGCATCGCGCTCCACCACCGGGCCTCGGGCGCGGCGGCTTCGAAGCTCGCCGCCGAGCTGAACGCGGCGCGGGCGGAGTCGGTCGCGCTGCTCGAGGCGGATCTCCTGGACACACCGGCCCTGGGCGCGCTGGTGGAGTCGGCCGCCGGAGCCTGGGGCCGCCTGGACGTGCTGGTCAACAATGCCTCCAGCTTCTTCCCTACGGCCGTGGGCTCCGTGGGGGAGGCCGAATGGGAGTCGCTCGTGGGGACCAACCTCAAGGCGCCCTTCTTCCTCGCCCAGGCCGCGGCGCCGTGGCTCACCCGCGCCGGCGGGTGCATCGTGAACGTCACCGACATCTACGCCCGCCGCCCGCTCAAGGGCTATCCGGTCTACAGCGCGGCCAAGGCGGGGCTGGAGATGCTGACCCGGGCGCTGGCCGCAGAGCTCGGACCCGCGGTGCGGGTCAACGCCGTGGCGCCGGGCGCCATCCTGTGGCCGGAGCCGCCCCCCGACCCGGCGAGCCGCGAGCGGCTGATCGCCCGCACCGCCCTCAAGCGCAAGGGCGAGGCGGCGGACATCGCCGGTGCGGTGCTCTACCTGGTGCGGGATGCGCGCTACGTGACCGGCCACACCCTCGTGGTGGACGGCGGCCGCAGCCTGAGCTTCTAGGAGCGTGTGAGGAAAAGTGGGGTCAGACACTACTTTCCGCTCCGCTCGCCTGTCCTTGTGGCACTGTGCATACGGAAAGAGTGTCTGACCCCACGTTCCCCCCTACACGCTCCTAGCCCCGTCAGAACTCTCCCTCCCGCGGTGCACCGGGGCGGCGCCGGATCTCGCCGGTGTGCAGCTGGAAGTCGCCCCGGCGGCGATCCTGGAAGAAGAGCTCCAGGGTGCGCTCGATGGCCGGAAAGGCGAGCTCCTGCCAGGGGATCTCGTGCTCGGGAAACAGGTGGATCTCCATTGTCTCGCGGCCGGCGCTGCAGTCCAGATCGACCAGGCGCGCGCGGAAGATCAGATAGAGCTGATTGATGCGCGGAATGTCGAGGAGCGTGAACGGCGGTCCGAGCTCGACCCTGGCGTTGGCCTCTTCCAGCGTCTCGCGCACGGCCGCCTGAGCCGTGGTCTCGCCGTTCTCCATGAAGCCCGCGGGCAGGGTCCACTTGCCGTAGCGGGGCTCGATGGCGCGCCGGCACAGCAGAATGCGGTCCTCCCACTCGGGAATGCAGCCGGCCACCACCTTGGGGTTCTGATAGTGGATGGTGTCGCACGCATCGCACACGTGGCGCGGGCGGTCGTCACCCGCCGGCACCCGGAGGATGACTGCGGCGCCGCACTTGGAGCAGTAGTTCATGGCCGTTCGCTGCCTTGCCCGGCTAACGCGCATAGCCGCGGGGCGAGACGGCGCTCGCCCCCGCGGCGCGCTCCGCAAGCTCGCCGTCCGCGCGGCGCATCTCTCTCAGCGGATCGACGGGGCTCGGCCACACATGGGCGCGGTCGCCCGCGAACGCCATCCACAGCTCCGCGTAGGTGCACCCCGTCACCGGGTGGCGGAGATGGCCCGCGATCTCGGCGAGCGGGCGCAGCACGAAGGCTTCGGTGAGGATCTCCTCGCGCGGCAGCTGCACGCCGGGCTCCTCGATCACCGCATCCCCGTAGAGCAGGAGATCGGCGTCGAGGGTGCGCGAGCCGAAGCGCGGCGCGTCGCGGTCGCGCCCGCAGCGGCGTTCCAGCGCGCGCAGCGTGCGCATGAGCGCGCGCACGCTCTCCCGGGTGTCGAAACCGACCGCGAGGTTGTAGAAGCGTGCGCCCCGAAACCCCACCGCCTCGCTCTCGTACACCGAGGAGATCATGAGCTCGCCGTAGCGCGCCCGCAGCGATGCGACGGCGGCGGGGATGTGTCGCTCGCGCTCGATGTTGCTGCCGAGGCTCACGTACGCCCGGACCATCTCAGCTGCGCTCCCCGCGCTCCCCACGTTCGATGATCACGCCCACGTCGCGCGCACGGCGCAAAGCCCCCGGCTTGTTGAGGCGCACCCGCACCCAGGACAGGTGAAACTCGCTGCGCAGCAGATCCGCGACGCGCTCGGCCAGCGTCTCCACGAGCTGGACCTCGCTGCTCTCCACCAGCGCCACCACGCGCTTGCAGACTTCCTTGTAGTTGAGCGTGTCCTCGATGCGATCGGTGGCGGCGGCGCGGGCCGTGTCCGTGCCGAGCTCGAGGTCGAGCACCACCGTCTGCTGAAACCGGCGCTCCCATTCATAGACGCCGATGACGGTCTGCACCTTGATGCCGTGAATGAAGATGGTGTCCACCGCGAGCCACCCGCGCGCCGCTCCGAACATTTCATGGTAAAGACTTCTTTACCTGCGTGCATCCGCCGCCGGGGGCAAGCCCCTCGCGACGTCGCTTGACCGGTCCCGGGCGAGCCGGTCCAATGAACGCCCATGTGGCTCGGGATCGGACTCGTCCTCGCCGGTTACCTCATCGGGTCGGTGGCATCGGCGGTGGTGGTGTGCCGGCTGCTGGGGCTGCCGGATCCCCGCGGCGCGGGCTCCCGCAACCCGGGGGCGACCAACGTGCTGCGCCTGGGCGGGCGCAAGGCGGCCGTCATCACCCTGGCCGGCGATCTGCTCAAAGGCGCGGCGCCGGTGCTGGCGGGAAAGCTGCTGCTCGCCAGTCCCCCGATCCTCGCGGCGACGGCCCTGGCCGCCTTTCTCGGGCACCTCTATCCGGTGTTCTTCGGCTTCAAGGGCGGCAAGGGCGTGGCCACCGGCTTCGGCGCGGTGCTCGGGCTGGCCTGGCCGGTGGGCCTGGCCATGGCGGGCACGTGGCTGGTGGTGGCCCTGGTAACCCGCTACTCCTCCCTCTCGGCCCTCACCGCCGCCGCGCTGGCCCCCGTGTACACCCTGCTCCTCGCGCCGGTGCCCGCCTACGTCGCCGCGGTGTGCGCGATGGCGCTGCTCCTGGTGTGGCGCCACCGCGACAACATCCAGCGCCTGCTCGCGGGCACCGAGAGCAAGATCGGCGCCTAGGGGACGTTCTGATTCCCCACGAGTTTCCGCCTGTCGGGGCGGCTCGCCGTCCCGACAGGGGATCGCTGACCTTCATGGGTAATCAGGGATCAGAATGTCCCCCTCTTACGGAGGGGCGAGCGCCTCCAGCGACCACCGCGCGTGCGCCCCGAAGGCCAGGGGCTCGACCTGCCCGGCGCGCAGCCGGGCGTAGCCGGCGTAGGCCACCATGGCGCCGTTGTCGGTGCAGAACTCCAGGCGGGGAAAGTGCACCTCCGCGCCCTCGGCCGCGGCCAGATCGCCCAGCGCCGCGCGCAGGCGCCGGTTGGCCCCGACCCCGCCGGCCACCACCAGTCGGCGCAGGCCGCTCCCGCGCAGCGCCCGGCGGCACTTGATCACCAGCGTCTCCACCACGGCGTCCTCGAAGGCACGCGCGATGTCCGCGCGCGTCTGCTCGTCGTCGGCGCAGCGGCGCAGGGTGTGCATGACATGGGTCTTGAGACCGCTGAAGCTGAAGTCGAGCCCGGGACGGTCGGTCATGGGCCGGGGAAAGCGGAAGCGCTGCGGGTCGCCGCGCTCGGCCAGGGCGGCCAGGGCGGGGCCGCCCGGATAGGGCAGCCCGAG
>CAZPFD010000199.1:0-7609 GCA_964585725.1 uncultured Ectothiorhodospiraceae bacterium | reverse complement strand
CGCTCCTGTCTCTGACGGAGCCGCCGCTCGGAGCGAACATCCGTTCCGTGTCTAGTCGAGGCCCTCGCGCTTCTGCTCGATGAGGCGCCGCACGGCGGCCAGCCGCTCGGGCTCGGTGCCCGGATCCTCCAGGATGCCGGCGTAGGGCTCGAGCCGGGGGAGGCGGTAGAAGCGCGCGCCGCGGCGAGATCGAGCGTCTCGCGGCGCGGGCGGTGGACGAGCATAACCCGTTTCGCGGGAATTCACTCTTGCCGGTGCTCTTCACTTCGTCGCGCCGCCCGTGTAGCATGCCCGGCCAATAAGAACTTCCAATACTCGCCTGTCACGCTCGCTTGGCTTGCTTGCATCATGGGGAGACTACCGCGTGAGCATGCGCGTGATACGGCGTGCGGTTGCGGTCGATCCGCAAACTTTGTCGGTGAACCTCCACCCCGTTCTGGCGAGAGTGTACGCAGCGCGTAACGTTCGCTGCGTGTCCGAGCTGGACCATTCCCTGCAATGCCTGCATCCGTATGCCGACCTCTCGGGCATCGACGCGGCGGTGGACCTGCTGGAAGAGGCGTTGCGCGCACAGGAGCGCATTCTGGTCGTGGCCGATTTCGACGCGGACGGTGCAACCAGCTGCGCCGTGGCCGTGCGGGGGCTTAGGCTCCTCGGCGCCCGCGACGTGGGCTATTTGATCCCGAACCGCTTCGAGTACGGGTACGGGTTGACGCCCGAGATCGTGGAGGTCGCTGCCGGGCGTGCGCCGCATCTCCTCATCACCGTCGACAACGGGATCTCCAGCGTCGAGGGTGCCGCCGCGGCCGCCCGCTGCGGCATCAAGGTCCTGGTCACCGACCACCACCTGCCGCGCGCCGATGGACGCCTGCCGCACGCCGAGGCCATCGTCAATCCGAACCTGCCGGGGGATATGTTCCCGAGCAAGTCGCTCGCCGGCGTCGGCGTCATCTTCTACGTGCTGGCGGCGCTGCGCGCCCGCTTGCGCGAGCGGGGCTGGTTCGCGCGCACCCGTACGCCCGAGCCCAATCTGGCTCAGCTGCTCGATCTGGTGGCGCTCGGCACGGTGGCCGACGTGGTGGCCTTGGATCGCAACAACCGCATTCTCGTCGCCCAAGGACTCGCGCGCATCCGCCAGGGCCGCGCCCAGCCGGGCGTGAAGGCCCTGCTGCACGTCGCGGGCCGCGATGCACGCCGCGCCGTCGCCGCCGACCTCGCTTATGCGGTGGCTCCGCGGCTCAACGCCGCCGGTCGCCTGACCGACATGGGGCTCGGTGTGGAGTGCCTGCTGGCCGACGATGGCGGCGCTGCCATGCGCATGGCCCGCAAGCTCGACGAGCTGAACCGCGAGCGGCGCGTTATCGAGGCCAAGATGCAGACGGAGGCCATGGCGCGCGTCGACACGCTCAGCTTGCACGGCACCGAGGGGCTCCCGTTCGGGCTGTGCCTGTTCGAGGAATCGTGGCACCAGGGCGTCATCGGCATCGTCGCCTCGCGCGTGCGCGAGCGCGTGCACCGTCCGGTGATTGCGTTCGCGTCCCAGGACGGTACCGAGCTCAAGGGCTCGGCACGCTCGGTGCCGGGCCTGCATGTGCGCGACGTTCTGGACGCCGTCGCGGCCAGACATCCCGGCCTCATCCGACGTTTCGGCGGACACGCCATGGCGGCGGGCCTGACGCTCGCACGGGGCGACCTCGAGGCCTTTCGGGCCGCCTTCGACGCCGAAGTACGCAGGCTGTTGACGGCGGACGATCTGCGGGGGTTCGTTCACAGCGACGGGTCGCTGGCTCCGGAGCACTTGACGCTGGGCATGGCCGAGACGCTGCGAGCGGCCGGGCCCTGGGGGCAGGGATTTCCCGAGCCGGTCTTCGATGACGAGTTCGAGGTGGTGAAGGCCCGTGTCGTGGGGGATCGGCACTGGAAGCTGCGGCTCGGTATGCCGGGCCGCAACGCGCCGGTGGAGGCCATCGCGTTCAATGCCGTGGACGATGGTCCGGCGCTAGGCGACGTGCAGCGCCTGCATGCGGCCTACCGACTGGACGTGAACCTCTTCCGCGGCGCGCGCAGCGCTCAGCTCGTCCTCGAGCACATCGAAGCGCTGTAAATGCGTGAGCGAGAGGGGGACACCCCGATCCGCGGGGGTGCTGCAAGGTACCTCCGAGGCGGGGTCAGCGGTCCGCGGCTGGAAGCGGCTGCGGGCGCCCAACGCCGTAGCCTTGAGCGTAGTCGACTCCGATGTAGCGCAGCCTCAGCTTCTCCAAGATCGCATTGCTCTCCACGAACTCGGCGATGGTCTTCTTGCCGAAGGCCTGTCCGATCTCGTTGATGGATTTGACCATGGCGAGATCCACCGGGTCCTCCAGCACCCCGCGCACGAACACGCCGTCGATCTTCAGAAAATCCACCGGGAGATTCTTGAGATAGGCGAAGGAGGATAGACCGCTGCCGAAGTCGTCCAGCGCGAAGCAGCAGCCCCACTCCTTGAGCGCGCGAATGAAGCGCGCCGCGCTCGCAAGATTCGCAATAGCGGCGGTCTCCGTGATCTCGAAGCAAACCTTCTCCGGCGGCACGCCGGTCTTGTCGAAGCACCCGATCACGTAGCTCAGAAAATCCTCGTTGCCCACCGAGCGTGCAGAGAGGTTGATACAGCACAAGTAGAGCTGCTCCACGTGCTTCGGGTTGGCGCCCAACCATGAGAAGGCCGTATTGATGACCCAGCGATCCACATGGCGCGCCAGGTCGTAGCGCTCGGCGGCGGGCAGAAAGGCGCCGGGCAGAACCACTCGACCGTGCTCGTCGCGCATGCGAAGCAGAACCTCGTAATGCAGCATGTGCGCCTGCGGCTCGTCGAGGGCGTCGACCGGGGCGATGGGCTGTATCTCCAGCTCGAATCGATCTTCCTCCAGCGCCCTCTCGATGCGCGTGACCCATTGCATCTCGCCGTAACGGCGCGCGAGCTCGCTGTCGCCCTCGTGATAGACGTGGATGCGGTTGCGCCCGTGTTCCTTCGCCGCGTAGCAGGCTGCGTCCGCGGCACTCAAGATGGAGCTGATGTTCTCGCTTGCGTCGTTGATGGGGACCATGCCGATGCTGGCGCTCACCCGCAGCGTTTTGTCCTCCCAGTTGAAGCGGAAATTCTCGATGGCTCGGTGCAGCGCCTCAGCCACTCTTTGCGCCTGCTGGAGCGTGCAGTACTCCATGAGCACGCCGAACTCATCGCCGCCCAGCCGGGCCAAGGTATCGCGCTTGCGCACCACACCCTGCAGCAGAGAGCCCAGTTTGCGCAGGAGCTCGTCGCCGGCGATGTGTCCGCAGGTGTCGTTGACGATCTTGAACTGGTCGAGATCGAGGTAGCACAAGGCGTGCTCGGTGTGATCATTGCGGGCGATATCGAGGACCCGCTGCAGGCGCCGCTCGAACTCCCGCCGGTTGACCAGTCCCGTGAGGGCGTCGTGGCTGGCCTGGTAGCTGAGCTGCTGGGATAGGTTGCGGGCCTCCGTGACGTCCTCGCAGACGCACGCGAGCTTCTCGGCCCCCTCGCCGCCCCGAACCACGCGTGCGGTCTGGCGCATCCACAGGCGCTGCCCGTCCCTGCGGCGCATGACGGCCTCCCAGCGGTGCACGCGCTGCGGGGTGGCGAACGCGCGTTTGAGGTGAGCGAGGGTGGAACGCTTGTGACCGTTGTGGGTCACTTCGACGAGGGGCGTTCCTGTGAGCTCTTCCACCGTGTAGCCGAGCTGCTCGGCGACGTAGCGGTTCGCGGAGAGAATGGTGCCGTCCGGCCCCAGGGTGAAGAACATGAATGGGCCGTCCACGTACAGAAGCTGGTAGTGCTCTCTGCCGGAGCTGAGACGCACCGCCGCCTCGTGCAGCTCGATGACGTAGCGCAGGGTCCGTACCAGAAGGTCCGGCGTCATACGCTCCTTGACCAGATAGTCCTCCGCGCCCGCCTCCAACGCGGCGTGTGCGAGGCGCTCGTGCGCCTCCTTGACGAGCACTACGATCGGGACGTTGGGGGCGAGGTGCCGGATGCGGGTGAGCGTGCTCAGCGCGCGCGGGCGCGGAGGCCGCAGCGGGAGCACTATCAAATCATGGGTCCGGGCGCCGAGGGCTCGGGGGCAGTCTTCGAGCGAGCGGGCGTGGTCGAGCGCGAAGCCGTCGACCCCGGTCGCGTCGAGAACGCTCCGCAATCGGTGCGCCTCGCGCGCGCTCGTTCCAGCCAGCAAGATGCGCACTCTTTGTGGGCTCCCTTGCTCCGGCGCTGCGGAGCGGGTCACCCGGTCCGCCGCCCCGCCCGCGCGCTCGGGGTAAGGGCCATCCGACTCAGATCGGGGCTGTGGTTGAGTTTGCGTTCTTGCGTGCATCGCCCTGTGCTCGGCGCGCCGGGATGCGGTGCACCGTGGTTGGCGCCATCTCTCCAAGTCTAGCCTGCATTTCCCGTCAGTCCACGGCTGCGGCGCGGATCGGGGAAGGGGGCCGGACGGCACTTTCCCCGTGCACGGTGCCCGGCAGGTGCGCGGGCCGAAGAGCCGGCGCTGTCTGACTCCACGGTCCGGGCGTTGCGCCCGGTGCATGCCCCGTCGGATGGATGCCGGGCTCGGGTGTGGAGGCACCGGTGCGTGTAGTAACATCTGCGCGCCTGCGAGCGGGAGGCAGGCTCGAGGATCGTCCTTATTATCGTGGTACGATGTCGCTTCGGCCCGGATGCAACGAGAAACCGCCAATGCTCGAGCTCAATCCACTCTTTGCGCGGATCAAGGATATGCAAGGGCGCGTGCATGCCCTGAGGGGGTATCTTTGACGTCGATCGCAAGCGCGAGCGCATGGCCGAGGTTCAGCGCGAGCTGGAGGATCCGGCGCTCTGGAGCGATCACGAGCGCGCTCAGGCCTTGAGCCGTGAGCGCGCCCAGCTCGAGGACGTGCTTCAGGCGGTCGGCGGTCTCGAGACGGGGTTGAGCGATGCGCAGGAGCTGCTGGCCATAGCCCGCGACGAGGACGACGCCGCAACAGCCGAGGAGGTGGCGAAGGACCTCGAGCGCCTCGAGACGGGCCTGTCTCAGCTCGAGTTCCGGCGGATGTTTTCCGGCGAGATGGACGCCGCGAATGCGTTTCTCGACATTCAGGCGGGCTCGGGAGGCACGGAGGCCCAGGATTGGGCCGAGATGCTGCTGCGGATGTATCTGCGCTGGGCGGAGCGCCGGGGGTTCAGCTCGGAGCTCATCGAGGTGTCGGCCGGCGAGGTGGCCGGCATCAAGAGCGCGACGGTCCGTTTCGAGGGCGAGTACGCGTACGGATGGCTGCGCACGGAGACCGGTGTGCATCGCCTCGTGCGCAAGTCGCCCTTCGACTCCGGGCATCGGCGGCATACCTCGTTCGCGGCGGTGTTCGTCTCGCCCGAGGTCGACGAAGACATCGAGATCGAGATCAATCCCGCCGATCTGCGCGTCGACGTGTACCGCGCGAGCGGCGCCGGCGGGCAGCACGTGAACCGTACGGAGTCGGCCGTGCGTATCACGCACCTGCCCAGCGGGATCGTCGTCCAGTGCCAGAGCGACCGCTCGCAGCACAAGAACCGCGCGACCGCGATGAAGCAGCTCAAGGCGAAGCTCTATGAGCTCGAGCTGCGCAAGCGGCGCGAGCAGCAGGAGGTGTTGGAGGACACCAAGGCGGATATCGGCTGGGGCAGCCAGATCCGCTCGTACGTGCTCGACCAGGCGCGCATCAAGGATCTTCGCACGGGTGTCGAAAAGGGGAACACCCAGGCCGTGCTCGACGGCGATCTGGACGAGTTTCTGGAGGCGAGCCTCAAAGCCGGGCTGTGAGTCGTCATGGCTGATCGCACTCCACCGTCCGCTGCTCGCAAAAGGCTCGCCGCCCCACGAGGTCGTCATCGTGCTTCAGGGTAATCAGGAGGACTGATGACAGATATCGACGAGCGCGATCAGATCGCCCAGAGACGCGCCAAGCTGGACGCCCTGCGCGAGGAGGGCAACGCATTCCCCAACGACTTCCGGCGCAATGCCCTCGCCGCCGAGCTCCATGCGCGGTACGACGACAGGTCCGAGCAGGAGCTGGAGCAGGACCCGCCGGCGGTCGCCGTCGCGGGCCGGATGATGACTCGGCGGGTGATGGGCAAGGCCAGCTTCGCGCATCTGCAGGACATGTCCGGGCGCATCCAGATCTACGTGCGCAGGGAAGACGTGGGGAGCGAGGCCTATGCGCAGTTCAAGAGGTGGGACCTGGGCGACATCGTCGGCGTCGAAGGCTCAGTATTCAAGACCAGGACCGGTGAGCTGTCGGTAAAGGCGCGCTCGGTGCGGCTGCTCACCAAGGCTTTGAGACCTCCGCCGGAGAAGTTCCACGGGCTCGCCGACCGCGAGACGCGCTACCGGCAGCGCTATCTCGATCTGGTGGCGAACGAGGAATCCCGGCGCGTGTTCCTGATGCGCTCCGCCATCATCGACTACCTGCGCCGCTTCTTCGTCGATCGGGGGTTTCTCGAGGTAGAGACTCCGATGATGCAGACCATACCGGGCGGTGCGGCGGCGCGGCCCTTCGTCACGCACCACAACGCGCTCGACATGGATCTTTACCTGCGCGTCGCCCCGGAGCTGTTCCTGAAGCGCCTCGTGGTCGGGGGATTCGAGAAGGTCTTCGAGATCAACCGTAATTTCCGCAACGAAGGCCTCTCCACCGAGCACAATCCCGAGTTCACCATGCTCGAGTTCTACCAAGCCTATGCCACCTACCGGGACTTCATGGATCTGACCGAGGAGCTCATGCGTTCCCTGGCCGGCGAGGTGCTCGGGGCCAGCACGGTGACCTACCAGGGCGAATCATACGATTTCTCCAAGCCGTTCGCGCGGATGACGCTCAAGGAGGCCATTTTGCAGTTCAATCCGGGGGTCCAGGCGGCGGAGCTGGAAGCGCTCGAGCCCGCCGCCGAGATAGCGCGGCGCCTGGAGATACCCGTGCAGTCGCACTACGGCCTGGGCAAGGTTCTCTACGAGATTTTCGAGAAGACCGTCGAGGCGAACCTGAAGGATCCGACCTTCATCACCGACTTCCCGGTGGAGGTGTCTCCCTTGTCGCGTCGTTGCGACAGCGATCCGTTCGTCACCGAGCGCTTCGAGCTCTTCGTCGCAGGGCGCGAGATCGCCAACGGCTTCTCCGAGCTGAACGACCCCGACGAGCAGGCGGAGCGCTTTCGCAGGCAGGTCGATGCCCGTGCCGCGGGCGATCAGGAGGCGATGTATTTCGACGAGGATTACATCGTCGCACTCGAGCACGGCCTGCCGCCCACGGCCGGGGAGGGCGTGGGCATCGATCGTCTGGTGATGCTGTTCACCGACTCACCCTCCATCCGCGACGTGCTCCTCTTTCCCCACCTGCGCCCGCGCGACTGAAAAGGGGACATTCTGATTCCCGATTACCCGCGAGAGCCAGCCATTCGCTCGCGGGTCGGCGAGGCCTTGCTCAGGGTTCCGAGGCTCCGCGTATTTCGGCGGAAAAGTGGTGTGGGTCAAAAATATTGCGTGGCCGGGGCGGGTGGTGTGGGGGTGGCGTCCGCGGTGACTGGTGGTCCTGGCCCAAGGAGACGCGCGAGGGT
>CAZPFD010000198.1:4119-7710 GCA_964585725.1 uncultured Ectothiorhodospiraceae bacterium | reverse complement strand
TCACGCCGAAGCGCGGGCGGATCTCGTCGCGGAACTTCCACTGGATCTGGTACAGATTGGTGGGCAGCTGCTTGTAGCTGCGGATCTCGCGGCGCGCGAGATCGGTGATCACCTCCTCGTGGGTCGGCCCGAAGCAGAAATCACGCTCGTGCCGGTCGCGGATGCGCAGCAGCTCCGGCCCGTACTCCTCCCAGCGCCCGGATTCCTGCCAGAGCTCCGCGGGCTGCACCGCGGGCATGAGCACCTCCTGGGCGCCGCTGCGATCCATCTCCTCGCGCACGATGGCCTCGACCTTGCGCAGCACCCTGAGCCCGAGCGGCAGCCAGGTGTAGATGCCCGACGCGACGCGCCGGATCATGCCTGCGCGCAGCATGAGCTGATGGCTCACCACCTCCGCGTCTGCGGGGGTCTCCTTGAGCGTGGGGAGCAGATACTGCGAAGCGCGCATGGGGTTCATCCTCGTTCGGCATGCGATGCCGAGGCGCCATTGAGCCACGCGCCGCACGCCAGATCAAGGCGGCACGAGATGCGTCGCGGTGGCGTCGGGGGAAGGGAAGAGCGCCGCGAGAATGCAGCCGAATCAGTCGTCGCAGAAGAGCTCCATCTGGCGCCTGGATTCCTTGAGCTTCTGCGCCATCTGCTCTTCGTCGAGGACCTGCGCGTTGCCTTCGCTGTCTCGGACCTGGACGCGAGCACCCGCTTCGAGCAGCTCCGCGTTCCGGCGCGCGATCTCGCAGTTGCGCTTCTTCTGCGCCTCGCGGTCCATTGCCACCTGCTCGCCCTCGGCGGCCGTGCCGTTGCCCTCCTCCGCATCGGCCGCCTTGTCACCCTGGTCCGTGCTCGGACGCTCGGGGACGCGCGTCTCGATGGTTTCGGCGGGACGGTCGGAGGGCGGTCTCTGCGAGTACTGGACGTTGCCCTCGTCGTCGACCCACTTGTACACGCGCGCAAGGGCGCTCGAGGGGGCCGCCAGCGCGGCGGCGAGCACCGTGACGACAATCCAGCTCCGCATCTCGGTCACCCCTATGGCTGCGGGAATCGATATCTCTCCCTTCGTCTATCGGCCGCGGGCGCGCTAACTATAGTCCGGCCCGGCTCGGGGCCAGCGCCCCTGCGGGTGCTCCGGGGATTCCTTGACCGCATCTTCAAATGTCAGTACTTTGCTTGATTCCGGGCAGCCCGCGTCAGCGGGCGTTTTCCCTGGTTCAGGTGGAGGGGCGCGGTGGAGCTCTCTGGTTCCCAGATAATCGTCCAGTTCCTCAAAGACGAGGGCGTCGAGTACATCTTCGGCTATCCCGGCGGGGCCGTTCTGCACATCTACGACGAGATTTACAAGCAGAACGATATCAAGCACATCCTGGTACGCCACGAGCAGGGCGCCGCGCACATGGCCGACGGGTACGCCCGCGCGACGGGCAAGCCCGGGGTCGCTCTGGTGACCTCGGGGCCGGGAGCGACCAACGCCGTGACCGGCATCGCCACCGCCTACATGGATTCCATCCCCATCGTGGTGCTGACGGGGCAGGTGCCGACGCGCGCCATCGGCAGCGACGCCTTCCAGGAGGTCGACTGCGTGGGCATCACGCGGCCCTGCGTGAAGCACAACTTCCTGGTGAAGGATGTGCGCGACCTGGCCGCGACGCTCAAGAAGGCCTTCTACGTGGCGATGGCGGGGCGCCCGGGCCCGGTGGTCGTGGACATCCCCAAGGACGTCACCGCCCCGCACGTCAAGGTTCCCTACGAGTATCCGGCCGAGGTCACGCTGCGCTCCTACAACCCCACCACCCGCGGACACGCGGGGCAGATCAGGCGCGCGCTCGACCTCATCCTCTCCGCGAAGAGACCCATGCTCTACACCGGGGGCGGGGTGATTCTCGACAACGCGTCCGACGAGCTCATCGAGCTGACGAGGCTTCTGGGGATCCCGATCACCAACACGCTGATGGGTCTCGGCGCGTATCCTGCAACCGACAAGCAGTTCGTCGGCATGTTGGGCATGCACGGCACGTACGAAGCGAACATGGCGATGCACGAGTGCGACGTGCTGATCGCCATTGGAGCGCGTTTCGACGACCGTGTCGTGGGCGACCCGAGCAAGTTCTGCCCGCATGCGAAGATCGTTCATATCGACATCGACCCGTCCTCCATCTCCAAGACCGTGAAGGTGGACGTGCCCATCGTCGGATCCGTCGGCAACGTGCTGCGGGAGATGCTGAAGCTGTTGAAGGCGACGGAGCGCCGGCCCGATCCCGAGGCGCTCGCCGCATGGTGGGGGCGCATCCGGGAGTGGCAGTCCATCGATTGCCTCAGATACGAGTGGTCGGACACTCGCATCAAGCCGCAGTACGTGCTCCAGAAGCTCTACGAGGCGACGAATGGCGAGGCCTTCGTCACGTCCGACGTCGGGCAGCATCAGATGTGGGCGGCGCAGTTCTATCACTTCGACAAGCCGCGGCGTTGGATCAATTCGGGGGGGCTCGGCACGATGGGATTCGGGCTGCCGGCCGCCATGGGCGTTCAGTTTGCATACCCCGAGGCGACCGTGTGCTGCGTGACGGGCGAGGGCAGCATCGTCATGTGCATACAGGAGCTGTCCACCGCCAAGCAGTACGGCCTGCCGATCAAGGTCGTCAACCTGAACAACCGCTATCTCGGCATGGTGCGGCAGTGGCAGGAGTTCATGTACGAGAACCGCGAATCCGAATCCTATCTGGATGCGCTGCCGGACTTCGTCAAGCTGGCCGAGGCATTCGGGCACGTCGGCCTGTACATCGACAAACCCTCCGATGTGGAGGGTGCATTGAAGGAGGCGATGCGCTTGAAGGACCGGCTCGTCTTCATGGACTTCATCACCGATCCGACGGAGAACGTCTTCCCGATGATGATGCAGGGCAAGGGGCACAACGAGATGCTGCTCTCGGAGCTCTGCAAGAACCGGGAGCTCGCTTAATCGCCATCACCGAGGGGGAGGCACGGCCGGGCTACGCTGCCCATTCCGCTGCCGGCTTTTCGACCGTAGCGCCGTGACATGCGCCGCCACATCATATCCATCCTGCTGGAGAACGAGCCCGGGGCCCTGAGCCGCGTCGCCGGCCTTTTCTCCGCGCGCGGCTACAACATCGAGTCGCTCACCGTCGCGCCCACGGAGGACGTCTCCGTGTCCCGGATGACACTGACCACGCGCGGCTCGGACGAGATCATCGAGCAGATCACCAAGCAGCTCAACAAGCTCGTGGACGTGATCCGGCTTCTCGACCTCACCGAAGGCGCGCACGTCGAGCGCGAGATGATGCTGGTGAAGGTGAGAGCTTCGGGACCGTGGCGCGAGGAGATAAAGCGGCTCTCGGACATCTTTCGCGGGCGAATCATAGACGTGACTTCGAACACCTACATGATCGAGCTCACGGGGACCGGCGAGAAGCTCGACGCGTTCATCAACGCCCTCGACCGAAAGTCCATCATGGAGGTCGTGCGCTCCGGGGTGCTCGGAATCGGACGCGGCGAGAAGAGCCTGCGCCTTTGAATACGGGAGTGTCAGGGGTCAGGTCTTGTGGATAGGCATAAGGATTATGAGTAGGTTGTGAAAAAGAT
>CAZPFD010000198.1:0-4109 GCA_964585725.1 uncultured Ectothiorhodospiraceae bacterium | reverse complement strand
TCTTGCAATGACGCATCGCTTAGCGATGCGTCATTGCAAGACCTGACCCCTGACACTCCCGGGGGAGTCATGCATGAACATCTACTACGACAAAGACGCCGATCTGTCCATCATACAGGGCAAGTCCGTCGCCATCATCGGTTACGGCTCCCAAGGCCACGCTCACGCCAACAATCTGAACGACTCGGGCGTGGACGTCGCCGTGGGCCTGCGCAGCGGGTCGGCCTCGGCACGCAAGGCCGAGGCGGCCGGACTCTCGGTCAAGCCCATCGAGGACGCGGTGGCCGAGGCCGATCTGGTCATGGTGCTCGCGCCCGACGAACACCAGGCCGCGCTCTACCGCAACCAGATCGCCCCGAATATCAGGCAGGGCGCGGCGCTCGGTTTCGCACACGGCTTCAACATCCACTTCGGCGCCATCGAGCCGCGTCCGGATCTGGACGTGATCATGATCGCCCCGAAGGGGCCGGGCCACCTCGTGCGTTCGACGTACGTGGACGGGGGCGGCATCCCCACCCTCATCGCCGTGCAGCAGGATCCATCGGGGCGGGCCCGGGATGTCGCGCTCTCCTACGCCGCAGCCATCGGCGCGGGGCGGGCCGGAATCATCGAGACCAGCTTTCGCGAGGAGACCGAAACCGACCTCTTCGGAGAGCAGGTGGTTCTGTGCGGGGGGCTCACTGCGCTCATACAGGCGGGCTATGAGACGCTGGTCGAGGCGGGGTACGCTCCGGAGATGGCTTACTTCGAATGCCTGCACGAAGTGAAGCTCATCGTGGACCTGATGTACGAAGGCGGTATCGCGAACATGCGCTACTCGATCTCCAACACCGCCGAGTACGGGGACGTGACGCGAGGACCGCGCATCATCACCGAGGAGACCCGCCAGGAGATGCGGCGCATTCTGGCCGAGATCCAGGGCGGGCGGTTCGCGCGGGAATTCATACTGGAGAACCAGGCCGGGGCGCCGACGCTCAAGGCGATGCGGCGCCTGAGCGCCGAGCACTCCGTCGAGCAGGTCGGCGCGAAGCTGCGCGAGATGATGCCCTGGATCAGCGCGCGCAGGCTCGTGGACCGCAGCCGTAACTGATGGCACCGCCGCGCACCGCGGGCTCGCCGGCTTGAGTCGAAAGCGTCGCGGGGCGGGTAAACCCGAAGGGCGCGAGGCCGCGAAGCGGCTCGGTTGCCGCGAGAGAGCCATGGCGGCGGGTGACTGAGCCGTGATTGCGCGCGAAGGCTGGCTCCCGATCTTCGTGGCCCTCGGGGCCGCGACTCTGCTGCTTTGGCGGCTCGGGCCGCTGTGGTCGGCTCCCGCATGGGGGCTCGCGCTCTACTGTCTCTTTCTGTTCCGCTTTCCGCGCCGGCAGGTGCCTGCCAGCCCCCTGGCCGTGGTCTGCCCCGCCGACGGGCGGGTTGCGACGGTGGAACAGACTCGGGATCCGTGGCTCGAGCGCAGCGCCCTGCACATCGCCGTTGCCCTCGCAGCGCCGGGCATCACCACCCTGCGCAGCCCGACGGAAGGCAAGGTGATGGATTTCTGGACGGCGCGCGAGAGCGATACGGCGCGCCCCCGATTCCGCTCGCCCACACGCTACACACTGTGGGTCAGAACCGACGAGGGCGACGATGTGGTGTTCTCGGTGCTCGCCAGAGCCGCCATCTCGCGGTTCAAGGCGGCCGTGGGTCCGGGGGAGCGGATCGGTCAGGGCAAGCGCTTCGGCTTTGTCTACTTCGGAACCCGGGTGGAGGTCTTCCTCCCGGTCAACTGCAACGGTGCGGTCTCCGAGGGCCAGCGGGTGCGTGCAGGTTCCGACGTGCTGGCCGCGCTGATACACTGACTGGTCGATGAACGATCCCAACAGCCCGAGAAAGCAGCCGCGCGGCATCTACCTGCTGCCCAATCTGTTGACCACGGGCGCGCTCTTCGCCGGCTTCTACGCCATCATCGCGGCCATCAACGACGACTTCGAGGCCGCCGCGGTGGCCATCTTCATCGCCATGGTGCTGGACGGCATGGACGGCCGCATCGCACGCATGACCAACACCCAGAGCGCGTTCGGGGTCCAGTACGACAGCCTCTCGGACATGGTGTCCTTCGGCCTCGCCCCGGCTCTGGTCATGTATGAATGGTCCCTGGCCGGGATGGGCAAGCTCGGCTGGGTGGCGGTGTTCCTGTACGCCGCGGCCGCGGCGCTCAGGCTGGCGCGCTTCAACACCCAGGTGGGCACCACCGACAGACGCTACTTCCAGGGCCTGGCGAGCCCGGCCGCGGCGGCCGTGATGTCGGGGCTGGTGTGGTTCGGGAGCGCCCGGGGAATCGAGGGCGAGGACGCCATGGTGGTGGCTTTCGTGGTGACGGTCACGAGCGGGCTGCTCATGGTGAGCAAGATCCGCTACCACAGCTTCAAGGAGCTCGACCTCAAGGGGCGGGTGCCGTTCGTCGCGGTCTTTCTCGTGGTGCTGATTTTCGTCCTGATCTCTCTCGACCCGCCGCAGGTTCTGTTCGGCGCTTTTCTGCTGTACGCGCTCTCGGGGCCCGTGATCACCCTGGTGCACGTACGCCGGCGCCGGGCTCTGCGCCGGGGGTCGGGGGCGGCGGGCGACGAGCACACCTCGCACAAGTGACCCACCCGAATCTTTTCGAGTTCTTCGCGGATTTTCGGGAAACCTTGCCGACGGGCTTCCTTGGGGATGGGTCCCGGTGGTATGTGCAGCGGAGTCGCAAGCCCCGCAGGGCGGGGCCGGGAGCCGACCCGAGCGCCATGGGAGCCCGCCCCCGCTCGGCCCAAGCCCGCGCAACGCGCAGCGTGCACGGCGCGGCCCCGCGTGCGCTCTGGGTCGGCGGGGTTGTTGCGGGGCTTGCGACGAGGAGGCACATACCCCGGGACCCAGCCTGGGCCCGAGAAACCACGTATTTCCCGGAAATCCGCGAAGAACCCTCGTTGCTTAGCCCTGGCTCGCCCTGCAACGGGTCGCTGCAGGCCCGCTCCGCCTCTTGGAAATGCGCCCGAGGCGGGCTATAGTGCGAGCCACGGTCACGAGTGGATGTGCCAGACGGCCATGACGGCGCCGAACGTGCTCAGCGCGAAAGTCCTTCCCACCGCCTCTCCGGCGGGGTCCGCTGGCGCCTGCCTGCTCCTGCTCCTCCTGTCCCTGCGACTGCTGCCGTAGGGCAGCGCATACGATCTCCCCACAACGTCCGAAAGCGGACGAAAACCTCGAAAGCCCTGTTTAGGGTCCCGGTGCGCCCGTGGGTGGCGCGGGACCGGCCGATGACGGCATGAAACCTTCGGAGGTGGATGATGGCAGAGCGGTTGATCATCTTCGATACGACGTTGCGCGACGGCGAGCAGAGTCCCGGCGCATCCATGACCCGGGAAGAGAAGGTACGCATCGCCAAGGCCCTGGAGCGCATGCGGGTGGACGTGATCGAGGCGGGATTCCCCGTCTCGAGCGTTGGTGACTTCGAGTCCGTGAAAGCGGTCGCGGAGGTGGTGCGCGACAGCACCGTCTGCGGCCTGGCCCGGGCCGTGGACGGCGACATCGACCGGGCGGCGGAAGCGCTGCGCGGCGCGAACTCGGCGCGCATCCATACCTTCATCGCCACCTCGCCCATTCACATGGAGCGCAAGCTGCGGATGCAGCCCGAGCAGGTGATCGAGGCTGCCGTACGCGCCGTGAAACGGGCGCGCGGCTACACCGATGACGTCGAGTTCTCCCCCGAAGACGCGGGCCGCTCGGAGGTCGACTTCCTGTGCCGCATCCTGGAGGCGGTCATCGACGCCGGTGCGACCACGGTCAACATCCCGGACACGGTGGGCTACACGCTGCCGCACCGTTTCGGCCGCCTCATCGGCGACCTGCGCGAGCGCGTGCCCAACTCCGACAAGGCGGTGTTCTCGGTGCACTGCCACAACGACCTCGGCCTGGCCGTCGCCAACTCGCTGGCTGCCTTCATGGCGGGCGCACGTCAGATCGAGTGCACCATCAACGGACTCGGGGAGCGCGCCGGCAACGCGTCGCTGGAGGAGATCGTGATGGCTGTACGCACCCGCCAGGACGAGTTTCCCTGCGACACGCGGCTCGACGCCACGCAGATCGTGCCCTGC
>CAZPFD010000197.1:0-7750 GCA_964585725.1 uncultured Ectothiorhodospiraceae bacterium | reverse complement strand
GATTTTCCTTCGAACGGTGGAGGGGTTGGAGAAAAAGGTGGTCAAAGGAAAACGAGAACCTGATTACCCAGGAGACTCAGCTACGGTTCTGCGGGTCGGCGAGCGCCTTGCTCAGGGTTCCGAGGCTGCGCGTGTCTCGGCGCGCGGGTCGGGCCTCGCGATTCGACATCCGTGTCTCAACGCTCGGAGCGGGCCATCCCTGGCCCGCTCCCCTGGCCCCTTTTCCGCGCTCCGCCAGTCACCCTTCCCAAAGGCGTCGCCACCCCGCTCGGCGGGGCCGAGGTTCGTGGGTCATCAGGAACCAGAATGTCCCCTTTTCCCCCACAAGGCAGGAGACGGACCGTGAATGACGAGACACGCGCCGCGGCGCGCGCGGGCGAGGGCACGGACGACGTGGAGCGCGCCGAGGCGCTGAAGGCCGACTTCGAGCGCATCGTCGCCGAGATCCGCAAGCGCATCATCGGCCAGGACGAGGTCGTGGAGCTCGCGCTGCTCACCCTGCTCATCGGCGGCAACAGCATGCTGGTCGGGGTGCCGGGGCTGGCGAAGACGCTGCTGATCCAGACCATCGCCGAGAGCGTGGATCTCGACTTCTCGCGCATCCAGTTCACCCCCGATCTCATGCCCTCGGACATCACCGGCACCGACCTCCTCCAGGAGGATCCGGAGACCGGGCGCCGCGAGCTGGTGTTCCTGCGCGGGCCGGTGTTCGCGAACATCGTGCTCGCCGACGAGATCAACCGCACGCCGCCGAAGACCCAGGCGGCGCTGCTCGAGGCCATGCAGGAGCACCGGGTCACGGTGCAGGGGCGCACCTACGCGCTGCCCGAGCCGTTCTTCGTGTTCGCGACGCGCAACCCCATCGAGCTCGAGGGCACCTATTCGCTCCCGGAGGCGCAGCTCGATCGCTTCGCCTTCGAGATCGTGCTCGATTATCTGCAGGAGGAGCAGGAGCTCGACGTGGTGCGATCCACCACCGCGCTGGACACCACGCGCCTCGAGCCGGTGGTCGGGGCCGAGCGGCTGCTCGCCTACCAGCAGCTCGTGCGCCGGGTGCCCATCGCCAGCGCGGTGAGCCGCTATGCGCTCGCGCTGGTGCGCGCCACGCGCCCCGGCACCGCGCAGTCGGCGGAGCTCGCCAACCGCTGGCTCGCCTACGGCGCCAGCGTGCGTGCGGGGCAGTTTCTGGTTCTCGCCGGCAAGGCCCGGGCGCTGGTGCGCGGGCGGGTGCACGTGGGCTTCGAGGACGTGCGCGCGCTGGCGCACCCCGTGCTGCGCCACCGGCTGCTCAGAAACTTCCACGCCGAGGCGGAGCGGGTCACGGTCGAGGATCTCATCGACCAGCTGCTGGAGGCGGTGCCGGTGCCGAGGGACGCCTCGTGAGCGCGGCCGCCGGCACCGCCGCGGGGCGCACCGCGCCCGCGCGCTTCATCGATCCCCATGTGCTCGCGCGCATCGACAACCTCGACCTCGTCGCGCGGGTGGTGGTCGACGGCTTCATCAGCGGCCTGCACAAGACCGTGCACCTGGGCGTCTCCACCGACTTCGCCGAGCACCGCGCGTACGCGCCCGGTGACGACGTGCGCCACGTGGACTGGCGGGTGTTCGCGCGCACCGATCGCCTGTACGTGAAGACCTACGAGGCGGAGACCAACGCCGACCTGATGATCGCCCTCGACGTCTCGGCCTCCATGGGCTACGCGAGCGGCGGCGTGAGCAAGCTCGACTACGCCCGCTTCATCGCCGCGGCGCTCGCCCACCTGGCGTCGCGCCAGCGCGATCGCGTCGGCCTCGCCGCCTTCGATGCCGATGTGGTCGAGTACGTGTCGCCCTCGGGGCGGCGCCGCGACACCGTGCTCCAGGCGCTCGAGCGCGCGCGGGCGACGGGGCGCAGCGATCTCCCCCGCGCCCTGGCCCGGCTCGGCGAGCGCCTCGGGCGCCGCGGGATCCTGGTCATCATCTCGGACTTCTACGCCCCGCCGCAGGCGGCGGCGGTGGCGCTCGATGCGCTGCGGGTGCGCGGGCACGACGTCATCGCCCTGCACGTCCTCGATCCGCTGGAGCGCGATCTGGATCTCCCCGCGCCGGCGGTGCTCGAGGATCTGGAGACGGGCGAGCGGCTGCCGGTGACGCCCCAGGGGCGGGCACAGTACCGGGCGCTGGTCGATGCCCACGTGGAGGCGCTGGCGCGCGCCTGCGGCGATCGGCGTATCGACTACGACTGCTTCGTCACCGACCGGCCCCTGGACGACATGCTGTGGCGCTACCTCTCGAACCGCGCCCGGATGGCGAGGGTGCGGTGATGGGCTTCGCCAACCCGTGGCTGCTGCTCGGGCTGGCGGCGCTGGCCGCGCCGGTGCTGGTGCATCTGGTCCTGCGCGAGGAGCGCAGCGGGCGCGCCTTCCCCTCGCTCATGTTCGTGCGCCGGATTCCGTTCGAGCTCAAGCGCCGGCGCAAGCTGCGCGATCGCGTGCTGCTCGCGCTGCGCTGCCTGGCGCTGGCCGCCATCGTGCTTGCCTTCGCAGCGCCGTACACGGACGCGCAGATGACGCCCCCCGCCCAAGTGCAGAACCAGCGCGACGTCGTGTGGCTCCTGGATCGCTCCTACAGCATGAGTCACCCGCGGCGCTGGGAACGGGCGGTATCCGAGATCCGCGATCGCATCGAAGCGCTCGGGTCCGGCGAGCGTGCCGCCCTCATCGCCTTCGACGACGCGGCGCGGGTGGCTGCCGAGCTGACCGCGGATCGGACCGCGCTGCGCGGCGCGCTCGCGCGCATCGGGCCGGGCGAGGGCGGCGCCGCGCTGGCGGCGGCCCTCGGCGCCGCCGACCGGATCCTGGCGGGCAGCCCGGCCGAGCGCCGCAGCGTGGTGGTGGTCTCCGATCTCCAGCGCAGCGCCCTCGAGGCCGGGGGCGTGCTGCCCCTGGGCGAGGACGTGGCGCTGGAGATCGTGCCGGTCGCTGAGCCCGTCGGAGCCAACGCCACCGTGGTCGAGGCGCGCCTCGCGCCGCGGCGCGAGGCGGGGGTGGAGGACACCTTGATCGTGCGCGCGCGCAACACCGGCGACGCGGCGCTGGCCGGCGCGCGCATCGAGCTCGACGTGGACGGCCGCCGCACCGGGGCCCATCCTCTCGCGCTGGCGCCGGGGGAGGAGCGCACCCTGACCTTTCCCATCGTGCTGGCCGCGGAGCGCGCGACCCGGATCACCGTGCACGTGGGCCCCGACGCGCTGGCCGCCGACGATCGCTACCACGCGGTGCTGGCTCCGCGCCGCCCCCTGGTGGCGGCGCTGATCGAGCCGGACCGCGCGCGCGTGCACCACGGCGTGTTTCTCGAGGAGGCGTTGCGCCTTGCGCGGGGGCCGGCGGTGGAGGTGCGCCGCGTGCACGTGCGCGAGATCGACGAAGGTTTGCTGGATGCCGCCGACGTGGTGATCCTGGACGACGTGGCCCTGCCGTCCGCATCCGCGGTGCAGGCGGTGGAGGCGTTCGCTGAGCGCGGGGGCGGGGTGCTGGTCGCGGCCGGCCCGTCCGACGCGGCGCCGCCCGCGGCCGGGAACGGCTTCCTGGCGCGCGGGTTCGGGCCGGTGATCGCGCACGAGGGCGCGGGGGCGAGCATCGAAGTGGCGGCGGGCGATCATCCACTGTGGGCGGCGGCGGACCTCGAGGGAGGGCAGGCGCTCGCCGGCGCGCGCATCACCGCCACCCGCGAAGTGACGCCGGCGCCGGGCGATCGGGTCCTCGCCCGCCTGAGCGACGGCGCGCCCTTGCTGGTCGAGCACGCAGCCGGCGCCGGCCGGGTGCTGGCGCTCGCGACCACCGCGGATCCGCGCTGGGGGACGCTCGCGCTGGAGCCCGGCTTCGTGCCCCTGGTGCATGCGGCCGTCGCCCACCTGGCGGGCGGCAGCGGCTGGCGCGCCGCCTACACTGCGGGCGAGGTGGTGGATCTGCTGCGCCACGCAGGCAGCCTCCCCGGCACCGCGGACTGGCGGGCGTATCTCGCCAACGGCGGTGCCGTGGTGGTGGAGAGCCCGTCGGGCGCCGCCGAGCGCGTCCAGCGCCCGGGCGGCGCCCTGTTCACGACCCGCATGCCCGGCATTCACGAGGCGCATCGGGCCGATGGGGGCGGACCCGCGCTGCCGTTCGCGGTGAACGTGGGGCGTGCCGAGTCGATGCTGGCTGCGGCCGCCCCCGAAGACCTGGAGCGCCGCATCGTGCGCCGCAGCCGCGCCGCACCCCCCGGCCGGGCGCGCGCGGCATCCGACGACGCCGCGCCGTTCGGGGCGGCCTGGTGGCTGCTGCTGCTGGCCGGCCTCATACTGATCATCGAGAGCGCGCTCGCCAACCGCATCTCGCAGCGGCGGGTCGCGTCCCCCGCAGGAGCCCGCCCATGAGCACTGCCCCGGACACGGTGGATTCGAAAACCCTCCTCGAGCGGACGCTCGCCGGCATTCGCCGGCGCTGGCGGTGGCGGCGCGTGCTCGAAGGGACCGCACTGGCCCTCGCCGCGGTGCTGCTGAGCGCGGGCGCCGCCATCGCCGTCATGGACGCGGCGCTGTTCGATCCGGCGGTGGTCTCGGCCGCGCGCACGGGGTTCTACGTGCTCGCGGGGGCGGCCCTCGTGCTGCTGGTGCTGCCGCCGGCGCTGCGGCGCGCACCCGACGCCGCCGTGGCCCGTTACCTGGAATCGAAAGCCCCGGACCTGGACGCGCTGGTGCTGAGCGCGGTGGAGGCGCGCGCCGCCCTCGAGGCGGATGCCGCACCGGCGGACACATCGCCCGCGCTGGCCCGGCGCCTGATGGGGCGGGCGGCCGAGCGGACCTCGCCGGTGGTGTCCGCCCTGGAGCGCATCCGCACGCGCCGCGCGGCGGCTGCGGCGGTGGGCATCGTGGCGCTGGGGGCGGTGCTGGTGATGCTGGGTCCGAACGGCTGGCGCCACGGGGCCTGGCTGCTGGTGCACGCGGGGCAGGATCCGGCGACCGTCGCGAGCCCCTACGCCATCCGCGTGGCGCCGGGCGACGTCTCGATTCTGTCCGGCGACGACGTGCGCATCGCCGCCACCCCGGACGGCTTCCGGCCCGAGGCACTGGTGCTGGTAACGCGCCGCGAAGGGGAGACGGCATGGACGCGCACGCCGCTCTCGCCGTCGTCCGAAGGCGGCGTGTTCGAGACGTATCTCTTCGACGTGAGCGCTTCCATGCAATACCGCGTCGAGCACCCGGTGCTGAGCTCGGCCGAGCACCGCATCGAGGTGATCCCGCGCCCGGTGGCGCGGCGCATCGATCTGCTCTACGAGTTTCCCGACTACACCGGGCGCGCCCCCGAGCTGGTCCCCGGGGGCGGCGACATCGCGGCGGTGCGCGGCACCGAGGTCGAGGTGCGGGTGACGCCGAGCGCGCCGAACGCGGGCGGGCGGCTCGTCCTCGACGGCGAGCGCAGCGTCCCGCTGCGCGCCAGCGAGGAGGGTGACCTGCGCGCGCGCATCGCGATCACCGAGGACGGGCGCTACCGGGTCGAGCTCGAGGCCGGGGGCTACGGGATGGCGCCGGCCTCCCCCGAGCACGCCATCGTCGCCTACGTGGACACCCTGCCGAGGGTGGAGCTGGTGAGCCCCGGGCGCGACGCCCGCGTCACCAGCATCGAGGAGATCGCCGTGGAGGCCCGGGCCCAGGACGACGTCGCGGTGCGCGCGCTGGAGCTGGTGATGTCGGTGAACGGCGGCCCCGACGAGGTGGTGCGCCTGGGGCACGGGTCGGGACCGCGCCCGACGGTGGAGGGCGCCCACGAGCTCTTTCTGGAGGAGCGCGATCTCGCGCCCGGTGATCTCATCGCCTACTACGTGCGCGCGCGCGACGCGGCCGGCGATCCCGAGCGCCAGGTGAGCTCCGACATCTACTTCATGGACGTGCGCCCGTTCGAGATGAGCTACCGGCGCGCGAGCGGCGGGGGCGGCGGCGGAGGCGGGCGCGCCGGGGCCCAGAACGAGGCCACGCTCTCGGCGCAGCAGCGCAGCCTGGTGGTCGCCCTGTTCAAGCTGCTGCGCGATCGCAGCGGTATGGACGAGGCGGTGTTCGCGGAACGGGTGGAGACGCTCGGCACCGCGCAGACGCGGATCCGCGATCGCGTGGACGCCATCGTGCGGCGCCTGGGCGCGCGCAGCATCATCGAGCGCAATCCCGGGTACCGGCGCATGGCCGAGGAGCTGCCGGAGGCATCGAAGTCGATGCTCGAGGTCGAGGCGCTGCTCGCCGTGAGCGACGTCGAGCAGGCTTTGCCCGCGGCACGCCAGGCGCTGCTGCACTTGCAGCGCGCCGACAGCGCCTTCCGCGAAGCGCAGGTGGCGCAGGGGCGGCAGCAGGGCGGCGGGGGCGGCGCGGCCGAGAGCGACCTGGCCAACCTGTTCCGCCTGGAGATGGATCGCTTCCGCAGCCCCTACGAGGACGTTCAGCGCGGAGACTGGACGCCGCCCGAGCAGCAGCTCGACGACGCTTTGCGCAAGCTGCGCGAGCTCGCCGAGCGCCAGCAGCGCGAGCTGGAGCGCGCCGGACTGCTCGGCCAGGGCGCCGACGGCGATCGCCAGCGGGCCCTGGCCGAGGAGCTGGAGAAGCTGGTGCGCGAGCTCGAGCGCCTCACCCGGCGGCAGTCGAGCGAGTCGCTGCGCGCCTCCATGAACGAGCTCGAGCAGGCGGCCCGGGCCATGCGCCGCTCCGCCGGCGGCGCGGACGCCCGCGCCGGCGCCGAGGCGCTCGAGCGGCTGCGCGAGGCGCGGCGGCTGCTCGACTCCGAGGGGCCGGGCCGCCTCGCCCGCGACACCCGGGAGGCGCTGCGCCGCGCCGACGCCATGGCCGAGGAGCAGGCCGGCATCGAGCGCGAGACCGCGGAAACGCCCCGCGCGGAGGGCGGCGCGCGGGAGCTCGCCGAGCGCAAGCGGGCGCTGGCCGGTGAGGTCGAGGCCATGGAATCGCAGCTCGATCGCCTGGCCGAGCGCGCGGGTCGCGAGCGGCGGGCGCAGGCCGCGCGCGCTCTCGAGGGCGCGGCGGGGGCGTTGCGCGAGGACGAAGTGGCCGAGCGCATCCGCCGCTCCGGCGAACGCATCGCCAGGGAGGGGTCCGCCGGGCGCCAGGACGAAGAGGCCGCGATCACGCGTTCGCTGCGCGGGCTGCGGGATCGCATCGCGTCCGCCGCGCAGCGACTCGGCGAGGGCGACGACGCGCGCCTGTCGCGCATCCACGACGAGCTGCGCGGCACCATGCGCGGGCTCGAGCGCGACCAGGAGCGGCTCGCGGATCGCGCGCGCCGCGGGCCGGCGCTCTCCGGCGGGGGATCGCGCGCGGATCTCGAGGTGGCGGACCTGGTGGACCTGCGCCGCGCGCTGGAGCGGCAGGCGGCCGGCATCGGCGGGCTCGCCGAGGCGCTCGCGCGCGAGCCCGGTGTCAAGGGCGACCTCGAGGATCTGGTGGAGGCGCTGCACGCGGCGCGCAGCGCGGAGGATGCGAACGCGGAAGCCCTCGCGCAGCGCCACGCCGAGCTGCTCGCGGCGTTGCAGCGCATCGAGCGCGAGCTGCGCGAGCGCCTGGGCGAGGATCCGTCCGCGGCCTGGGGCTCGGCGCGCTCCGAGCCGCCGCCCGCCCAGCGCGACATGGTCGACACCTACTACCGCAACCTGAGCGAGCGCTGAAAACGGGTCGGACCAGCGTAACCGGTTGAAGTCGCTCGAATTGTCCTCGGAATCTGGCTGATTTCAGGGCTTA
>CAZPFD010000196.1:0-7826 GCA_964585725.1 uncultured Ectothiorhodospiraceae bacterium | reverse complement strand
GGTTAGCTCGGGACCCCCGTCCTATGCCGTTCCTTCGGACTCCTCGTGCTTGTCGCGCCTGATCTGCGCGTACGCCGAGTGGTTGTGGATGGACTCGAAGTTCTCGGCTTCCACCGTGTAGGCGATCACGCGCTCGTCGTCGTTGAGGCGGGCGGCGACGTCGCGCACCATGTCCTCGACGAACTTGGGGTTGTCGTAGGCGCGCTCGGTGACGTACTTCTCATCGGGGCGCTTGAGCAGACCGTAGAGCTCGCATGAAGCGTGCTCCTCCACGACGTCTATCAGCTCCTCTATCCAGATGAACTTGCTCATGCGCACCGCGATGGTGACGTGGGAGCGCTGGTTGTGGGCGCCGTACTCCGAGATCTCCTTGGAGCAGGGACACAGGCTGGTCACCGGCACCACCACCTTGACCTGCATCTTCGGCTTGCCCCCGTCGACCTCGCCGATGAGGGTGACCTCGTAATCCATGAGGCTCTCGACTCCGCTGATCGGCGCCCGCTTGTTGACGAAGTAGGGAAACGACATCTCGATGTGGCCGGACTCGGCGTTCAGCGCCCGCACCATCTCCACCAGCATCCGGCGGCGGAACGTGTCGACCGTGATCTCGTACTCGTGCTGATTGAGGATCTCCACGAACCGCGACATGTGCGTGCCCTTGAAGTTGTGGGGCAGGTCCACGTACATGTTGAAGGTCGCGATGGTGTGCTGCTCGCGCCCCGCGCGGTCGCGCACGCGCACCGGATGCCGGATCCCCTTGATGCCGACCTTGTCGATGGCGATCTGCCGGGTGTCCTCGCTCCCCTGCACATCGCTGATGGTGCGGGCCCTGCGGCCCTTCGCGATGGCACTCACCGAGTCGTTCATGTCCTTTATTCCTCCACCACCCGGCAGCTTGCGGGGCAGGCGCCGAGTCAATCCCAAGTATTTTACTCAGGCATTCTGACAGCCGCCAGGGCCGGCGCAGTGAAGGAGGTCATGCGCGGCGGCGGCCCCGGGTCACTGGATGCGGGTGACGATGAAATCGGAGATCCAGCGCAGCGGATCCGCGGTTTCATCGAGCCCGCGCAGGCTCTCGATGGCCTGCTCGTGCAGCTCTTCGGCCATCTGCTTGGCGCGCCCCAGTCCCAGGAGCGCGGGGTAGGTCGGCTTGTTGCGCGCCATGTCCGATCCGCGCGTCTTGCCCAGGGTCTGCGTGTCCCCCTCCACGTCGAGAATGTCGTCGCGGATCTGGAAGGCGAGCCCGATGCACTTGGCGTAATGGTCGAGCCGCCTCAGAACCTCCGGATCCATTCCCGGCTTGCTGAGCGCACCGAGCTTCACGCTGGCGCGGATGAGGGCGCCGGTCTTGTGGATGTGGACGTTCTCCAGCTCCGTCAAGGTGAGCGTTTGGCCGACGGCCGCCAGATCCATGGCCTGCCCCCCGGCCATACCGCGCGAGCCGCTGGCCAACGCCAGCGTTTCCAGCATCTCGAGGCGCTGGGAGCAGTCGGTCTCGATCTCCGGCGCGTGGGCCAGGGTGTAGAACGCGAGCGACTGCAACGCGTCGCCGGCGAGCATGGCGGTGGCCTCATCGAACGCGCGGTGACAGGTCGGAACCCCGCGGCGCAGGTCGTCGTCGTCCATGGCCGGGAGATCGTCGTGAACCAGCGAATAGGCGTGGATGAGCTCCACCGCGCACGCCGGGGCGTCGAGGGCCTCGGGCCGTGCGCCCACGGCTGCGCCGGTGGCGTACACCAGCACCGCACGAATGCGCTTGCCGCCGCCCAGCACCGCGTAGCGCATCGCTTCGTGGAGGCGGGTGGGCTGGATGCCGGCCGGGGGCAGCCAGTGCTCGAGCGCCCCGTTGACGCGCTCGCGGTAGACCCGCAGCAGCTCCGCCAGCGGCGAACCGTCCGTTTCACTCATCCGGATCGGGTGCAGCCGCCTCGGGGTCGCGCTCGGATTCGGAGAGGATCTGGATGCGCTGCTCTGCTTCGTCCAGAGCGCGCTGGCACATTCGGCTGAGCTCGATTCCGCGCTCGTAGGTTTTCAGGGACTCCTCGAGGCTCAGGTCCCCTTCCTCCATTCGCTCTACCAGGCGTTCGAACTCTTCCAGGGCCTTCTCGAAGTTCACTTCATTCGATTCTGAGGCCATGAGATCACCACGCGGGGAAAGCGTAGCTACGTTACCCGAGGGCTCGAGGGCGGTCAATTGAGCGGCCCGTCGCACGCCGGTCCGTGGGACTAGCACCTCTCCGTTCGTAGGGCGGGATGGAGCGCAGCGCAATCCCGCCATGAAAGCCGTCGAAGCCGGTGTCACGGCGGGCTTCGCTTTGGTGTGCGGCGGGATTTCATTCCGCCCTACGCGTCCCGGCAGCACGCTTGACACCCGGGAAGGGCTGGGATAGCGTTTAGCTAGTTTAGACTGAGTCTAAACGCATCATTGGCTGGAGCGTTCGACAACACGTGAGTGGAGGCTATTCGGTATGAAGGACCTCAAGGGCACCAAGACGCACGACAATCTCAAAGAGGCGTTCGCGGGCGAGTCGCAGGCGAATCGCCGCTATCTCTATTTCGCGCAGAAGGCCGACGTCGAAGGGTACAACGACGTGTCCGCGGTCTTTCGCTCCACCGCGGAAGGGGAGACCGGCCATGCCCACGGGCATCTGGAGTATCTGGAGTCAGTGGGCGATCCGGTGACCGACGAGCCCATTGGCAATACGGCATCGAACCTGAAGTCGGCCATCGCCGGTGAAACCTACGAGTACACGGACATGTACCCGGGCATGGCGAAGTCCGCTCGCGACGAGGGCTTCGACGAGATCGCCGATTGGTTCGAGACGCTGGCCAAGGCCGAGCGCTCGCACGCCAACCGCTTCAAGAAGGCCCTGGACACGCTGGAAGACTGAAACGGAGCGGGGCCGTCGCGGGGTCACGCACCGGCCCCGCGAGGCGCCCGCGGCTGCCGGCGAGGTGCGGGGAGCGCGGCGCGCCGCTTCCGGGGACGGAGGCTGCACGCGGCGCCCGCACGCCGCACGAGCGTGACCTTCGAGAGAGCCCCATGAGTGAATCGAGCAGGAAGGAAGAGGCCCGAGAAGGCAGCCTCGAAGCGCCCGAGCGCCATCCGCTGGGTTGGCGCGAGGCCGAGTTCTACGACGAGGAATCTCTCAACCGCGAGCTGGAGCGCGTCTTCGACATCTGCCACGGGTGCCGGCGATGCTTCAGCCTGTGCCACGCGTTCCCGACGCTGTTCGACTTGATCGACGAGTCGCCGTCGATGGAGATCGACGGTGTCGACAAGCAGGACTACTGGAAGGTCGTGGAGCACTGCTATCTGTGCGATCTGTGCTTCATGACGAAGTGTCCCTACGTCCCCCCGCACCCGTGGAACGTGGATTTCTCGCACCTCATGCTGCGGGCCAAGGCGGTGCGCCGGAGACAGCGCAAACCCCGGTTTCGGGATCGCGTGCTCAGCTCCACGGACGCCATGGGCAGCTTCGCCTGCCGCCCGCTGGTCGCCTCCAGCGTCAACACCGCGAATCGCTCGAGCGGGCTGCGTGCGGCGCTGGAGAAGAGCTTCGGGGTGCATCGCAAGGCGCTTCTGCCCGAGTATCACAGTCGAACCCTGCGCAAGCGGCTGCGCGGCGGATCCGCTGCGCGCGATCAGAGCTACGAGGCCACCGCGGCGACGCGCGGGCGCGTGGCGCTGTTCGCAACCTGTTACTGCAACTACAACGAGCCGCACATCGGCGAAGACCTGGTGGCGGTGTTCGAGCACAACGGCATTCCGGTCACGCTTGCCGCCAAGGAACGCTGCTGCGGCATGCCCAAGCTCGAGCTGGGCGATCTCGAGGCCGTGGCCCGCGCCAAGGAGGCGAACATCCCGGTGCTCGCCGCGCTGGTGGACGAAGGCTGGGACATCGTCGCACCCGTCCCCTCGTGCGTGCTCATGTTCAAGCAGGAGCTGCCGTTGATGTTTCCCGACGACGAGGACGTAGCCAAGGTGCGGGACGCGGTCTTCGACCCCTTCGAGTACCTGTCGCTGCGCCACCGCGAAGGCAAGCTCAAGACGGAGTTCAAGAGCGGTCTCGGGCGCGTCGCGTATCACGTGGCCTGCCACCAGCGCGTGCAGAACATCGGCCAGCGCACGCGCGACGTTCTGGCGCTCGTGCCCGACACCGAGATCACGCCCATCGAGCGCTGCTCCGGCCACAATGGCACGTACGCGGTCAAGGTCGAGTTTCACGAGACCTCGATGAAGATCGGGCGGCCCGTGGTGAACCGCGTCAAGAGCGCCGAGCCGGACCACTACACGAGCGACTGCCCCATGGCCGGGCATCAGATAGAGAACGGCCTCGAGGACGGATCGAGACCCGAGCACCCGGTCACCCTGCTGCGCAAGGCCTACGGCCTGTAGCCGAGACCCGCGCGGGTTCTGGTACGCGCCGATTTCTAACACGAAGAGCACGAAGATCACACGAAGACCACGAAGAAATATTCAATGGAAAAGATTCCGTTCGGAAAGCCTTGGGCGCTGACAAACTGTAGGTGCCATATGCATTTGATAGTGCTTCGTGACCTTGGTGTACTTCGTGGTTGATCTTTCGGCGGTTGGCGCCATTCAGGTCCGCCAGGTTCACCACGAAGAGCACGAAGGACACGAAGTGAAACAGTAGTTATCTTATATTTCTTTCTTCGTGGTCTTCGTGTGAGCTTTGTGCTCTTCGTGTTAAAGATCTGCGCTTATCGATACTCGCAGGGATGAATTTGGAGCGAATGAGATGGAGAAGCTGACGCGAGAGGATCTGTACAGTCTGGAAGAGTATGCTTCCGCGCGCGGCGATTTCCGCCGCCGCGTCATGGAGCACAAGAAGCACCGGCAGATACCCATCGGGCCGAATGCAACGCTCTACTTCGAGGACCGGCTGACCATTCAGTACCAGATCCAGGAGATGCTCCGCGCCGAGCGCATCTTCGAGCCCGAGGGGATCGCGGAGGAGCTCGACGCGTACAACCCCCTCGTGCCGGATGGACGCAACTTGAAGGCCACCTTCATGCTCGAGTACGAGGACGTCGCCGAGCGGCGCAAGGCGCTGGCCCGGCTCATCGGCATCGAGGACAGGGTATGGGTCCAGGTGGAAGGGTTCGAGCGCGTCTACGCCATCGCGGACGAAGACCTCGAGCGCGAGACCGAGGACAAGACCTCTTCGGTGCACTTTCTGCGCTTCGAGCTGAACCATGAGATGGCCGGCGCCCTCAAGCAGGGTGCGAGCCTGGGGGTGGGCATCGACCACGAGCGCTACGCCCACGAGGTCGCGCGCGTGCCGGAGGACGTGCGCGCATCCCTCGCCGCCGACCTCGACTGACCCGCCTCGAAAGAAAAACCACAGAGGTCACAGAGGACCGCACGAAGGACACGGAGGGAAAAGGAATTCTCCCTGTTTCTTACCCGATGGCGCGTTGTCCTCGAGGGTGAGCGAGCAGGTCTCGCTCTGCCGAACCCACTCGCCTCAGCACTTTTTTTCAGCTCTCTGTGCCCTCTGTGGGATCCTCTGTGTCCTCTGTGGTGAAATTTTGGACGCTAAGCGGTGTTGCACACGCGGGGCGCTGGGCTAGAATTACGTCAACACATTAAGAAGATTCGCTTTTTGATTGAAAAACCGGGGAAATGCCCGGGCGAGCGCCCCCATTGGGGCGCCACGGATCAGGGAGGTCTTTGAGATCGAATCGGAGCATGCCCGACCGCGGTACGGGCTACAATGACGCGCCAATGAGCACTGCCTACGACGCCTCAGCGATCGAGGTCCTGACCGGATTGGAGCCGGTGCGCAAGCGCCCCGGCATGTACACCGACACCTCCCGCCCCAACCACCTCGCCCAGGAAGTCATCGATAACAGCGTCGACGAAGCCATCGCCGGGCATGCCCGGCACGTCGACGTGGTGCTGCACAAGGACGGCTCGCTGTCCGTGGGCGACGACGGGCGCGGCATGCCGGTGGACGTGCACCCCGAGGAGGGCGTGCCGGGCGTGGAGGTCATCATGACCCGCCTGCACGCGGGCGGAAAGTTCTCGACCAAGAACTACCGGTTCTCGGGTGGGCTGCACGGCGTCGGCGTGTCCGTGGTCAACGCCCTGTCGCGGCATCTCGAGGTATGGGTGCGGCGCGACGGCGGCGAGTACAACATGGCCTTCGCCAACGGCAAGAAGGTGAGCGAGCTCGAGCAGGTCGGCACGGTGGGCCGGCGCAACACCGGCACCATCGTCCAGTTCTGGCCCGATCCGCGATTCTTCGATTCGCCCAAGTTCAACGTGCCGCGCATCAAGCACGCCCTGCGCGCAAAGGCGGTGCTGTGCCCCGGGCTGGAGGTGCGCTTCACGGACGAGGAGAGCGGCGAGCACGAGGTCTGGTGCTACGAGGACGGGCTCGCCGCCTATCTCTCGGGGGCGCTGCAGGGGGTGGTAACGATCCCCAAGGAGCCTTTCCTCGGCAGCTTCGAGGGCAACACCGAGACCGTGGACTGGGCGGTGGTATGGCTTCCGGAAGGCGAGGCGGGGCCGGCCGAGAGCTACGTGAACCTGGTGCCCACGCCGCAGGGCGGCACGCACGTGAACGGCTTTCGCAGCGGTCTGCTGGAGGCGGTGCGCGAGTACTGCGAGTTCCGCAACCTGCTGCCGCGCGGGATCCGGCTCGCTCCGGACGACATCTGGCAGAGCGTGAGCTACGTGCTCTCGGTCAAGATGGTCGACCCGCAGCTCACGGGGCAGACCAAGGAGCGTCTGGCCTCGCGCGAGTGCGCGCCTTTCGTCTCCGGCGTGGTCAAGGACGCCTTCACCCTGTGGCTCAGCCAGCACCCCGAGGCCGGCGATCGCATCGCGGAGCTGGCCATCGCCAGCGCCCAGGAGCGGGTGCGCGCTAGCCGCAAGGTGGTGCGCAAGAAGCTGACCACGGGCCCCGCGCTGCCCGGCAAGCTCGCCGACTGCACCTCGCAGGATCTCGCGCGCACGGAGCTGTTCCTGGTGGAGGGCGATTCCGCCGGCGGCTCCGCCAAGCAGGCGCGCGATCGCGAGCTCCAGGCGGTGATGCCCCTGCGCGGCAAGATACTCAACACCTGGGACATCGAGTCCAACGCCGTCCTCGCCTCCCAGGAGGTGCACGACATCACCGTGGCAGTGGGCGTGGACCCGGGCTCGAACGATCTCGGCAAGCTGCGCTACGGCAAGATCTGCATCCTGGCGGATGCCGACTCCGACGGCGCGCACATCGCCACCCTGCTGTGCGGATTGTTCGTGCGCCACTTCCGCCCGCTGGTGGAGGCGGGGCACATCTACGTGGCCATGCCGCCGCTCTATCGCATCGACGTCGGCAAGGAGGTCTTCTACGCCCTGGACGACGCGGAGAAGCAGGGCGTGCTCGATCGCATCGCCGCCGAGAAGCGCACGGGCAAGGTCAACGTGCAGCGCTTCAAGGGACTGGGCGAGATGAGCCCGATGCAGCTCCGCGAGACGACCATGGCGCCCGACACCCGGCGCCTGGTGCGCCTCACCGTCGAGCCCGACGACGACACCGTTACCCTGGTGGACATGCTGCTCGGGCGCAAGCGAGTGGCCGATCGCAAGGCATGGCTCCAGGCCAAGGGCGATCGGGCAGAGGTGCTGGAATAGTCGAATCACGATTGACATGAGCAACGTAACCCCCATCGGCGACGAGGGCATCGAGCGCCTGCCGCTCAAGCAATTCACCGAGAAGGCGTACCTCGACTACTCGATGTACGTCATTCTCGATCGCGCGCTGCCCCACATCGGCGACGGCCTGAAGCCCGTGCAGCGGCGGATCATCTACGCC
>CAZPFD010000195.1:0-7868 GCA_964585725.1 uncultured Ectothiorhodospiraceae bacterium | reverse complement strand
CTGTATCGCCGCGGCGAGCTGGCTGCGCGCGCGCAGGCCGCCGTCGAGGAGCTGCGCGACTGCTGCGCGTGCCCGCGCAACTGCCACGTCGATCGCCTCCGGGATCGCGCGCGCGTGTGCAACACCGGACGCCACGCCATCGTCTCCAGCGTCTTCCCGCACTTCGGCGAGGAGGACTGCCTGCGCGGGTGGAACGGCTCGGGCACCATCTTCTTCGGGCTGTGCAACCTGCGCTGCGTGTTCTGCCAGAACTGGGACATCTCCCAGCAGCGCGAGGGACGCGAGTGCACGGCGGAGGAGATTGCCGACTACATGCTCGCGCTCCAGCGCCGCGGCTGCCACAACATCAACTTCGTCACTCCCGAGCACGTGGCGCCGCAGGTGATCGAGGCCATCGCCGCGGCGGTGCCGCGCGGGCTGCGCCTGCCCATCGTGTACAACACCAGCGCCTACGACGCCCTCTCCTCGCTGCGCCTGCTCGATGGGCTGGTGGACATCTACATGCCGGACTTCAAGTTCTGGCACCGCGAGAGCGCGCGCCGTCTGGCCAAGGCCAAGGACTACCCGGAGCGCGCGCGCGAGGCGATCCGGGAGATGCACCGCCAGGTGGGCCCCTTGCGCTTCGGCGCGGACGGGCTCGCCCGCATCGGGCTGCTCGTGCGCCACCTGGTCATGCCGGGCCAGGGGGACGAGGCGGCGGCCATCTTCGAGTGGCTCGCGCGCGAGGTCTCGCCCGACACCTACGTCAACGTCATGGACCAGTACATGCCCCAGCACCAGGTGGGCGAGCGCGCGCGCGACGGGACGCTTCGCTACGCGGACATCGGGCGGCGGCCCTACCCCCAGGAGGTCGAGGCCGCGCGCGCCGCCGCGCGCCGCGCCGGGCTGTGGCGCCTCGACGCGCGCTGGTGAGGTGAAAGCCTGACCGCGCGCGCGGTGCGTGTAAAATCCGCGCCATGCAGTGGACTCCCAGGGTGTCGGTGGCGGCCATCGTCGAGCACGAGGGACGCTTCCTCGTGGTCGAGGAGATCATCGAGGGCCGCAAGGTCATCAATCAGCCGGCCGGGCACCTCGAGGACAACGAGTCGCTGCTCGCGGCCGTGCGCCGCGAGACCCTCGAGGAGACGGGCTGGCACTTCGCTCCCGAGAGCCTGATCGGGGTCTACCGCTACCGAAGGCCGGGGCGGGGCATCACCTTTCTGCGCTTCTGCTTCTGCGGTTCGGTGACCGAGCACGAGCCCGAGCGCGAGCTGGACGCCGAGATCCAGCGCGTGGCGTGGCTCGATCGAGAGACGCTCGAGCGCCGCCGCGCCCAGCTGCGCACGCCCATGGTGCTGCGCTGTATCGACGACTACCTCGCCGGCGCGCGTTATCCTTTGACCCTCCTGGCCGATATTTGACGTCGGGGTCGGACCAACGCAACACGTTGAATCGACGCGAGATAGAACCGCAAAGTGGCCGTTGTTCGGGCTTAGAGCGGCGTTTTTGAGCCCCAAATGGGCCATCTAAGAGCTGACCCCGGCCGCGTGTGCGAAGCACATGCTTGGCGTGCATGGAGACACCTTTGCCTGAAGCGCACGATACGCCTTCGATGATCGCTTTCGCCGAGCCTGTCGCGCAGGCACGGGCTGTGCAGCGCGTGGTGGTCGGGCTTTCCGGCGGCGTCGACTCGGCCGTCAGCGCCCTGCTCCTCCAGGAGCAGGGCCACGACGTGTGCGCGCTCTTCATGAAGAACTGGGAGGAGGACGATCGCGCCGGCTACTGCGCTGCGGCCGAGGATCTCGGCTACGCGGAGCGCGTGTGCGAGCGCCTCGGCATCCCGCTGCACACGGTCAACTTCTCCGCCGAGTACTGGGACGGCGTCTTCGAGCCGTTCCTCGCGGACTACGCGCAGGGGCGCACCCCCAACCCGGATGTGCTCTGCAACCGCGAGATCAAGTTCCGCGCCTTTCTCGATCACGCCCTCGAGCACGTGGGCGGGGACGCGGTCGCCACCGGCCACTATGCGCGCGTGCGCCGCGACGGAAACCGCTACCGCCTGCTCAAGGGCGTCGACCCGCACAAGGACCAGAGCTACTTCCTGCACGCCGTCGATCAGAGCGCCCTCGCCCGCGCACGCTTCCCCGTGGGCGAGCTCACCAAGACGCAGGTGCGCGCGCTCGCGCGCAAGGCCGGACTCGCGCCCCACGACCGGCGCGACAGCACCGGTATCTGCTTCATCGGCGAGCGCCCGTTTCGCGAGTTTCTCAAGCAGTACCTGGCGCCCCGGCCCGGCGACATCGAGAGCGTGGACGGCGCCCTCATCGGGCGCCACGAGGGCCTCATGTACTACACGCTCGGGCAGCGCCGCGGGCTCGGCATCGGCGGGCGCCGGGGCCGCGAGGGGGCGCCGTGGTACGTGGCCGGCAAGGACGCGGCGCGCAACGTGCTCGTGGTCGCGCAGGGCCATGATCACGCGCGCCTCTACAGCCGGGGGCTGCGCGCCGGGGACGTGCACTGGGTGGCCGGCGAGCCCCCCGCGCTGCCGCTGCGCTGCCGGGCCAAGGTGCGCTACCGCCAGCCGGACCAAGCGTGCCGCGTGCTCCCCGCCGGCGACGATGCCGTTCGCGTGGAGTTCGACCAGCCCCAGTGGGCCGTCACCCCGGGGCAGTTCGTGGTCCTCTACCAGGGCGAGGAGTGCCTGGGGGGTGGCGTGATCCTCGCCACGGGTGACGAATGACAGACACGCGCACGCGCGCCCCGACGAGCCACAACGTCTGCGCGCGAAAGCAGGCGGTTTGAGCAAGCAAACCGAGCAAGACCGCGTCATCGCGCTGGCGGGCCTCTTTCAGGCGGCCTCGCTGGTGCAGCAGATCGCCCGTGAGGGGAGCGCCGATGCCGAGGCGTTCCGGGTGAGCATGGAGAGCGTGCTGCGCCTCGACGCGGAGACGCCCGAGGAGGTCTACGGCGGGCGGCGCGGGCTGCGGCTGGGGTTGAGCGAGCTGTGCAAGCAGCTCGACAAGGCGCGCGAGGGCCGCGACGCCGATCTGGTGCGCTACGCGCTCAGCCTCATGTTCCTCGAGCGCAAGTTCATGCGCCGTCGCGATCTCCTCCAGGCCGTGCGCCAGGGGGTGGAGACCGCCGAGGCGCAGGCCGAGCACTTCAGCCCCACCCACAGCAACGTGGTGGCCAAGCTCGCCGACCTCTACCTCAACACCATCAGCACCCTCACGCCGCGCATCATCGTCACCGGCGATCCCACGCACCTGAACAATCCCGAGAACGCCAACAGGATCCGCTGCGCGCTGCTCGCCGGCGTGCGCGCCACCGTGCTCTGGCGCCAGCTCGGCGGCAACCGCCTGCGTCTTCTGTTCACGCGCGGGCGCGTGCTCGCCACCGCGCGCGGGATGCTGGAGGAGATAGAGAAGGAGCCCGAGGCGCCGGGCGAGGATCCCGAAGACTCGGCGCCGAGGTAGCCGCGCTCGGGTTCGAGCCGTTCCTGGCCTGGACCGCCCGTTCCGAGATCGAAAACATCCTTGCTGAATTTCATCCGGACCTACGGGATGCATCCCGCCCGTGTTCGGCGGGATTCCATCCCGCCCTAGGTGTCAGAGCGCCCGTTTCAGGGCCAAAAACGTCCTTCTAAGCTCTGATAAGACCCCCTTTTTCGGGGTGATCTCATGCTGATTCAACGGGTTGCGTTGGTCCGACCCGCGCTCAGCTGCCGCGGGCGTCGGGGATGCGCAGGATCTGGCCTTCGACGATGTGCTCGCCGTCGATGCCGTTGACCGCGCGCAGGCTGTCGAGCGAGATGCGGTAGCGCTGGGCGATGCCGGAGAGGGTCTCGCCGCGGGTGATGACGTGCTCGCGGGTGGCGAGCAGGGTGCCGGGCGGCGCGTTGCGATCGAAGTAGCGCCGGATGCCCGCCAGGACGGCCTGGGCGAGCGCCTTGCGGTGGCGCGCGTTGCGCAGCTTGCGCTCCTCCTGGGGGTTGGTGATGAAGCCGGTCTCCACCAGGATCGAGGGGATGTCGGGGGACTTGAGCACCACGAAGCCCGCGCGCTCCACGCGCCGGCTGCGCAGGCGTCCGAGCCTCTTCAGCTCCTCGAGGACCTTGTCGGCGACGTCGGCGCTCGCGCTCAAGGTCGCGGTCTGCGACAGGTCGAGCAGCACCGAGGCCAGAAGCTCGTCCTTGTCGCCGAGGCTCACCCCGCCCACCAGGTCGGCGCGGTTCTCCTGCTCGGCCAGCCAGCGCGCCGCCTCGCTGCTCGCGCCGTTGCGCGATACGACGTACACGGAAGAGCCGCGCGCGCGGCGGTCTTTGAACGCGTCGGCGTGAATGGAGACGAACAGGTCGGCGCGGTGCTCGCGCGCGATGGCGGTGCGCTCGCGCAGCCCGATGTAGTAATCGCCGCGGCGGATCATCACCGGACGCATGCCGCGCTCGCGGTTGATGAGCGCCTCGAGCTCCTGGGCCACGGCCAGAGTCACGTTCTTCTCGAACGTGCCCTCATGGCCGATGGCGCCCGGATCCTCGCCCCCGTGCCCGGCGTCGATGGCGATGACCACATCGCGCAGCTTGGCGGGGCGCGTGCGCGCGCTCTTCACCGTGGCGCGCGCATCGCCGTCCTCCTCCTCCAGATCGATCACCAGGCGGTGACCGTACTGGCTGTTGGGCTTGAGGAGAAAGCTCTTGGGCTGGGCCGCGCGCTTCAGGTCGAAGACCACGCGCATGTCGCCGTGGTTGCGCGTCGCGCTGCGGATGCGATCGAGGAACTTGTCGTCGGCCCCGGGGGACGGCACCTCGGTCTCGAAGCGCGCGTTGCGCAGATCCACCACCACCCGCTCCGGGTCGCTGAGCGAGAACAGACTGTGGTCGACGGGGGCGCTGATGTCGAAGACGACGCGGGTATGGTCGGGGGCCGGCCACATGCGCACGCTCTCCACCTGCACCTGGGCCAGCGCGCAGGCGCACGCCACCATCGACAGCAGGAAGGCGCAGGCGCTCTTCACGGGTGTGATCCCCGATTGCTCGTTATGCCCTTAATTCTTTAGCCATTCCGGAGCATTTTTCAAGTAGTTTCTCAACTTCTACACCCCGCGCGCGGCCCCGCGGCCCGCTCACGAGGGCGCCGGCAGCCGGCGCGTGAAGCGCGCTCCGCGCGCGGTGTGGGCCTCGAGGTGCACCTCGCGGCCCGGCTCGCGCAGCGCGATGTGGGCCGTCAGATCGGGGGGCGGCAGAACCCCCGCCCCGCGTTCGGGCCACTCGACGAGACACACGGCATCTTCCTCGAAGTAGTCGCGCACGCCGATGTACTCGAGCTCCTCGGGGTCCGCGAGGCGGTAGAGGTCGAAGTGGTAGATGCGCAGGTCGCCGCGCACGTAGGGCTCGACCAGGGTGTACGTCGGACTCTTGACGCGAACCTTGAACCCGGCGCCGTGCACGAACCCGCGCACCAGGGTGGTCTTGCCGGCCCCGAGGGGGCCCTGGAGGTAGATGAGGCCGCTGGTCTCCCCGGCGCGCGCGAGGCGCGCCCCCAGCTCCTCCATCTCCTGCGCGTCGGGGACGTACATGGCGGTAAGGTTTCTCGGGTGAGAGCCCGTGTAGGGCGGGATGGAGCGCAGCGCAATCCCGCCGCAACGACAACCGCGGCCGCGAAGGCCGGTTCGCGAGCAAGCTCGCTCCTACGCTCCCGGTCGAGGCTCGGTAGAAGCGGCCCTGGCCGCGAAGAGGATGACCTTCGGGCGGTTCGCGAGCAAGCGCGCTACGGTTGCGACGGGGTTCGACGTATCTCAGGCCCGCCTGGGCGGGGTCGGCGGCCGGGGGTTCACCAGCCGCCGCAGGTGCGGGAGCAGGTCCCCGGCGAGCATGCCGCGCTCCCCGTCCTCGGCGGCTGCCAGATCCGCCGCGCGGGCGTGCACGCAGGTCCCGGCGCGCGCGGCCTCCCCGAGACCGGCCCCCTGCGCCACCAGCCCGGCGATGATCCCGGTCAGCACATCGCCCATCCCGCCGCTGGCCATGCCGGGGTTGCCGGCGTCACACACCCCGGTGAGCTGGCCGGGCTCGAGGATCAAGGTGCCGGCGCCCTTGAGCACCACCACCGCGTCGTAGCGCTCGCTGAGCGCACGCACGGCGGCGAAGCGATCGGCCTGGATGTCGGCAGCGGACTGGCCGAGCAGGCGTGCGGCCTCCCCCGGATGCGGGGTCAGCACCCAGCCTTCGGGCGGCCGGCCCGGGGGCGCGCTCATGCGCGCGATCAGGTTGAGCGCATCCGCATCCACCACCAGCGGGCGCCCGGCCCCCAATGCGGCGTCGAGCATGGCCTGCGACCACCCGGAGAGCCCCAGTCCGGGCCCGAGCGCCACCACGGTGGCGCGCTCCAGGAGCGGCGCCAGATCCTCGGCGCCCTCCACGCCCCGGCACATGAGCTCGGGGCGGGTCATGGCGATGCTCGCCGCGTGCGCCGGGCGGGTCGCCACCGTCACCAGCCCGGCGCCGCTGCGGGCCGCGGCCTCCCCGGCCATGCGTGCGGCGCCGGCGAAACCGAGCTCGCCGCCAATGACCAGCACGTGCCCGAAGTGGCCCTTGTGCGCGGTGCGCGCCCGCGGGGGGAAGCGATCCTGGAACTGCGTGTACTCGAGGCGCTGGGCGCCGCGCTCCACCCCGGCGTAGGCCTCCGCCGGCACGCGCAGGTCGTCGAAGACGATGTGCCCGCAGCAGGCGCGGCCCTCGGCGGTGAACATCCCCTGCTTGAGACCGATGAAAGTCACCGTCAGGTCGGCGCGCACGGCCACCCCCAGGATGCCGCCGGTGTCCGCGTGCAGCCCCGAGGGGACGTCGATGGCGAGCACACCCGCGCCCGAGGCATTGACCGCCTCCACCGCCTCGGCGAAGGCGCCGGCCACGTCCCGCGCGAGCCCGGTGCCGAAGAGCGCGTCCACGACCACGTCCACCCCGCTCACCGCCTCGCGCTCGAAGGGCACGGGCCGGATGCCGGTGGCGATCAGGCGCTGGTGCGCCTGGGCCGCGGCGCCCTTGATGCGCTCGGGATCTCCGAACTGCCAGACGTGGACCTTGAGCCCGGCTTCGTGGGCGCGGCGCGCCACCACGTAGCCGTCCCCGCCGTTGTTGCCGAGCCCGCAGAGCAGGCCGATGCGCCGCGCCCCCGGCCAGCGCTCGCGCAGGGCGCGATAGGCCGAGCGCCCGGCGCGCTCCATGAGCTCGATGTCGGGGATGCCGAAGCGCTCGATGGCGATGCGGTCCAGGGCCTGGACGTGCTCGGCCCGGTAGAGGTCCACGGGCAACGGGGTCGGCGCGATCACGCTCATTTCAGCTTGAACAGCCGGTCGCGGTAGAGGCGAAGCTCGTCGATGGAGTCCTGGATGTCCTCGAGCGCGCGGTGCGTGTTGCGCTTGCTCAACGCCTTCGCGACCTCCGGGGCCCAGCGCTGGCACAGCTCCTTGATGGAGCTCACATCCAGGTTGCGGTAGTGAAAGTAGCGCTCGAGCTCGGGCATGTAGCGGTACAGGAAGCGCCGGTCCAGACAGATGCTGTTGCCGCACATGGGCGACTTGGCGGGCTCGACGTAGTGGCGCACGAACTCGAGGGTGAGGCTCTCCGCATCCGCCACCGAGTACCCGCTCTCGCGCACGCGCTCGAGCAGGCCCGAGGCCGCGTGCTGCTCGCTGTTCCACTCGTCCATGGCCGCGAGCACGCTGTCCGGCTGGTGAATGGCGATGACCGGGCCCGTGCCGACCACGTTCAACGCGGAGTCGGTGATCAGGGTGGCGATCTCGATGATTCGGCAGTGGTCCGGGTCGAGGCCGGTCATCTCCAGATCGATCCAGATGAGGTTGCCGGAGTCCCTCGCCATGACCGCTCCTCTGCT
>CAZPFD010000194.1:400-7963 GCA_964585725.1 uncultured Ectothiorhodospiraceae bacterium | reverse complement strand
GAGGGCGTCACGGAGGCCGCCGGCCGCGTGCAGAAGGCCGGCTTGATCGACTACCACCGCGGCCACATCACCGTGATCGACCGACCGGGGTTGGAAGCGCGAGCCTGCGAATGCTACGCGGTGGTCAAGAAGGAGTTCGATCGCCTGCTCCCGGACGCAGCCGTTCCGCAAGCCGGTTGACCGGGTGCGCTCGCACTCGCTCCCAAGGTCGGGTGCCACACCACCTGGCAGGCATGTTCTGTGCGCGACCGCCCAGACAGCGGCGAGGCCTTGCCCTAAAAAACCGACATCGCGGTCTTGGTGGTGAAGAGCTCGAGCGCTCGGGTGCCGGCGAGCGAGTTCCCCGCCGCGTTGAGCGCGGGAGACCATACGGCCGCGCACAGCACCCGGGGCATGACGGCTACGATGCCGCCGCCGACGCCGCTCTTCGCCGGCAGCCCCACCCGGTAGGCGAAGTCGCCGACCACGTCGTAGGTCCCGCACGTCATCATGAGCGCGTTGATCCGCTTGGTCTGACGCCTGCCGATGACGACCTCGCCCGCCGCATTCGCGCCTTCATTCGCCAGGTAAAGGCAGCTCCGCGCGAGATCAAGGCAGCTCATCCTGAGCGCACACTGGTGAAAGTAGACCTCGAGTACGCGCTCGACGTCGTTCTCGAGATTGCCGAAGCTCTTGAGCAGATTGGCCAGCGCGGCGTTGCGGTGCCCGAACCTCTGTTCGGAGTGCGCGACTTCGGAGTCGTAATCGACGGCGCGGCTCCCGCAGCGCCCTCGGATGAACTTCAGAATGGCCTGGACCGCGTGCTCGGCGTGCGAGCAGATGGTGTCGGTGACGACCAGGGCGCCGGCGTTGATGAAGGGGTTTCTGGGGACGCCGCGCTCGTACTCGAGCTGCACGAGCGAGTTGAACGCCGTACCTGAGGGCTCGCGCCCCACGCGCCGCCACAGTTCGCTGCGGGCGAAGTTCATGGCCATGGTAAGGGTGAAAAGCTTGGAGATGCTCTGAATCGAGAAGGGCTCTTGCGCATCCCCCACCGCATACTCCTCGCCCGTAACCGTCTTCAGCGCGAACCCGAAACGGTCGGGCGCGACGCGCGCGAGCGCGGGAATGTAATCCGCCACCTTGCCGCGCCCGTGCAGCCGGCGGACCTCGGTACGAATCTGATCGAGGATGCGCTGATAGTCCATGCTCATGACGGTGCGAAAGCGCGGCGCGGGTCAACGCTTCTCACGGCCTTCGGTGTACCGATCGCGCAGCGCCTTGGCACGCGTGAGCAGGGCCTTGATCCCTTCGCTGTCGCCGCGACGGATGAGATCCACCGCCTGCTTGAACTCCCCCTCGAAATGCTCCAGCGCGGCGAGGAGCGCGTCGCGGTTGGCAAGGCAGATGTCGTGCCACATCTGGGGGTCGCTCGAGGCGATGCGCGTGAAGTCCCGAAAGCCGCCCGCCGCGTAGCGGAAGATCTCGCGGCGCTCCTGCATGCGCCCCAGCACGTCCACCAAGACGTAGGCCAGCACGTGCGGGAGGTGGCTCGTGGCGGCCAGCACCTCGTCGTGGTGCTCCGGGTCCATCGACACCACCTCGGCGCCGACGGCCTCCCACATGCTCCGAACCCGCGCCGTGGCGGCGGCATCGGTCTCGGGGCCGGGGGTCAGGATCACCCGGTGACCCTGAAACAGCGTGGCGAAGCTCGCCTCCACGCCGCTCTTCTCGGTTCCGGCGATGGGGTGTCCCGGCACCAGATTGGGCGGGACGCGTCCGAACGCCTCGCGGGCGGCCGTGAGAATGACGCGCTTGGCGCTGCCCACGTCGGTCAGCACGGCGTCCTCGGCGAGGTGGCCGGCCAGCGCACGAAAGACGTCGGCCGTGGCGCCCAGGGGCACGGCCACCACGACCATGTCCGCGCCCCGCACCGCTCGCGCCACCCCGGTTTCGTAGCGATCGATGACGCCGAGCGCCTGCGCCTTCTGCAGGGTCGCCGTGCGCCGGCCCGCCCCCACGAACTCGCGGCAGGCCCCCGCTTCGCGCAGCGCGCGCGCGAGCGAGCCGCCCATCAGACCGACGCCGATGATGCAAAGACGCCGGATCACGACCGGCCGCGGGACGAGAGCACCTTCTCGAGCGCTTGCAGGAAACGCGCGTTCTCCTGCTCCAGCCCCACGGTCACGCGCAGGTGCTCGGGCATGCCGTAGTTGTCCACCGGGCGCACGATGACGCCGAGTCTGAGCAGCGCCTCGAAGATCTGCGTACCGGGCCGCCCCACGTTCACGGAGACGAAGTTGCCCACCGACGGGATGTAGTCGAGACCCATGGCCTCGAAGGCGTCGGTCAGCTGCGCCATGCCGGACTTGTTCACGGCCACGCTTCGCAGCAGGTGCTCGTCGTCCTCGAGCGCCGCTGCCGCAGCCGCCAGGGCGACGCTGTTCACGTTGAAGGGCTGGCGCACCCGGTTCAGGACATCGGCCACCTGCGGGTGCGAGACCCCGTAGCCCACGCGCAGGCCGGCGAGGCCGTAGGCCTTGGAGAAGGTGCGCGTGACGATCAGGTTCGGGTAGCGCTCGAGCCAGCTCACGCAGTCCGGATAATCCGGCGCCTCCACGTAGTCGCAGTACGCCTCGTCCACCACCACGAGCGCGTCCTCGGGCACGCTCCGGATCAACCCCTCCAGGCTGCGCCCGTCGACCCACGTGCCGGTCGGGTTGTTGGGGTTCGCGACGAAGACGACCCGCGTGCGCTCGGTGACCGCGTTCGCCATCGCATCGAGATCGTGCCCCCAGTCCCTCGCCGGGGTCACCACGGCGCGTGCGCTCACCGCCTGTGTGGCCAGCGGGTACACGGCGAAGGCGTGCTCGGAGAAGATCACCTCGTGCTCGGGGGTGACGAACGCGCGCACGGCCAGCTCGAGCACGTCGTTCGATCCGTTGCCCAGGGTGAGCTGCTGCGCGCCGACCCCCAACCTCCGGGCCAGGGTCTGCTTGAGCACCGTGCCGTTGCCGTCGGGATAGCGTGCGACGTTCTTCAGCGCCTCCGCCGCCGCCTCGCGCGCCGCCGTCCCGGGACCGAGCGGCGATTCGTTGGATGCCAGCTTCACCACGTCGCGCAGCCCGAGCTCGCGCTCGATCTCCTCGACCGGCTTGCCGGGCTGATACGGCTTGAGGGTTTGAACGCCCCGGGTGGCTAGAGAGATGAAATCGCAGCTCATTGTCGGTGACTCGTGATTCGTGATTCGTGAGTGGTGACTCCGCACCTATGTCATCGGTCATCTGGGATCTGTATTCGGGGTGAGTTCAACTCGCGTGGCGCATTGGCTGATGACTGATGACAAAGGATCAAAGCACGGCCCGCGGGTAGGAGCCCAGGACCTTGAGCAGGGACGCGCGCTGCTCGATTTCGGCCAACGCCTCGGCCACGTTCGGGTCGCGCGCGTGGCCTTCGATGTCCACGAAGAAGACGTACTCCCACAGTCCGCTGCGTGACGGGCGCGATTCGATCCGGGTCATGCTGATCCCCCGCCGGGAGAACGGCTCCAGCAGCCCGTAAAGCGCTCCCGGCACGTTCCTGGCCGAGAGCAGCAGCGACGTCTTGTCCCGGCCGGTGGGCGAAACGGCGTCGCGCCCGATCACCAGGAAACGCGTCGTGTTGTCCGGCTCGTCCTCTATGTTCGCGGCGATGATCTCGAGCTCATAGTGGCCGGCCGCCGTTTCCCCGGCGATGGCCGCACTCTCGGGCTCGCGCGCCGCCCGAGAAGCGCCTTCGGCGTTGCTGTTCACGGCCAGGCGCTCCACCGAGGGCATGTTGGCGTCCAGCCACTTGCGGCATTGTGCGAAGGACTGCTGATGGGAGTACACGCGCTTCACCGCGGAAATGTCGCCCGACCTTCCCAGCAGGTAATGATGAATGCGAAGCTGCACCTCGCCGCATATGGCCAGCGGCGAGCGCGTGAACATATCCAGCGTATGCGTGACCATGCCCTCCGTCGAGTTCTCGACCGGCACCACCCCGTAGTCGCTGGCGCCCGATTCCACCTCGCGAAACACCGCATCGACGGTATCGAGCGCGGCCGTGCGCACCGAATGCCCGAAGTGCTTCAGCGCCGCGACCTCGGTGAAGGTGCCCTCGGGCCCGAGGAAGGCGATGCTCATCGGCTTCTGGAGCGCCCGGCACGCCGACATCACCTCGCGAAACAGCCGCGCCGCCTCCTCGTCGGAGAGCGGTCCCTGATTCGCCGCGATGAGGCGTTGAAGGACCTCCATTTCGCGATCGGGGTGGTAGTAGGCCATCGCCCCGCGGCTGTCGCCCTTGATCTCGGCGACCTCGCGCGCGAGGCGCGCCCGCTCGTTGAAGAGTTGGAGCAGCTTGGCGTCGACCTCGTCGATCTGCCTGCGAATCTTCTTGAGCTTGCCTTGGGAGTCGTTCACTGAGGGCGCTTTCACCTGGTGGCCTCAGAGGGTCCGAACCGACATGACCCCGTCGATGGCCGATATCCGCTCCACGCAGGCGCCCGGCACCGGCCCCTCCACGTCGATCAGCGTGTAAGCAAGCTCGCCGCGGGAGTTGTTCAGCATGTCTACGATGTTGAGCCCGGCATCGGCGAGGCAGGTCGAGATCTGTCCGAGCATGTTCGGCACGTTGGCATTGACCACGGCGAGGCGGTAGCCCTTCACGCGGGGCATGACGACATCGGGAAAGTTGACGGAGTTTCGAATGACGCCGTCCTCGAGATAGCCGCGCACCTGCTCCACGACCATTATGGCACAGTTGTCCTCGGCCTCGCGGGTGGAGGCGCCGATGTGCGGCAGCGTTACCACGCGCGGATGGGCGCTGAGCCTGCGGCTGGGGAAATCGCACACGTACGCGTGCAGCCTTCCGGCGTCCAGTGCGTCGCTCACGGCCGCCTCGTCCACGATGGCCCGGCGCGAGAAATTCAACAGACATGCCCCCTGTCGCATGATGGCGAGGTGCTGCGCATCGAGCAGGTGGTGCGTTCCGTCCACGAGCGGGACGTGGATGCTGACGAAGTCCGAGTGCGCCAGAAGATCGTCGACGCTCAGCGCCTGCTGCACGTGGGAGGAAAGCTGCCATGCGCGCTGCACGGTGATCTCCGGGTCGTAGCCGATGACCCGCATGCCCAGGCCGAGGGCGGCGTTCGCCACGCGCACCCCGATGGCGCCGAGGCCGATCACGCCCAGCACGCGTCCCGGAAGCTCGAAGCCCCGAAACCGCTTCTTGCCCGTCTCCACCCGGCGCTCGATCTCCTCGTCGTCGCCCTCCAGCCCGCGCGCGAACGCCCAAGCCTGGCAGATGCTCCGCGCAGCCAGAAACAGCGCCGCGAGCGTCATCTCGGCCACCGCGCTGGCGTTGGCGCCGGGCGTGTTGAACACCGGGACGCCGCGTGCACTCAGCGCATCGACCGGGATGTTGTTGATCCCCGCGCCGGCACGCCCGACGGCCTTGAGCGATGACGGCAGCTCCATGCCGTGCATGTCGAAGGACCGCAGGAGAATGGCATCGGGACGCTCGGGATCGGAGACGATCTCGTAGCGCTCGGGCGGCAGCCGCTCGAGCCCCGTCCGCGAGATGCTGTTCAGCGTCTGAATCCTGAACATCGACCGTCACGCACCGCGACCGATTGAACGCCCAAAAAGATCAACCACAGAGGGCACAGAGGCTTGCACAGAGGACACAGAGAAAAGAATCCTCTTCATGTATCTGTACGAGACGTCCGATGCAGCCTTGTACGTGCAGGTCGCGCGAAACCCTCAATCGATCTCTTCGGAACCCCTCTGTGTACTCCGTGCGATCCTCTGTGTCCTCTGTGGTTGATCGTCATTCTTCGGTGTCGGGGCCGTTCTCTTCCTCCACGATGCGCTCGAAGCCGACCAGACGCTCGTCCTCATCCAGCCGGATGAGACGCACGCCCTGCGTGTTGCGACCGAGCACGCTGACGCCGCTGACGTGGGTACGGACCAGGTTGCCGCCGCTGGTGATGAGCATGATCTCGTCGCTCTGACTGACCAGCTGGGCGGCGACCACGCGGCCGTTGCGATCGGTGGTGCGGATGGATATGACACCCTGCCCGCCGCGGCCGTGGCGCGGGTAGTCCTCGACGGGCGTGCACTTGCCGTAGCCGTGCTCGGTGGCGGTCAGCACCAGGCCCTCACCCACGATGATGAGCGAGATCACCCGCTCGTCCGCAGGCATCCGCATCCCGCGCACGCCGCGCGCCACCCGTCCCATGGGGCGCACCTCGCCTTCATTGAAGCGGATGACCTTGCCGTTGCTGCACGCCAGCATGACGTCGCGCTTGCCGTCGGTGATCGCGGCTCCGACCAGATGGTCGCCTTCCACCAGCTCGATGGCGATGATGCCCGTCGAGCGGGGGCGCTTGAAGTCGCCGAGGCTGGACTTCTTGATCAAGCCGCCCGCGGTAGCGAGCAGGACGTAGTCCTCGCGATCGAAATCGCGCACCGGCAGCACGGCGCTGATCCGCTCGTCCGCATCGAGGGGCAGCAGGTTCACGATGGGCTTGCCGCGGGCCATGCGCCCCGCCTGCGGCAGCTCGTATACCTTCATCTTGTAGACCTTGCCCCGGCTGGAGAAGCACAGGATGTCGTCGTGCGTGTTGGCGACGAACAGATAATCGATGAAGTCCTCTTCCTTCATGCGGGTCGCCGACTTGCCCTTGCCGCCGCGCTTCTGGGCGCGGTACACGTCGAGCGGCTGCCACTTCACATAGCCCGCGTGTGAGAGCGTCACCACGACGTCCTCGGGCGGGATCAGATCCTCGGGCAGGAAATCCTGATGATCGGTGATGATCTCGGTGCGCCGCTTGTCCGCGAACTGATCGCGCAGCCGTTCGAGCTCCTCGCGGATCACCTGGCGCAGCCGGTCCGGATTGGCGAGGATCTCGAGCAGGTCGCGTATCCTGGCGAGCAGCTCGTCGTACTCGCCGATGATCTTGTTCTGCTCGAGCGCCGTGAGTCGATGCAGGCGCAGGTCCAGGATGGCCTGAGCCTGGGCTTCGGAGAGCCGGTACTCTCCGTAGACCAGCCCGTACTCGGGGCTGAGATCCTCGGGGCGCGAGGTGTCGGCACCGGCGCGGGCCAGCATCTCGGAGACGCTGCCCGGCGCCCATCTCCGCTCGAGCAGGCGCGCCTTGGCTTCAGCGGGATTCGACGACGCCTTGATGAGCGTGATGATCTCGTCGATGTTCGCAAGCGCCACGGCGAGGCCTTCCAGGGCGTGCGCGCGCTGGCGCGCCTTGCGCAGATCGAAGAGCGTGCGCCGGGTGACCACCTCGCGCCGGTGGCGCACGAAAGCCTCGATCAGCTCCTTGAGGTTGAGCAGCCTCGGCTGCCCGTCCACCAGCGCCACCATGTTGATGCCGAACACGGCCTGCATCTGCGTGTGCTGGTAGAGGTTGTTCAGGAGAACCTCGGGGATCTCGCCGCGGCGCAGCTCGATCACGACGCGCATCCCTTCCTTGTCGGATTCGTCGCGAAGCCCTTCGCGCTCGATGCCCTCGATCTTCTTCTCCTTGACTAGCTCGGCGATCTTCTCGAG
>CAZPFD010000194.1:0-390 GCA_964585725.1 uncultured Ectothiorhodospiraceae bacterium | reverse complement strand
CACCACGATGCGATGGCGCAGGCCGCCCTCCATCTCCTCGACGTGGGTGCGCGCACGCATGTAGATGCGGCCGCGTCCGGTGAGATAGGCCTCGACGATGCCCTGGGATCCGTTGATGATGCCCGCGGTGGGGAAGTCGGGGCCCGGCAGGTGCTCCATGAGCTTCAGGACATTGATGCTCGTGTCTTCCATGTAGGCGAGGCACGCGTTGACCACCTCGCCCAGGTTGTGGGGCGGGATGTTGGTGGCCATTCCCACCGCGATCCCTGTGGCGCCGTTCACCAGCAGGTTGGGGAACTGCGTCGGGAAGACCGCTGGCTCCTGCTCGGACTCGTCGTAGTTGGGGATGAAGTCGACGGTTTCCTTGTCGATGTCCGAGAGCATCTCGTG
>CAZPFD010000193.1:0-7971 GCA_964585725.1 uncultured Ectothiorhodospiraceae bacterium | reverse complement strand
AGCCGTGGGCTGGTGAGACATGCGGGCTGGCCCGCTCCCGACCCAATTGGAGCTCTGGTCGATGGACTTCGCAGATCGCGACGGCGTCATCTGGCACGACGGTGAGCTGGTTCCCTGGCGCGAGGCCAGGATTCACGTGCTCACTCACTCGCTGCACTACGGCATGGCGGTCTTCGAAGGCATCCGGGCCTACAAGACCGAGCGCGGTCCGGCGCTCTTCCGCCTCGAGGACCACACCCGCCGTCTGCTCAAGTCCGCGCACATCCTGAACATGGCGGCGCCCTTCGACGCGGACACCCTCAACCGGGCGCAGCGCACGCTGCTGCGCGAGAACGGCCTGCAGTCGGCCTACGTGCGCCCGATTCTCTACTACGGCTCCGAGGGCATGGGCTTGCACACCGATGCGTTGACCGTTCACGCCAGCATCGCCGCCTGGGAGTGGGGCGCCTACCTCGGAGCCGAGAACCTGGAGCGCGGCATCCGGGTGAAGACCTCCTCCTACACCCGCCATCACGTGCACGCCACCATGTGCAAGGCCAAGGCCAGCGGCAACTACATCAACTCCATTCTGGCCCTGCACGAGGCACAGGCCTGCGGTTACGACGAGGCGCTGATGCTGGACGTGGACGGCTACGTGGCGGAGGGCAGCGGCGAGAACATCTTCGTGGTGCACAAGGAGCGGATCTACACGCCCGACCTGACCGCCATCCTCGAGGGGATCACCCGCGACACGGTTCTCACCTTGGCGGGGGAGCTGGGCATACCGGTGTACGAGAAACGCATCACGCGCGACGAGCTGTACGTGGCCGATGAAGCGTTCTTCACCGGCACGGCGGCGGAGGTCACGCCGATCCGCGAGGTCGACGGGCGCACCATCGGCAACGGGCGCCGCGGGCCGGTCACGGAGAAGCTGCAGACGCTGTACTTCGACCAGGTTCAGGGGCGGCGCGAGGTGCACCCGGAGTGGCTGACCTATCCGTGAGTGAGATCGAGAACCACGAAGGGCGCGAAGTCCACGAAGCAAAACGGCATCAACCGGGATTGACCGATCCTTCGTGACCTTCGTGTGCTTCGTGGTGAATTTGTGAGGAGAGCAAAGGCGTGCCCGAACCCTACCGCACGGATGAGAACAGCGCCCCGGCCAACGCCGAGAACCGTTACGAGGTCACCCGCGCCGATCTGCCGCTGAGCTGTCCGATGCCGGCGATGGCGCTGTGGAACTCCCACCCCCGGGTTTACCTGCCCATCGAGAAGACCGGCCGCGCCAAGTGTCCCTACTGCGGTGCCGATTTCTACCTCAAGGATGAGTGAGACGCCCGCGCTTACCCTGAACGGCCGCTTCGTAACACGAAGGACACGAAGATCACACGAAGACCACGAAGAAGGAACTTAATGAGCAGTAAGCTCGAGGGCCTGGCCCGGCTTCGGTGATCGCGCCCGGCGTTGTTGCTTCTTCTACCATCTTTGCACTTTCTTCGTGACCTTCGTGCCTCCTTCGTGTTCTTCGTGTTAGAGGACGGCGTATCCAACGCCGCAGGGGGGAAGGGTCAATCGGGGGCGACAAGGCAGGCGGCCCACTCGGCCATGACGCGGGCCAGGTCTTCGTCCCAGGACGCCAGCGCCAGCCCGAAGCGGGCGCGGAGCTTCGCGCAGTCGAGCCGTGACGAGCCCGGCCGTGCGGCCCGGGCCGGATACTCGGCCGTGGTGACCGGATGCATCTCCCGTGGGCGCCAGGCCGGGGGCGCGCGGGCGAAGATCGCCTGCGCGAATCCGTACCAGGTGCACTCGCCGGCAGCGGCGGCGTGGTACAGCCCGCCGTGCTCGTCCAGCCAGTCGTCGCCCAGAGCCCGGGCCTGGGCCAGGATCTGCGCGGTGACCTCCGCCAGGCTGCGGGCTGCGGTGGGAGCACCGAACTGATCGTCGACGACGTGCAGCTCCCGCCCCTCGCGGGCGGCGCGCAGCATGCTGAGCAAAAAGTTTCGCCCCCGGGCCGCGTACACCCAGCTCGTGCGCAGCATGAGATGGCGTGCCCCGCTCCCGGCCACGGCGCGCTCGCCGGCAAGCTTGGAAGCCCCGTAGACATTGAGGGGGTTGGGTTCGTCTTCCTCGGCGTAGGGGCGCGCGCAGGTCCCGTCGAAGACGTAATCCGTGGAGTAGTGGACGAGCAAGCCTCCACTGCGGCGCATCTGCTCGGCCAGCAGCCCCGGGGCTTCGGCGTTGACGGCCCGCGCCCGGTCGGGCTCCGCCTCGGCCTGCTCCACCGCCGTGTATGCAGCGGCATTCACCACCACCGCCGGCTTCACCTCGGCCAGCAGCCGGCGCAAGGCGCGCGGATCGGAGACGTCCACGGCATGGGTGGCGATTCCCGGGGCCGCGCCGGTGCGCGCCGCCGCAACCGTGCGCCCGAGCGCAGGCAGGGTCCGGCACAGCTCCCATCCGAGCTGGCCCGTCGCACCGAGAACCAGGATGCGCGGTTGCCGGTCCACGCTCACGCCCCGGGCGGAGGATAGGTTTCAGCCGCCTGGAATCGAGCCCCCGCTGCATCCTTGTCGGACACCACGATGGGCGCGCCCGCAGCGGGCCAGTCGATGGCCAGGGTCGGATCGTCGAAGCGGATGCAGCGCTCGAACTCGGGCGCGTAGAAATCGGTGGCCTTGTACAGCACGTCCGCGGTGGCGCTGATCACGAGGAAGCCGTGGGCGAAACCCGGCGGTATCCAGAGCTGGCGGCGGTTGCGCGCCGACAGATGCACCCCGGTCCAGCGGCCGAAAGTCGGCGAGTCCCGGCGCAGATCCACCGCCACATCGTAGACCGCGCCGGCGGCCGCGCGCACCAGCTTGCCCTGGGGCTGACGTATCTGGTAGTGCAGCCCGCGCAGCGTACCGCGGCGCGAGCGGCTGTGGTTGTCCTGCACGAAGGAGGTCTCCACCCCTGTGTGCGCGGCGAAGTCGCGGGCGTTGTAGCTCTCGAAGAAGAACCCGCGCGGGTCCCGGAACACGCGCGGCTCGATGACCAGGACGTCGGGGAGCTCGGTGGGCGCAACCTTCAATGTACCCTCCAGCCCGCTGTTGTCGCCGGCCGCTCGCCGGCAAATCATCACCCGGGCCGACGAGCCCTTGCTTCGGGTTCCGAGGCTCCGCGTATATCGGTGCGCCAATCACCCTTCGCAAGGACCTCGCCGGCCCGGTGAGGCGAACCCCTCGTGAGCGATCTGATCTGGCATTGGAATCCAACGCCGCAGGCTGTGTCCAGGTGGGCGGCGCCGGACACGCCGCGCTCACTTCCCGATGCAGAAGCTCGAGAAGATGCGATCGAGGAGATCCTCGCTGGTGAACTCCCCGGTGATCGCGCCGAGAGCGCGCTGGGCCTGGCGCAGGTCCTCGGCCAGCAACTCGCCCGCGCGCCGCGGAGACTCGAGCTGGCGCTTTGCCGCCCGCAGCGATTCCTGGGCCGCCTCGAGAGCCTCGAGGTGGCGCCGGCGCGCGAGGAAGGTGCTCTCCGCGGGGTCGCGGTACCCCACGGCCGCCTTGAGCGCCTGCGCGAGGAGCGGCACTCCGGCCCCGGTCTTCGCGGACACCCGCACCACGCTCCCGCGTGCCTCCTGATGGAGCGCCGGCGCCGCGCCGGTGAGGTCGATCTTGTTGCGCGCCATGACCAGCGGCACCGCCTGCGGCAGTGCGCGCAGCATCTCTGCCTCTTCGGCGCCGAGGCCGCTGCGGTCCTCGGCAACCAGCAGGACCACATCGGCGGCGCGGATCGCGCCCCACGCACGTTCCACCCCCTCGCGCTCCACCGCGTCCCCGCTGCGCCGCAGACCTGCGGTGTCGAGGACGTGCAGGGGCAATCCGTCGATGTGCACGTGCTCGCGCAGGACGTCCCGGGTCGTGCCCGGGATGTCGGTGACGATGGCGGCGTCGCGCCCGGCGAAGCGATTGAGCAGGCTGGACTTGCCCACGTTCGGGCGTCCGGCGATGACCACGGTCGCGCCCTCCTTGAGCAGAACGCCCTGGCGGGCCGCTGCGAGGGTATCCGCAACCGCGCCCAGCAGTCCGTCCACCCGCTCGCCGAGGTGAGCGTCGGACAAGTGGTCGACCTCTTCCTCGGGAAAGTCGATGGCGGCCTCCACATACGTGCGCAGCGCCACCAGGTCCTCCACCAGCGCCGCCACCTTCTCCGAGAAGTGCCCCTGCAACGAGCGCTGGGCGCTGCGTGCGGCCGCCGCGGTGGCGCTGTCGATGAGGTCGGCGACGGCCTCCGCCTGGGCCAGATCCAGCTTGTCGTTGAGAAACGCGCGCTGGAGGAACTCCCCGGGGCGCGCGGGTCGCGCCCCCAAGGCCAGAAGCCGGACGAGCAGCAGATCCAGCACCACCGGACCCCCGTGCCCATGGAGCTCGAGCACGTCCTCACCGGTCAGCGACCGTGGCCCCGGGAAGAACAGGGCGATGCCGTGGTCGATGGCTTCGCCGGCGGCATCCCGAAAGGCCGCGTAATGTGCCCTGCGCGGCTCGGGCAGAACGCCGAGCACGGCGCGCGCCAGGCGTCGGACCCCGGGGCCCGAGGCGCGCACGATGCCGACGCCGCCGCGCCCCGGGGGTGTGGCGATGGCGGCAATGGTGTCCCGAGCCGCGGCCGCACCGGGCTCGCCTACAACGTCTGGGGCGCGATGCGGCGGGTGATGACCCATTGCTGAGCGATGGAGAGGACGTTGTTCACCAGCCAGTAGAGCACCAGGCCCGCCGGGAAGAACAGGAAGAAGAAGGTGAACACCAGCGGCAAGGCCATCATGATCTTGGCCTGGATGGGATCGGGGGGTGCCGGGTTGAGCTTCTGCTGAAGAAACATGGTGACCCCCATCAGGATGGGCAGCACGAAGTACGGGTCGTTGGTGGAGAGGTCGTCGATCCACAGCGCGAAAGGCGCCTGGCGCAGCTCCACGCTCTCGATGAGCACCCAGTACAAGGCGATGAAGACCGGGATCTGGACCAGGATGGGGAGGCAGCCGCCCAGGGGGTTGATCTTCTCCTCCTTGTAGATCTGCATCATGGCCTGGTTCATCTTCTGCTTATCGTCGCCGTAGCGCTCGCGGATGGCCTGCACGCGGGGCTGGAGCTTGCGCATGCGGGCCATGGACTTGTAGCTCGTTGCCGACAGGTGAAAGAAGGCCAGCTTGATGAGGAAGGTGAGCACCACGATGGACCAGCCCCAGTTGCCGATGAACGAATGGATCCAGTCGAGCAGCCAGAACAGGGGCTCGGAGATGAACCACAGCCACCCGTAGTCCACCGTGCGCTCCAGGTGCGGCGCCACGGCGTCCAGGCGGTCCTGGATTTTGGGGCCGACGTAGAGGGTCATGTCCAGCCGCCCGCTGGCGCCCGGCGCCACCGTCTGCGCCGGGGACATGACTCCCAGCACGTAGCGCCCGTCGGGCAGCGCCTTGGAGTAGTAGCGGTTGACGCTCTCGCGGTCCGGAACCCAGGCGCCGGCGAAGTAGTGCTGGATCATCGCCGCCCAGCCGTCCTCGGTCTCGCGCTCCACGTCGCGCTCGGCCATGTCGTCGAAGTCGATCTTCTCGTAGGGCTTCTCCGCGCTCGAGAGCACGCCGCCGGTGTAGGTGTAGATGCGGAACAGCCCGCTCGGCTGGGGCGGCTGGGTGCGCTGGAACTGCCCGTACATGCGCCCGCTCCAGGGCGCGTCGCCGGCGTTCTCCACGCGGTGCGAGACTCCGACGACGTAGCTGTCGCGCTGGAAGGTATAGGTCTTGGTGACGCGCATGCCTCCGGGCCCATCCCAGTCCAGCACGACCTCCAGCGTCTCCTCGCCCGGGCCCAGGCGGTACTCGCGCTCCTCGGCGCTGAACAGGGTGTGGTGATTGGGCGCCGCGCTCGCGCCGATCAGCCCCGACTGCGCCAGGAACAGATCCGGGCGCGTGTCGTTCAGCAGGCGCACGGGCGTGTTCGGCTGGTCGGTGCTGACCGGATAGGCGAGCAGATCGGCGCGGCGCAGGGTGCCGCCCCGCAGGTCGATGGCCACATCCAGCACGTCGGTCACGACCTGCACCGCGGGCTGGGCAGGCGCCGCGCCCGCCCGGGCCTCAGCCGGCGCCTCCCCCGGCCCGGTGGGGACATCCGGCACGTCGGCGCGGGTCTCGGGCGAGGGCGCCGCGTCCTCCGCCGCGCTCGCGGGGGGCGCCTGGGGCTGTGGCTGGGGCCCGTAGTCCTGCTGCCAGGCCTGCCACATGAAGAACAACACCGCCGCCAGGGCGATGAAGAGAAACGACCGTATCTGCTCGATGGGCACGGCGGGGCTCGCGCGACTCGTGAGGGGTCAGCTTCGTTGCAGGCGCGTGGGTGCCCCGCGAGCACGGCCTCGAGGCACGGGGTCGTCACCACCCGCGGCCCACGGATGGCAGCGCAGCACCCGCCAAAACGTGAGCAGCGTCCCCCGCGCAGCGCCGTGGCGCTCCAGCGCCTCCAGGGCATAGGAGGAGCACGAGGGGTGGAATCGGCAATGGCAGCCCAGCGCCGGGCTGATGCAGTAACGGTAAGCGCGGATCAACCAGATGAGGAGCCTTTGCATCGCCCGCTCAGATTCTTCCAGTGTTGCTCGAGGGAAGTGAACAGGGCCTGCGCGTCCGCCGCCTCCAAGCCCCGGCGACTCACCACCACCACGTCCAGCCCGCACAGCAGGTGTTGGTGGGTACGAAAGCTCTCGCGAACGATGCGCTTCAGCCGGTTGCGCCGCACGGCCATACGCACGTGCTTTCGCGCGATGGCCAGGCCGAGACGCGGCATCTCACCGCCGTTGTCACGCGCAAGCACGGTGAAGAGCGCGTTTCGGGATCGGCAGGAACGCTCGAAAACCCGTTCATAGTCGCGCGCCCGAAGCAGCCGCCTGCGGCGATCGAAGCGCTGCGAGCGCTTGGGCACCGGTACCGGGCAAGACTCAGGCGCTCAAACGCTTCCTGCCCTTGGCACGCCGGGCGTGGATGATCCGGCGACCGGCCTTGGTGCGCATCCGCCGGCGGAATCCGTGCCGGCGCTTGCGTTTGAGATTGCTCGGCTGATAGGTCCTCTTCATGTACTCGGTCTCGCGACGACGCGTCGATCACGGCGCATTGAGGGCCGGAAAGAACGGCAAATGTTAGCGTCGCCATCGCTTTGCTGTCAAAGGGTTTTGGCACCACCGACCCGTATGGATAACGCTTCCCAAGAGGTATACACTCCCCTCTCTGTCGTCCGACTGCATCTCCAACAACTCCCTCGCACAACAAGCTCACGGGAGGTATTCGGGGTGGGGCTTACGCTCTGGGAACGCTGCCTTGATCGACTGGAACACGAGCTCTCGAGTCAACAATTCAACACCTGGATCCGCCCCCTCCATGCCATCGAGGACGGGGACTCCCTGCGCCTCCTAGCACCCAATCACTTCGTCAAGGACTGGGTCAACGAGAATCTGGCCCCTCACATCGCCGAGGTGGCGAATCGGTTGCGCGATGGATGCGCGACGCGCGTCATCGTGCAGGTGGGCAGCCGCGACAGCGGCCCGAGCAACGACGACGAAGCTCCCGAGCCGGCGAGCTCCGGCGGCGCCAAGACCTCGGTGCGGCGCTCTTTTGCCGGGCGCCGCCACGCCACGGGCGTACGCTCCGACTTCACCTTCGCGACCTTCGTCGAAGGCAAATCGAATCAGCTTGCACGCGCGGCCTCCATACAGGTCGCCGAGAATCCGGGCGCTGCATACAATCCCCTGTTCATTTACGGGGGGGTCGGCCTCGGCAAGACCCATCTCATGCACGCGATCGGCAACGTCATCGCGCCCAAGGCCTCCGATGCCAACGTGGTGTACCTGCACTCGGAGCGTTTCGTCGCCGACATGGTGAAAGCGCTTCAGCACAATGCCATCAACGAGTTCAAGCGCTTCTACCGCTCGGTGCGGGCCCTGCTCATCGACGACATCCAGTTCTTCGCCGGC
>CAZPFD010000192.1:0-7987 GCA_964585725.1 uncultured Ectothiorhodospiraceae bacterium | reverse complement strand
AGATGCGCGCAGATCCGCGGCCGCAGCCGCGGGCTGGTGAGAAATGCGGGCTAGCGGTCAGCCTGCCTGCGCCCTCCGGGGTGGCATCACGCCGGTGTTCGGCGGGATTTCATCCCGCCCTACGGCGCTTCGCGCTCCGCCTCACGATGCACGGCGTGAGGGCGGCGCGGGAAGAAGAAATCGACCACCGCCGCGCAAGTGATGCCGAAGGGCAGGTAGCCCGCGTAGCCGAGCAGCGGCATCTCGAAGATCTGGAAACGGTGCGCGTAGGGAATGGCGTACTCCCAGTGGGCCAGGCTCCCGATGTTCCACATCTCCCAGAAGAACCCGCACAGCAACGCTGCCAGCGCCGGTAGCCACAACGGGCGCCAATCGCCGCGGCTCAGGCTGAACAGGACGTTGTCCTCGCCGGCCAGGGTTTGCAGGGCGACGACCACCAGCAAGGGCCCGATCCACACGAGCGGGAAGAGCTGCGCCGGCCGCAGGGCCAGCCCGGCGAGCCCGACCACACCCAGCGCCAGCACGCTGGCGGCCACCGCGCGCGAGCCCGCCGGCGGGATCGGGCGGAAGCGCTCGAGCCCGGCGTAGAGGCGCGGAAAGGAGGCCAGCCAGTCCCGGGTGGCGAGCACGGCGGGGAGCACGGTGGAGAAGGAGAGGCTGGCGAAGAGAACGTACTCCCAGGGGCCGAAGCCCTCGATGCCCGCGTAGTACCAGTTTCCGACGAAGCGGTTGAGGTACTCGAAGAACCACCAGAACAGCGCGCTCAGGGGGAACAGCAGCAGAAAGTCTCGCGTGTGATGGACGAGCATGCAGCGTCCCGTGCGCTGGGCGACGAGGGCGTTGGCCACCACGATGTAGCCCACCCACAGCGGCGTGAACGTGTGCTGCTGCAGGGGCGCGAACCACGCGAAACGGTTCCACGCCAGCACCCAGGCCACGGCCACCATCGCCACGCCGAGCCACCCCCACGCCGGAAAGGCGCGCGGCGCGGGCCGGCGCTGCTCCGGCGCGGGCCTGCGCCCCGCCTCGAGCACGCGCGCGATCACCGGGCCGACGATGGCGAGCAGCAGCGCGCAGAGCGCCGCGAAGTACATCCAGTCGAAGCCGGGGACAGGGGCCGCCGGCGGCTCCGGCGGGAAGCGGAAGTAGCGCGCGAGCGGGCGCGCCGTGAGCCAGGCGCCGAGCAGCGGGGGTGCGCCCAGCAGCGCCGCCAGGATCAGAGCGCGGGGAAGCCAGTGAGGGGACATTCCGACCTTTTCTTGACCATGGCGCGTCCGGATCGGTCCGACCCAAAGGGCACGACGGTTCAGGCGCTTAGTTTAAAGGGGGCGGAGAGGTCGAAAGAAAGCTCTTCGTGGATCCGGGAAGCCGCGCCGTATCGAGGTTGAAACAGGCCCGCCAAACCTCACCCGGCGCTCGCGGGCTGGCCGAGGGCGCTTTCGAGCACCGTGACCCGGTTGCGGCCGCCCACCTTCGAGCGGTAGAGGGCCTGATCCGCTCGGCTCAGCAGCTGCTCGGGGTCGTCGTCATCCTCGAGCCCGGCCACCCCGAGACTGACGGTGAGCGCCACGCTCACGTCGCGCCAGCGCACGGGCTCGCCTGCGACCGCCGTGCGAATGCGCTCGGCGAGCAGCGCCGCGCCGTCGCTGGAGGTGTTGCTGAGCACGATGAGGAACTCCTCCCCGCCGTAGCGAAACATCAGGTCGCTGTCGCGCACGCAGGCGGAGATGGACCGAACCAGCGCCTTCAGGACGCTGTCCCCGACCAGGTGGCCGTACGTGTCGTTGATGTCCTTGAACCGGTCCGCATCGACCATGATCACGGACAGAGGCGTACTGTAGCGGCGCGCGAGACCCACCTCGCGCTCCAGCATGAGCTCGAGGCTGGCGCGGTTGTTGATGCCGGTGAGCGGGTCGCGCGCGGCCGCGTTGACCGCGTCGCGGTAGAGGAGGGCGTTGCGCAGCGGATGCGCCAGGGTCGAAGCCACCGTCTCCAGCACGCCGGTCTCGCTTTCGTCGAAAGGCCGCCCGCGGCTGACCAGGAGCACCCCGAGGGGCTGCCCGACGAGCAGCACGTCGTGGCGGTGCGGGTCGGGGTGCGCCTCGCCGACGCGCACCGTGACGCGCCCGCTCACCTCGCGGAACTCGATTCCGGCGTGAGGCACGATGGGTTGCAGGTGCTCGGAGCAGAGCCGAATGAGCTCTTCCACATCCAGAGTGGTGTGGAAAGCCTGCATGAGCCCGAGCAGCCAGCTCGGGGATGTGTGGGGGGAGACGTCTTCCGCTTTCCTGTCCATGTTCATTTCCTGGCAGCCGGTGGTTGCCCGGCGAACGCCAAATCCTTCTGGCGCCGCGTGCGCGTTGGCGAGATTTTAATCGTATTCGACATGGCGTCGCCGTGCACGGGGGAGAATACGTACGCTCGACGTTGGCGTGCGACGGCAAGCGCGGCAGCGCGCCGGGTCGAGCGGATCCGAATCAATCCCGCTCGGTGCCCGGCTCGCATACCGGCCCCTGCGCATCCAATGCACGCCCGCTCACGCCGCGGCTGTCAGGCCCCATCAGGAACAGATACGCCGCCATGATGCTCTGCGGCGCGGCCAGGGCGCGCTTGTCCTCCACCGGATAGGCCTCCGCGCGCATCCGGGTGTTTACCGGACCCGGGTCGATGCTGTTGACCCGAATGTGGGGCGATGCCTCGAGCTCGTCCGCCAGCGTTTGCATCATGCCCTCGATGGCGAACTGCGACACCCCGTACGCCCCCCAGTAGGCGCGCCCCTTGCGCCCGACGCGTGCAGAGGTGAACACGATGGATGCGTCCGCAGAGCGCCTCAGCAGCGGCAGGCAGCTGCGCGTGAGCAGGAACGGTGCGTGCAGATTGACCTGCATCACGCGCGCCCAGAGCTCCACGTCGTAGCGCTCGAGGGCGGTGAGCGTGCCCAGCATGGCGGCGTTGTGCAGCAGGCCGTCGAGACCCCCGAGCTTCTCATCGACACGTTCGGCGAGCTCATCGTAGTGATGCGGCAAGGCGCCCTCGAGGTCCATGGGGTAGATGGCGGGCTCGGGGTGGGCGGCGTCCGTGATGGCGTCGTAGACCGCCTCCAGCTCGGGAACGGAATGTCCCAGCAGCACCACGGTGGCGCCGTGCGCCGCAAACGCCTGCGCGGCGGCGCGCCCGATGCCCGCGCCCGCGCCGGTGACCAGGATGACGCGTCCGGCCAGCACGTCCGGGCCCGGCGCGTACGAACGCATCCGCTCCTGCAGCGCATCTCTTTGCATGGTTCGCTCGTCGGTCTCGCGCCCCGTGGCAGCGGCCCGCGGCGACCGCGGAGCGCGGAAGGTGCTCAGGCGTCCGCTCCCAGCCAGTCGATCAGCCTCTGCGGCGTTTCGATGAATGCGTCCGCGCCCCAATCGCCGGGATCCTCGTCCCGGGGAATATATCCGAAGAGCGCGATCACGGTGCGCATCCCCGCTTCGCGGCCGGCGCGCACGTCGTTGCGCGAATCCCCCACGTAGACGGACGCCGCCGGCGCAACGCCCGCGCGCTCGCAGGCGAGGAGCAGGGGGTCGGGGTGGGGCTTGCGGTTGGGCGCCGTGTCGCCGCTCACCACGCAGGCGGCGCGTGACAGCAGCCCCAGACGCGCCAGCAGCGGCTCGGTGAGCCAGCTCACCTTGTTGGTGACGATGCCCCAGCGCAGGCCGCGCTCTTCGATGTCAGCCAGAACCTCCACCATGCCGGGGAACAGCCGCGTGTGGTTGGCGAGGTTGTCGCGGTAGATGTCGAGAAAACGGGCGCGCAGGTGCTCGAAGCCAGCATCGCCCACGTCCACGCGGAAGGCGAGGTTGATGAGGGCGCGCCCCCCGAGCGACACCACCGGACGGATGGTCTCGAAGGGCAGGGGCGCTTCTCCTTCCTCGCGGCGCACCGCGTTCAGCGCCTCGGCCAGATCGCGGGCGGTGTCGGCCAGGGTGCCGTCCAGATCGAAGAACACCGCGCGCAGCGGCTCGGTGCCCATGGTCAGGCGGCGTCCCCGGCCCGGGCCCAGGCCATGTAGTTCACGGCCACGTCGTCGATCAACCGGCAGCGACGGGTCACCGGGTTGTAGGCCACCCCGCGAAGCTCGCACAGCTCGAGCCCGGCGGCGCGCCCCCAGGCGTCCAGCTCCGAGGGACGAATGAACCTGGCGTAGTCGTGGGTGCCCCGCGGCAGCAGGCCGAGCAGGTACTCGGCGCCGAGCACCGCCAGGGCGTAGGCCTTGGGCGTGCGATTCAGGGTGGCGAAGAACACGTGAGCGCCGGGGCGTGCCAGCTCGGCGCAAGCCCGCACCGCGGAGGCGGGATCGGGCACGTGCTCGAGCAGCTCCATGCAGGTCACGACGTCGTATGCGGCCGGCTGCTCCGCGGCCAGCGCCTCGGCGGTGAGCACGCGGTAGTCCACGGCCAGGCCGCTGCCCTCGGCGTGGGCGCGGGCGGCGCCGATGGCTTCCTCGCCCGGATCGATGCCGGTGACCGTGGCGCCGCGCCGGGCCATGGCCTCGGCGAGGATGCCGCCGCCGCAGCCGACGTCGAGCACGCGCTTGCCGGCGAGATGGGCGCGGGCGTCGATGTAGTCGAGGCGCAGCGGATTGATGTCGTGCAGCGTGCGCAGCGCGCCGTCGGGGTCCCACCAATCCCGCGCCAGGCGCGCGAAACGCGACAGCTCCTCGCGGTCCAGGTTGCCGGCGCCGCTCATGCCCATCGCACGATGCGCCCGCGCCACTCGCGTGCGCGGGCGCGCAGCGCGCCCTCGTCCAGGGTGAGCAGGACGCGTTCCTTGAGCAGATGGCGGCCCGCCACCCACGCGTCCGTGACCTGGGCGCGGCCCGCCGCGTACACGATCTGGGAGATGGGGTGATAGAGGGGCTCGGTCTCGATGGTGCAGAGATCGATGGCCGCGACGTCGGCCTCCTTGCCCGGCTCCAGCGTTCCGATGCGCTCCTCGAGCCCGAGGGCCCGCGCGCCGCCGAGGGTCGCCATCTCCAGGGCCTGCGCCGCCTGAAGCGCGCTGGCCTCGCCGCTCACCCCCTTGGCCAGGAGCGCGGCGGTACGCATCTCGCCCAGCATGTCGAGGTCGTTGTTGCTGGCCGCCCCGTCGGTTCCCAGCGCCAGGTTCGTCCCCGCCCCGAGCAGGCGCTGCACGGGACAGAAGCCGCTCGCCATCTTGAGATTCGACTCGGGACAGTGCACCACGTGCGCGCCGCAGGCCGCGACCCGCCGGATCTCGGCGTCCTCGAGCTGGGTCATGTGCACGGCCAGCAAATGCGGCGACAGCAATCCCAGGCGATCCAGGCGCGCCAGCGGGCGCTCTCCGAAGCGGGCGACGCTGCGGGTCACCTCGTCGCGGGTCTCGTGCACGTGGATGTGCACCGGGATGTCCAGCTCCTCGGCCAGCACGCCGATCCGTGCCAGGGGCTCGTCGGACACGGTGTAGGGTGCGTGCGGGGCGAACGCGACCTGCACCAGGGGGTCATTGCGGAGCTGATCGTGCACCTCGAGCCCCTTGGCGATGTACTCGTTCGCATCTCCCGCCCACACCGTGGAGAAATCGATGACGATGAGCCCGACGGTGGCGCGGATCCCGGCTGCGCTCGCGACGCGGGCGGTCTCGTCGGGGAAGAAGTACATGTCGTTGAAGCAGGTGGTGCCCCCGCGCAGCATCTCCGCGACGGCGAGCCGCGTGCCGTCGCGCACGAAGGCCTCGCTCACCCACTGCGTCTCCGCCGGCCAGATGTGCTGCTCCAGCCACTCCATCAACGGCAGATCATCCGCGAGCCCCCGGAAGAGGGTCATGGCGGCGTGGGTGTGCGTGTTGACGAGCCCGGGGATCAGGGCGTGATCGGCGAGCCGGTGGGTGACCGCCGGCGCGTAGCGCTCGCGCGCCTCGCGCACCGGGCAGACGCCGGCGATGCGCCCGTCCGCGATGGCGAGGGCGTGCTCCTCCAGCGTCACCCCCGCGGGGGTCACGGGCACGATCCAGCGCGCTTCGATCAGGGTGTCGACGGGTTCCATGGGTGCGGCTGTGGCCGCTCGGGGGTGAATGCCGTGCTCCGACCCGAGCACCGCCGCCCCCGGCGTGGCTCGGCGCATGATATCGGCGCACCCGCGGCTTTCCAACCGCGGGTGAAGCGGCGCGGCGCAGCGCAGCAGTATTCGGCGGGATTATGCTGTGCTCCATCGCGCCCTACCGGCTACCCGGAGATGGAGCGCGGGGTACGTGCCGCGCAGGGCGGGATAAAATCCCGCCGAACACGGGCGTGATGAAGCCCGCGACGTAGGGCGTAGGTTGAACGATGCGACGGCGGCGCGGCACCTAACCCCGCGGTGTCCCACCTCAGGTGACGGTGCTCCGCGCGGTTTCCCGACAATCCCCGAGGGGTCTAAGATTCAGGCTGTCCCGTCCGTCAAGGTCGATACATGAACTCCGCACAGCACGATTCCATCCGCGCGGTGAGCTGGTCCCCCGAGGGGGTTCGGCTCCTCGACCAGCGCCGCCTGCCCGAGCGCACGGAGGTGCTGACGTGCGGGGACGCCGCCGCGGTGGCGCGGGCCATCCGCGACATGGTGGTGCGCGGCGCACCGGCCATCGGCATCGCGGCGGCCTACGGCGTGGTGCTCGCGGCGCGCGCCCGCTACCGCGCCGCGCCGGACAGCTGGAAGCGCGACATCGAGGCCGACCTGGATGCACTGGCCCGGGCGCGGCCGACGGCGGTGAACCTGAGCTGGGCGCTCGCGCGCCTGCGCGCCTGCATCGCATCGGTGGCCGGCGATCCCGAGGCAGCGCTTCTGGCGGAGGCGCGGCGCATTCACGCCGAGGACGTCGAGGGCAACCGGCGCATGGGTCGCCTCGGGGCCGAGCTCATCGGCACGCGGTGTGACGTGCTCACGCACTGCAATACCGGCTCTCTGGCTACCGGGGGCTACGGCACGGCCCTGGGGGTCATCCGCAGCGCCTACGTCATGGGGCGCATCGAGCGTGTGTACGCCGGAGAAACGCGCCCGTGGCTCCAGGGATCGCGCCTGACGGGCTGGGAGCTGGTGCAGGACGGGATTCCGGTGCGCTTGATCGCCGATGCGGCGGCGAGCCACCTCATGCGCCAGGGCAAGCTCGGCTGGGTCATCGTGGGCGCCGATCGCATCGCCGCCAACGGCGACGTCGCGAACAAGATCGGCACCTACGCGCTGGCGGTGAGCGCCCGCCACCACGGCGTGGGCTTCATGGTGGCGGCCCCTACCTCGACCATCGACCGCCACCTGCCGGAGGGCGCATCGATCCCCATCGAGGCGCGGGCTGCGGAGGAGCTCCTGTGCATGGGCGGTCATCGGGTGGCCGCGCCCGGGATGGAGGCGTGGAATCCGGTCTTCGACGTCACGCCGGCGGCGCTCATCGATGCCATCGTCACCGAGCGCGGCGTGGTCCACGCCCCCGACGCGCGCAAGATAGCGGCGCTGTTCGAGGCCGGCCACGAGGAGCCGGAGCCGCTGGCAGCGAAGTGACAGTGCCCCGTCGCGGGGCAGGTCCTCTCCAGGTACGCAAGCCGTCGATCCCCCGAGCCCGCGGATTCGTTCGGTCGCGCCTCGCGTGGTAAAATGAGCTTTTTTACGAGTTCCAGCCACGCAGAGCGACGAGGCATTGCTCGAGGTTTCAAGGCTCCGCATTTTCCGACGGGCTTCGCCTGCGGCTCGGCTCCCCAAGACCAGCGCGCTACGGCGCATCGTTCTCCCGGCGCGGGACGGCCGGCGATGATCGGCGTCCGGATTTCCGATGCGGATTGCGGGAAAAAAGGGGAATCAGAATGTCCCCTCTTTTCGCGCGAGCGGGCGATCCATTGAGGCACATTCATGGCTGATTTCGCGAAGGAAGTTCTCCAGGTCAACATCGAAGAGGAGATGAAGCAGTCCTACCTCGATTACGCCATGAGCGTGATCGTGGGACGGGCCCTTCCGGACGT
>CAZPFD010000191.1:1199-8012 GCA_964585725.1 uncultured Ectothiorhodospiraceae bacterium | reverse complement strand
CTGAATAGACGCGCCTGCGAGAGGACGGCTCAGGATGCGCCGAAGACGCGGCGCAGGATGTCGGTGGTGCGCTTCGCCGGGTCGCTGCGTATCGCGGCTTCCTCGCGCGCGAGGTAGTGAAATATCCCGTCGATGCCCCTGTCCAGCACGTGATCGGTGAGATCCGCCTTGACGTCGGGGACGAAGGGGATGGTCTTGTACTGCGCCACGGCGTCGTCGTAGGCGCGCACGGCGCCCACCTCGCTCAGGCTCCGCTCGACGATGGGCCGCATCTCCTCGGCCAGGGGGCCCGACATCTTGCCCTCGAAGTAACGCGTGGCCGCATCGTCGGGTCCGTGGTAAATGCCCTGCACGTCTTCCAGCGTCATCCGGGCGATGGCGTCCCAGAAGAGCGCCTTGGCTCTGGGGGTGGCCGTCTCGGCGGCGCGGTTCAGCTTGAGCTCCAGGTCGTCGAGCAACGACGCCATCCCCACCCGGTCGAGCGCGGAGCGCATCCGGTCCAGGCTCTCGGGCAGCGGGATGTGCACCCGCGGGTCGGCGTTGAAGCCGTCCACCTGGCCGAGGCGGTTCACGACGCGCGTGGTGCCTACGCGCAGGGCTTCCTTGAGACCGTCGCGTATCTGTGCCGTGGTCAGCGGCGCCGATGGTCCGGAGTCGGCACCCAGCCCCCGCAGCAGCTCTTGCCCTTTGCGAAGCCAGTCCGTCTGCGCGGATGGCGCCGGCGGCGCGAGGAGACACACGACGAAGATGGCGGCGAGCTTGCGCATCGGTTTGCCGCGGGCGGCGTGCCGCAGGTTCGAAGAGTCCGCGTACGGTACCATAGCACTTCCTGACTGCGCACGAAACGCAGCCATCGCCTCGCGGGTCGGCGAGAGAGCTCCGAGGCTGCGCGTGTCTCGGCGCGACGCTCACCTTTCGGGGAGCGGAAACACGGCGGCGCTTGCCATCGTTGCAGCGCGGCTGCAAGATTTCGTTTCATTCACAAGCTCGACAACCGCGGTACGCTCATGTCTTCGCTGGCTCTGCGCATCAGGCCGTACGTCGAAGAGGACGAAGAGGACGTGGTCGACCTGTGGCGGATATGCTTTCCGAACGATCCCCCCTGGAACGCTCCCTGGACGGTGATCGAGTGCAAGCTGCGGGTTCAGCGGGAGCTGTTCCTCGTCGGCGAGCTCGAGGGTCGGGTCGTGTGCACCGCCCTCGGCGGCTACGACGGCTTCCGCGGATGGGTGTATCACGTGGCTACCCTGCCCCGGCATCGACGCACGGGATTCGGGCGCAAGATGATGCAGGAGATGGAGCGGCGCCTGCGGAAGAAAGGGTGCGCCAAGCTGAACCTGCAGGTTCGCAGCTCGAACGACGCGGTGCTCGCCTTCTACAAGGCGCTGGGCTACGCGGTCGAGGACCGCATCAGCCTGGGCAAAAGGCTGGGCTGAGCGGGCGGGTCGTGCGGGTCGTGCGGGGGCGGACTCCTGTCCGCGATTGCCAGCGCGGCTGAAAGCCCGCTCCGCGGAGGTCCGCCAATTCGGGGACGGAGGCGGGGAGCCTGCTCGTCAGCCGGCCGCTTCGAAGCCCTCGAGAAACGCCGCCAGATTGTCGCCCAGCGCGTCGCTGAGATAGCCGCCCTCCTGGACGAGGACGCTCGGCAGCCCGAGCCCGCCGACGGCCGCGCCCACGCGCCGAAATCCCGGCGTCGTGATCCTGAGGCCGACCAACGGATCCCCTTCGTAGGCATCGAGTCCCAGCGCCACCACCAATACGTCGGGCCCGAAGCTGCGGATGCGCAGGAACGCCTTCTCCAGAGTTTCCAGGTAGACGTCGTCACCGGCGCCGCGCGGCAGCGGCAGGTTCAGATTGCAGCCGAGACCCGCACCCTCGCCGCGCTCCTGGGGGTAACCCCAGAAGAAGGGATAGAAGCGCACGGGATCGGCGTGAATGGAGACGGTGAGCACATCACCACGGGTGTAGAAGATCCCCTGGGTGCCGTTGCCGTGGTGCACATCCACGTCGAGGATGGCCACCCGCTCCACCCGCCGCCTCAGATACTGGGTGCAGATCGCGGCGTTGTTCAGATAGCAGAACCCCCCGGCCATGTCCGCGAAGGCGTGGTGACCGGGGGGGCGGCACAGCGCGTAGGCCGCGCGCGCGCCGTTGATCACTTCCTCGGCGGCGTGCACGGCGCTGTTGGCGCTCGCGCAGGCGGCGGCCCAGGTCCCCGCCGAGATGGGGCAGGCCGTATCCGCCATGTGATAGCCCGCCTGACCGACAGCCGACGCCGGATAGCCCGAGCCCCGATTGTTGGGGTGTATGTTGGGGATCACCTCCTCGGAGGCGCCCTCGATGCGCAGCCAGCGCGGGTGTATGTGCTCCAGGAACTGGAGATACTCGGCGGTGTGCACCGCCGCGCGCGGCCCGGGTCCGTAATCGGCGGGTGCGGCCACCGCATGTCCGCCCGCGCGCACCGCCTCCAGCAGGCGCTCCGCGCGCTCGGGGACCTCGGGATTGGCCTCGACCTTCCCGTTGACCAGGAAGTGCGCGGGATAATGCCCCCGGTGCGCGTCGCTATAAACGACCTTCATGCGCCCTCACCTCCGATCGGCGAAAAAGACTTCACCACGGAGGTCACAGAGGTAAGCACAGAGGTCACAGAGTAAAAGATAAGAATCCGTTACGAAGTATTCATGAAGATTGGACGATCACGATAGAAACCATTCGTACATGGTATCTTTGAAAGTTCTTCCTCTGTGTACTCTGTGCTTATCTCTGTGACCTCTGTGGTGAGATCTTTAATTCGTCAGAAGGACACGCGGTCGCCGCCTTTGAGGCCGAGCATCTCGCGCGCCTCGTCCGGGGCCGCCACCTCGAGCGAGAGGCCCGCCAGCAGCGAGCGGATTCTCGCGACCTGCTCGGCGTTGCTCTTCGCGAGCCTGCCCCTCTCGAGATAGATGCTGTCCTCGAGCCCGACGCGCACGTTGCCGCCCATGAGCGCCCCTTGGGTGGCCAGCGCCATCTGGTGGCGCCCCGCGCCCAGCACCGAGAACCGGTACGCGTCTCCGAACAGCTTGTCGGCGACGCGCTTCATGAGCACGAGATTCTCGGCGTCGGCCCCGATACCCCCCAGTATGCCGAGCACGAACTGGATGAACAGCGGCGGCCGGACCAGGCCCCGATCGAGAAAGTGCGAGAGATTGTACAGGTGCCCGACGTCGTAGCATTCGAACTCGAAGCGTGCACCGTGGCCTTCGCCGAGCTCGCGAAGTACCCGCTCGATGTCCTTGAAGGTGTTCTTGAACACGAAGTCGCGCGTGCTCTCGAGGAACGCCGGCTCCCATTCGTGCTTCCAGCGCCGGTACTTGCCCAGTATCGGATACAGGCCGAAGTTCATCGACCCCATATTGAGCGAGCACATCTCGGGGCTGGCCTTCAGCGGCGCCGCGAGGCGATCGTCGAGCGTCATGTGCTGGCCGCCGCCCGTGGTGATGTTGATGACTGCGTCGGTGGCCTGTTTGATGCGGGGCAGGAACTGCATGAAGACGTCGGGGTCGGGCGTCGGCCGCCCGTCCTTCGGATCGCGTGCGTGCAGGTGCAGGATGGCCGCGCCGGCCTCCGCCGCTCCCACGGCGTTCTGCGCGATGTCGTCCGGGGTGATCGGCAGATGCTCCGTCATCGTCGGAGTGTGGATGGACCCCGTCACCGCGCACGTGATGATCACCTTATGCGTCATTGACTTTACCAAACGCCGCTCTTTAACACGAAGGACACGAAGATCACACGAAGGTCACGAAGTTGGAATATTAGCAAGTAGAGCCCGGTTGTCACACGCACTGGGCTGAAAGCACACTCGCGCCTTCTTGCATTTCTCTTTCGTCGAATCGTTCGATGCGCGCCCTTTGATTCTTTACTTTTTCTTCGTGTGCTTCGTGTGATCTTCGTGTCCTTCGTGTTACGAATGGGCGCAGAAAAGTGTCTCATGCGCCGGGCAGCCGCTCCTCGCGGGCGAAGGCATGCAGGCTCTCGGTGAGCGGCTCCATGATCTCCTCGATCTGCGCTTCGCTCACGATGAGCGGCGGGCACACCATGATGTGATCGCCCGAGAATCCGCCGCGGGTGCGCCGCGGATACACGATGAGCCCTCTCTCGTATGCCAGGTCCGTGATCCGCTCGTAGGCGTTCATCGCGGGCGGCAGGGGCTCCCAGCTGCCGCGATCGGCGATCAGCTCGATGGCGAGCAGCAGGCCCTTGCCGCGCGCGTCGCCCACGAAGGGGAAGATCTCCGTCAGCCCCTGCAGCCGCGCGTGCAGCACCTCGCCCATGCGCGCGGCGTTGCCCATGAGGTCGTGCTCCGCGATCTCGGCGAGCACCGCGCGGCCGGCGGCGCACGCGAGGGGATTCCCCGCGTAGGTGAAGCCGTGCTGGAAGCCCCCGGCGTCCAGGACCGGCTCGACCATCCAGCCGGGCGCGACGGCCGCGCCGAGCGGGCTGTAGCCGGAGGCGAAGCCCTTGGAGAGAGCCACGAGGTCCGGCGTGACGCCCCAGTGCTCCGCCGCCAGAAAGCGGCCCGTGCGTCCGGCGCCGCTCATGACCTCGTCGTAGATGAGAAGCACTCCGTAGCGCTCGCAGATCTCCCGAACGCGCCTGTAGTAGCTGTCGGGTGCGACCAGGGCGCCGGTCGATGCGCCGCCCACCGGCTCCATGATGAACCCGAGCACCGTCTCGGGGCCCTGGCGCTCGATCTCCTCGGCCAGCATGTCCGCATAGCGCAGGCCCCGCTCCTCCATGCTCAGGTTGTCGCGGTCGCAATAAGCGGTGGGTGCGGGCACCTTGGGCATGGACCTCATCATCGGCTCGAAGGGCGCGGTGAGCGGCGTGTACCCGCTCACGGCCAGCGCACCGAGGGTGCATCCGTGATAGGAGGGGAACCGCGATATGATCTTGGCGCGCTCGCTCTGACCCACGGCGAGGGCGTACTGGCGCGCGAGCTTGAGGCACGACTCGACGGCTTCGGATCCCCCCGATACGAAGAAGACTCGATCCAGCCCGGCGGGCATGAGCGCGGCCAGCTCCTCGGCGAGACGCTCGGAGGCCTCGCTCTCGAAGTGCAGGCGGTAGGCGAAGGTGGTGCGCGCCATCTGCTCGCGCATGGCGGCGAGCACGCGCGCGTTGCTGTAGCCGATGTTGACCGCCATGGGCCCGGAGGACGCGTCGAGGTAGCGGCGCCCCCCAGCGTCCCAGATGTACACGCCCTCGGCGCGGTCGATGAGCGGGCGGCGCAGCCGCGTCTGGTAGAAAAGATGTGAATCACGAATCACGGCGCGGCGGGCTCCTCCAGAACGACGCAGTCGCTCGCGCGGATGCGCACGTGCACGCGCTCGCCCTCCCGGAAGGGGCGGCCCTCAATGGAGTTGATCGCCTGAAGCTGGTGGGCGCCGATGGACACGAAATATCTGGCGGAGAGCCCCTGGTAGTCGACGGCGCTCACCGTGCCGTCGAGCAGAGTCACCCCTTCGGCGGGCTCCTGCTCGTGGGAGAGGAGCACCTTCTCGGCGCGGACCACGACGCGCACCCGCTCGTCGGCGGAACGATCCTCGCCGTCGGCCACCTTCAGCTCGAAACCATCGTCGAGCGCGACGCGAAGCCCCCCGCGGTCGCGCCCGTGCACCGTGCCCTCCAGCAGGTTGGAGTGACCGAGGAACTCGGCGACGAAACGCGACACCGGCCGGTTGTACACCTCCTCCGGCGAGCCCTCCTGCTCCTTCCAGCCGGCGTTCATCACCACGACCTTGTCGGACATGGCCAGCGCCTCCGCCTGGTCGTGGGTGACGAAGATGGTGGTGATGCCGAGCTCGCGTTGAATGCGCTTGAGCTCGACGCGCATTCCCTCGCGCAGATTGGCATCGAGGGCCGACAGCGGCTCGTCGAGCAGAAGCACGTCCGGGCGGATGACGATGGCCCGCGCCAGCGCGATGCGCTGCTGCTGCCCTCCCGAGAGCTGCGAGGGGAGCCGATCGCCCATCTGGGGAAGCTGCACGAGCTCGAGCGCCTCGCGCACGCGCTCGCGCATCGTGGTCCTGTCGACTTTGCGGTACTTGAGGCCGAAAGCCACGTTGTCGAATACCGTCTTGTGCGGAAACAGGGCGTAGTTCTGAAACACCAGCCCGAGGTTGCGCTGATGAATGGGGATGTCGTTGACCCGGCGTCCCTTGATGAGGATATCGCCTTCCGTGGGTGTCTCCAGGCCGGCGATCATGCGCAGCGTCGTCGTCTTGCCGCAGCCCGAGGGGCCGAGCAAGGTCACGAACGTCCCATTGGGTATGGGAAGGTCCATGTCCTTGACCGCTTCGAAGTCTCCGTAGCGCTTCACCACGCCCCGGAGCTCGACGGCGTACTCGTCACCCGTCATGGAGGCACACCCGTTTCCTCACACGATTCGGTCCTTGGCCGGACTATCGACCCGCGGGAGCGGCTTCAGCCGCGATGATCGCGGATAGAAATCCACTCCCACGGGTCTTCCGCCTCCACGCGCAATGCGCCGGCTGGCGCATCCGTGGCGGCCCTGATTTCCGCCTCAGAACCCCTTCTGGATGCGGCTGAACTGCTTGGCCCAATCGGCCTCGTGGCCGTTCCAGTATTGTGGATCGGCGAAGGTCAGGTTCTGAAGCGTACCGGTGGGATCGAAAGCCGGCAGGCTTCTCACCTTGTCGCCGACGTCGTAGCCATAACGATCGTTGATCGCCTTGAACCGGTCGAGATCGAGCGAGAAGATGACCAGCTGTTGGCCTTGCTCGATCGCGGACTGGCGCAACTCCTCGCCAT
>CAZPFD010000191.1:0-1189 GCA_964585725.1 uncultured Ectothiorhodospiraceae bacterium | reverse complement strand
GGCACGAGCATGAAGTTGAGCAGCTGCTCGCAGGCCTGCATCGGGCTGCCCTTGAGCACGAACAGGCACTCCTGCCAGGCATAGCTGTTGGGCGGATCGTAGTAGCCGATGGGGTGTCCCTGCTGCTGCAGCGCCGCGATGCGCCCCGACCAACCTTCGGTGACGTAGATCTCCTCCTCCGCGAGCAGGCTCATGAGCTCCGCGCCGGACTCCCAGTACTTGAGAACCAGGTTTCGGTGCTCGCGCAGCTTCTCCCACACGGCATCCAGATCCTGGATATCGTTGGGATGCTGGCCGGTCTGCAAGGCGCCGTACCAGATGCGGGTACGCCACTCGCCCCAGCCGCCGATCTTGCCCTTGTACTTGGGGTCGTTGAGGATGCTGGCGCCCTTCTCCCTGATCTCCTCGTCGCTGATGTAGTTCTTGTTGTAAGCGAGAGCGGTGGTTCCGTAGTCGTAGGGCGTCGCGGAGAGCGTGCCGCCCGTCACCTTGCGGAACGGTTGCTCGAGCGCCTTCATGACGTACTTGAGGTTGGGAATGTTGTCCTCGTCGAGTACCGTCCCGTAGCCGAGGTCCACGTAGCGCGCGTAGTCGAAGACGCCGCTCGCGTGGAAGATGTTGTACTCGCCCGGCTGGCTCGCCTTCACCCGGGTCAGGTACTGATCGGTTCCCCCGAAGGTGCCGTCCACCACCTTGACGCCGGTGGCCTGCTCGTAGGGGTCGAAGGCGTACTTGCGGAAGGCCTCCGAGACCACGCCGCCCCAGCCGTCGAAGCGCACCTGCTTGACGTCGGCGGCGAGAGCGTGGCGGCCCAGCATGCTCATGATCCCGCCGCTGAGGCCAGCGGCCATCCCGGCGGCGCCGAGCAGCCCGAGAAAGGTGCGGCGGTCGACCTCGCCGTTGCGGTAGCGTTCCAGTAGTCGCTCGTAGCGTTCCGTATCCTTGTCTTTCATACCTCGTCCTCCCGTTTGGTCGGTGCTCGTGAAGCCAGAGTCCGGGTCGGGCCCCCGGGGCCGCGCCCGGACTCCATGAAAAAATCAGGTCCCTCCGCCGCCCCGTGCGAAGCGCCGCGCCAGAGCGCCGGCGATGAGCGGCATGGCCACGGTGATCAGCACCATCACCGTCCCCAGTGCGTTGATCTCCGGGCTGATCGAGTTGCGCAGCATGGCGAAGATCTGGGTCGGCACCG
>CAZPFD010000190.1:4584-8029 GCA_964585725.1 uncultured Ectothiorhodospiraceae bacterium | reverse complement strand
GCGCGCGCATCGCCAAGAACGGCACCGCCACCGCCACCTCGGGCGATCTCCAGGGGCTGAGCGACGCGGTCGCCGTCGCCGGCGGCACCGAGGTCGCCATCTCCATCGCCGACGTCGTCCCCTGATTTGATCGCCGAGGCCCCATCCGACCCCCTCGGCGGCGGCGCGGGAGGGCCCGTCACCTCCCACCCTGAAATCAAAGGTGAGGGGCACATACCCCCAATCCCGTCTAGAATGTCTAAAATAGACAAACCAGACAAAATAGGAAAAAGGAACCTGTCCAATCATGCGATACGTCTCCGCCACCGATGCCAAGCAGCGCCTCGCCGCGCTCCTGGATGCTGTGCAACGGGAACCCATCGTGATCCGGCGCCAGAAACGGGACGTGGCCGTGCTTCTGTCCCTTCGAGACTACGAGCGGTTACGGGCTATCAACACGGCGGAGTTCCAGCGCTTCTGCGATCAGATCGCCGAAAGGGCGGCGGCACGGGGACTCACCGAGGATAAGCTCGCCAAGATCCTTGAGCCGTGAGACCCAGAGAGCGCATTGTGGTGGACACCAATGCGCTTATCAGCCGGCTCCTGTTGCCGGCATCGGTCCCCGGGCGGGCCGTGCGAAAGGCCGTCGACGAAGCGCAGCTTCTCGTTTCCGAATCGACGCTCGAGGAGCTCGCCGACGTCCTGTCCCGCAGCAAGTTCGACCCCTATGTCACGATAGAAGAGCGCCAGGAATTCCTTCGGCTGCTGGGGCGCATCGTCGAGCTGGTGCCCATCGTTCATGTCGTGCGTGCCTGCCGCGATCCAAAGGACGACAAATTTCTCGAGGTTGCCGTCAACGGAGAAGCGGATGTCATCGTCACGGGGGATGACGATCTGCTAGCGCTCAATCCGTTCCGGGGCATCGCCATTCTGGCACCGGCTGCGTATCTGGAACGGGTCAGCAAAGGTTTCCCGGAAATCTGCGAAGAACCAAAAAAAGCCGCGGGGTGAGCCGCGGCTTGCAGGCTAGGGAGCGGGGTGCTCCCTGGGGAGGGCTACTTCGGCATGATGACGGTGTCGATGACGTGGATGACGCCGTTGCTGGCCATGATGTCGGTCTTCACGACTCTGGCGTTGTCCACCATGACGCCGCTGCCGGTGTCGATGCGGATGGACTGACCCTCTACGGTCTTGACCGAGCGCATCTTCGCCACCTCAGCCGCGGTGACCTTGCCCGGCACCACGTGATAGGTCAGAACCTTGCGCAGCGCCGCCTTGTCGGCGAGCAGCGCGTCGAGATCGGCCTGCGGAATCTTCGCGAACGCCTCGTCCGTGGGCGCAAACACGGTGAACGGACCCTCGCTCTTGAGGGTCTCCACCAGATCCGCGGCCTTCACCGCCGTCACCAGCGTGTTGAAGCTGCCGGCATGGGCGGCGGTGTCCACGATGTCCTTGCCCGCCTTCTTGTCGCCGTACATCCCGGCGATCACGGCGGCCGAGAACAGGCCGAGCATCACGGCGAACGTCGTTCCGAAAGCGAGATTGACCAAGCGACCTTGAGCCATTTGTCCTTCCTCCTTGGGTGAGTGGGGTGTATGCAACAGCCGAGGAGAACGATACGGGGGTGGCGAGATATTGTCAATGATTTGTCTATTACATTTTTGGGTCAAAGCGGGCTGGTACAGGGCACATGTCCAGACCGCTCGGGTGAGATAAAACTACGCACATTCAACGTCTTATTCTTAATCGTGCCGCTCAGGCTGTGATTTGTTTGTCTTGGACAATACGGCCTGCGCTCTCTCTCACTCCGGGCGCGGAGCGCGGGCAGCCGCCGCCTCGGGCCGCAAGCCGCCCCTTGCCGGGACGCACCCCTCCGTCCGTGTCCGGGTCGTTGTCGATGATGTTTTCAGGACAGGCGGCTTGCCTATAATGATCGACCAGGAGGCGGGAGGCCCGTGGCCCAGCAGCGCACACAGCCCGACGAGACCCCGAAGCACCCCATCCAGGTGGTGGCGCGGCGCACGGGCCTGAGCGCGGACGTCATCCGCGCCTGGGAGCGGCGCTATGGGGCGGTGGCGCCGCAGCGCTCGGAGACCCGCCGGCGGCTCTACTCCGACGCGGACGCCGAGCGGCTGCTGCTGCTCAAGCGCGTCACCGACAGCGGCCGCCGCATCGGGGACGTGGCCCACCTGAGCCTGGAGGAGCTGGAGGCGCTGGTGGAGGCGGACCGCGAGGCGGTGGCCCGCGCCGAGACCGCCGGCGCGGCGCGCCCCGCCCGCGCCTCGGCGCGCGAGCACTTCGACGCGTGCCTCGCGGCCATCCGCAGCATGGACCCGGTGGCCCTCGACGCCGCCCTCGCCCACGCCGCGGTCTCGCTCAACATGGCGGTGCTGCTCGAGGAAGTGCTGGCTCCGCTCATGCGCCACGTGGGGGATCAGTGGCGCAACGGGCCCCTGCGCGTGGCCCACGAGCACTTCGCCACCGCCCACCTGCGCTCCTTCCTGGGCTCCTTGGTCGTGCAGAGCAACCTGGGCGAGACCGGCCCCACCCTGGTCGCGGGCACGCCCCTCGGGCAGTCCCACGAGCTGGGTGCGCTCATGGCCTCGGTGGTGGCCGCCTCGGGCGGCTGGAACGTGCTGTTCCTGGGGCCCAACGTGCCCGTGGACGAGATCGTGTTCACGGTGGCGGAGAAGCACGCCCAGGCGGTGGCCCTGAGCCTGTGCTATCCGGCCGACGATCCGCGCCTGCTGACGGAGCTGAAGAAGCTCGGCCAGCGCCTGCCCCCGGGCACGCGGCTGGTGGTCGGCGGCGCCGGGCACCGCGGGTACCAGAGCACGCTGGACGACATCGGGGCGGTGTCGCTGGAGAGCCTCGGCGAGCTGCCCGCGGAGCTGGACCGGCTGCGGGTGAGCGCCGGCTGAGGGCCGGGCGCCGGGCACGTTTTCATCCGAGGGGGAGAGTCAGCGCCGATGATACCCACCATCCAGAGCATCCTGTACGCCACCGACCTCGCGCCCGAGGCGTATCGCGTGTTCCGCCATGCGCTGGCGCTCGCGCAGCGCCACGACGCCAAGATCGTGCTCCTGTACGTGATGGAGCCGCTGGGCCCCACCGGCGAGAGCCTGGTGCGCAACGTGCTCTCCGAGCAGAAGTACCGCGAGATCAAGCGCTCGGGGCTCGAGCAGCTGCGCCAGGAGATCCACGCGCGGCTCGAGCGCTTCTGCCAGGAGGAGCTCGGCAAGCACGCCGGCGAGGCGCGCGAGATCGCCGAGATCCGGATCATCGAGGGCCAGCCGGCGGCGGTCATCCTGCGCGAGGCCGAGAACGTCGACGCCGACGTCATCGTCATGGGGACCCACGGCTACTCGGGGGTGGCGCGCGCGTTTCTCGGCTCCGTGGCCACCAAGGTGCTGCAGCAGAGCCGCACCCCGGTGCTGGTGGTGCCCTTGCGCGCGGACGGCGGAGC
>CAZPFD010000190.1:3229-4484 GCA_964585725.1 uncultured Ectothiorhodospiraceae bacterium | reverse complement strand
GCGGCCACGCCGGCGGCGGCCAGCGTCTCCTCCATGAGCGCCTCCCAGCCCCGGTTGGCCGCCGGGTTGGCGGGGCTCGGGTGCGGCACCATGCCCGTGCGCACCCCGGCGTCGCCGAGCGCGGCCTCGACGCGCTCGGTGGCGAAGCGGCCCACTCCCAGCACGCACTGCGGCGCGAGGCACGCCAGCGCCCGTTGCAGCGCCGCGTCGCACACCGCGAACAGCCGCGCGCGCTCCGCGGCCGGCAGCTTGTCCGGGGTGCGGTTGCGCCCGCTCTCCTCCATGAAGCACAGCGGGCAGTAGTTGAGCACGAAGAAGCGCGCGAAGAAGCGCTCCGGGGTGCCGAACCGATCCCGCGCCCACCCCCACAGGCGCTGCCCGCTCACCTCCCGGCGCCGGCACGCGAATCCCTCCACCGGGCGCTTGGGATGCTCGCGCCGCGGCCGGCCCACCGGCGCCTCGATCCCCATCCAGTCGCGCACCATGACCACGTCGCCGAACGGCACCCCGGTCTGCGCCATGCCGAAGGGGCCCGGGTTCATGCCCACGAGCACGATCTCGCGCGCCCCGCGCCCGAAGCGCTCGAGGTACAGGGCGTGGGGGGCCCAGGCGTAGTCGAGGGGGTTGTAGACGTGGGTCACGGGCGCGCGAAAGCGCAGCCGCCCCGCCCGCTCGCCCAGCTCGCGCGCCACCTCGATCAGATCCATGCGCGCCGATTGTAAGGGAACTGTACGTTGGCCGCCCGGGAGCGGGCCTCTATAAGCCCTTAAGGTGCTCTCGTTCCGGAGGCCGACATGCTGCGGCTCCTGCATCGTGCACGCCCGCGGGCGGCGCTCTTCGGCCTGAGCCTCGCGCTCGCGCCCGCACCCGCCTTCGCGGAGTGGTTCCTGGACTTCTACGGCGGCATCGCACAGTCGCGCGGCGACGACGCGAAGCTCGAGGAGCAGGCGCCGTTCTTCGCCTCGCCCGAGACCCTGTCCGTGGACGCCGATTTCGACTCGTCGGTGACGCTCGGCGGGCGCATCGGCTACTGGTTCCCGAGCTACCATTGGCTCGGCCTGGCGCTCGACGTCTCGCACTTCAGCGCCGAGGGGGATACCGTCGACATCGAGGCGGTGCCCATCACGCCCCTGCTCATGGTGCGCTGGCCCCTGCTCGTGGGCGACGGGTTCCCGCACGGGCGCCTCCAGCCCTACGCCGGGATCGGCCCGGCGCTCTTCAGCTACGAGCTGGAGGTCGACACCGCGACCGACGA
>CAZPFD010000190.1:0-3129 GCA_964585725.1 uncultured Ectothiorhodospiraceae bacterium | reverse complement strand
GATATCCTCGATCTGATCGAGCGCGGTGCGCTGCAAAAGGACCCCGGCGGCGGGCGCAGCACCAGCTACTCGTTGATCCTCGAGCGCACCCGGCGGCAAGATGAATCCTGACCGATACCGTTTGAAGCACGCGCCATGCCCGAAGCCCGTGCGCCTGTGAGCAGGAGCCCGTGCCCGGCGTCGAGGCGCCGGCGAAGCCGAAAGGATTTCGACTCGCCGGCGGCCTGGCATGTCTGGTGCTGGTGGGAGGCGCCGCCCCCGGCGCCTGGGCCGGGCCGTGGAGCTCGCTGGCCGACATTCGCGTCGAGCGCATCGCGAGCGGGCTGAGCCGCCCGCTCTACGTCACCGCCCCGCGCGACGATGATCGGCTGTTCGTGGTCGAGCAGCACACCGGTCGCATCCGCATACTCGATCGCCTCACCGGCCAGGCGGCGGCCGCGCCGTTCCTCGACGTCGACGGCCTCGCCACGGGCGGCGAGCAGGGGCTGCTCGGGCTCGCCTTCCATCCGGACTACGCGAGCAACGGCTTCTTCTACGTCAATCTGACCGCATCCGACGGCGATACCATCATCCGGCGCTACAGGGTTTCCGCGCAGAACCCCGACCAAGCCGATCCGCAGAGCGCGACGACGATCATGACCTACGATCAGCCGTTCGCCAATCACAACGGCGGATGGCTCGGCTTCGGGCCGAACGACGGTTATCTCTACATCGCCTCGGGCGACGGGGGCAGCGGACACGATCCGCAGAACAACGCCCAGGACCTCACCGACAACAGGCTCGGGAAGATCCTGCGCATCGACGTGGACGGGGACGATTTTCCCGCCGACCCGGGCAGGAACTACGCCATCCCCGCCGGCAATCCGTTCGTCGGCTCGGACGGCGACGACGAGATCTGGGCGTACGGCCTGCGCAACCCGTGGCGCCCCAGCTTCGATCGCATGACCGGGGATCTGTTCATCGCGGACGTGGGCCAGAGCTCGCGCGAGGAGATCAACTTCCAGGACGCCGCGAGCCCGGGCGGCGAGAACTACGGCTGGCGGCTGCGGGAAGGCGGCATCGCGACGCCGACGGGCGGCGTGGGCGGAGCGCGCCCGCCGGGCAGCGTCGACCCGGTGCATGACTACGGCCGCAGCCTGGGCGGGTCGGTGACCGGCGGATACGTCTACCGGGGCCCCAGCGCCGATCTGGCGGGGCTGTACTTCTTCGGCGACTTCGTGAGCGGCAGGGCCTGGACCGGGCAGTTCGAGCGAGATGATGCCTTCGTCGTGCGCGAGGTGACGCAGCTGCTGGAGCCCGACGCGGGCGCCATCGACAACATCGCTTCGTTCGGCGAGGACGCGGCCGGGAACCTCTACATCGTGGATCTCGACGGCGAGGTCTTTCGGATCACGGCACCGCCCGCGCCGACCCTGCGCGCTTCACCGCTCGGCACGGGCACGCTGCTCGCGGGCAGCGTCGAAGCCGAGGGCCTGGCCCGAGGGCCCGCGTTCCAGCTCTTCGACGCGAGCGGCGCGCTGCTCCTCACCCGCTTCTCGCTCAATCCCGATTTCCTGACCGAGGCCGGCTTCGTCGTCGGCAACCTCGATGCCGATGCGGCGCAGGAGGTGGTGGTGGGCGCGCGCGAGATCGGCGGGCTCGCCCGAGGCCCCGCCCTGCAGATCTTCGCGCCCGACGGCAGCGTCGAGGCGACGCGCTTCGTGCTCAACCCGGATTTCTCCCGGGTCACGTTCTCGGCGCTCGATACGGGGAGTCCCGGGATTCTGGTGTGCGGCACCGAGATCGGCGGGCTCGCCCGCGGCCCGGCCTTTCAGCTCTTCGACGGCGGCGGCACGCTCGTGCGCAGCCGCTTCGCCCTCAACCGCGACTTTCGCGAGAACGCGTGTCTGGGAGTCGACTTCGACGGCCTGGCGGGGGACGAGATCCTGGTCAGCGGGCGGGAATGGCGCGGGCGCGCGCGCGGCCCGGCGGTTCAGCTCTTCGGGGCGGATGGGAGCGTGCGCTTCACGCGCTTCGTGCTCAATCCGGACTTCCGCGAGGTGCACGTGGCCGTGGCCAGCCTGGGCAGCGGCCGCCTCGCGGTGGCCGGGCGCGAGAGCGGCGGACTGGCGCGCGGCCCGGCCTTCCAGATCTTCGATGACGGCGGCAACCTCCTGCGCACGCGCTTCGCCCTCAACCCGGACTTCACGCAGGTGCAGATGCTGGCGGCGAACACCGACGGCGTCGGCGAGGACGAGATCGTCGTCGGCGGGCTGGAGGCGGGCGGCCTCGCCCGCGGCCCGGCGTTTCAGATCTTCGCAGCGGACGGGACCTTGCGCCGCACCCGCTTCGTGCTCAATGCGGGCTTCACCGAGGTGGCCTTCGCCGCCGTCGACGTCGACGGCGACGGCGCGCAGGAGATCCTGGCGCTGGGACGAGAGAGCGCCGGCGCGAGCCGCGGGCCGGCTTTTCAGCTCTTCGACGGCGGCGGCGCCCTGCTGCTCACGCGCTTCGTGCTGAACGCCGACTTCACGCGCCAGGTCTTCTTTCCCGTGCCGCAGCCCGACGGCACCACGGCCATCGGCACCGCGGGTGTGGAGAGGCAAGGGCTCGCGCGGGGGCCCGCCTTCCAGATCTGGGGATCCGACGGCACGCTCTCGCTCACCCGCTTCGTGCTCAACCCCGACTTCTAGCTACCGGATAACGTCGGCCTGAAAGCCCCAGACGCCGAGGCCCTTGTTGCGGGCGATCTTCTCCAGGGTCTTGTACTCGAAGGGCGCGTCGGGCAGGGCCACGGCCCAGCCGCGGGAGATCAGGTACGCGCTGAGATCCTCCTCGTCGGCATGGCACACGGCGGTGAGGCTGCCGTCCGCGTTGGTGTGCACCGTCTCGCAGCGCACGAAGCCGGCGCCGATCTTGAAATCGAGGGCGAGCGCCGCGCGCGAGGCGCACTGCACGGGCCGGATGAAGGTGCGGCAGGTGCGCTCGGTCTCCGGCACGTGGATGCCGTAGAGGTGGATGATCTTGCCGCGCACCTTGAGCGTCGCGTCGTCCTGCACGAAGGCGTAGCTCACGATCTCGCGCGCATGCGCCCCCGGCACTGAGAGCAGCAGCGACAGCAGGAGCCAGACACAAGGATGCGTGGGGCGG
>CAZPFD010000189.1:0-8031 GCA_964585725.1 uncultured Ectothiorhodospiraceae bacterium | reverse complement strand
ACATCGTGCGCGGGCTCACCCTGGGCGCGGTCAAAGGATGAGGCGGGCGGGGGCCTTTTCCCCTTCACATAGGGCGAACGAGGATCTGAGAATGAGTAGACATCATGAGCTCCATGCGTCTCCGGAGACGGTCCATTGGGGATACTTCGAAGCGTCGCTGGCGCCGGTATTGAGCGTCGAATCAGGCGATCGCGTAACGATGCACTGCCTCACCGCGGAGCCCGAGGATCTGCCGCGAACGGGCTTCGAGATCCCTCCGGAGCTGACCGAGGTTCACGCGCGATGCGAGAGGGGCCCCGGCCCTCATTTCATGACGGGACCCGTCTGGGTGGACGGCGCCAAGGTGGGAGATACCCTCGAGGTGCGGATTCTCGACGTGCAGGTGCGCGTCGACTGGGGCTGGAACCTGATACAGCCGCTGCTCGGCACTCTCCCGGAAGACTTTCCCGCTCTGCGGCGTCTTCACATTCACCTGGACCGTGACACGATGACCGCCAAGCCGCCGTGGGGCGGGCGGATTCCCCTGCGGCCGTTCTTCGGCGTCCTCGGCGTCGCGCCGCCGCCATCGTTCGGTCGCATCTCCTCGGTTCAGCCGCGCGAGCACGGCGGCAATCTCGACAACAAGGAATTGGTCGCCGGCACGACGCTGTATCTGCCGGTTTGGAATGACGGTGCGCTGTTCTCGGCCGGGGACGGTCATGCGGTGCAGGGAGACGGAGAGGTCTGCCTCACTGCCATCGAGGCGTTTCTGACCGGGACCTTCGAGCTGGTCTTGAGAAAGGATCTGGCAGTGCGCATGCCGCGCGCCGAGTCCCCCACGCATTACATCACGATGGGATTGAACGAAGACCTGGATGATGCCGCGAAGCAGGCGGTGCGCGAGATGATCGCGTTGCTCGTCGAGATTACGGATCTCTCGCGCGAGGATGCCTACACGCTGTGCAGCCTGGCGGCCGACCTGCACGTTACGCAGCTGGTGGATGGGAACAAGGGCATCCACGCCATGCTGCCGAAGAGCGTCTTGCCCGTCTGATGCACGCTCCTAGCCCGCATTTCTCGCCGGCGCGCGCAGCGCGGGCGTGGAGATGCCGTAGGGCGGGATGGAGCGCAGCGCAATCCCGCCGCCGGCGCTGGATGCGCGTCGAGCACCTTTGCCGAGCGCAACGCCGTAGATGCGCGCCGAGTATTGAAATGTTGCTATCATCCTAACTATGATAAGACTATTAGACGGTATATCGATGGTTAATCAACAACTTGCGGGGGGAGAAGTCGGGCGCCGCCGCACGGCTCCCGTCGCTGCGCGGCGCGCTGGCGCGTGCCCGTCACGAGGGACGAAATCCCGGAGCCAGTGTACTTTCCCCGCCTTTGTCGAGCGCAACGCGGCAGATGCGGGCAGATCCTCGGCCGCGCTCGGCGCACCCGGCGGCGAGCGCGGTGCCGGAGACGATTGCACACGTGCGCGGTGCGTCCACGGAGGGTCGAGCGGAGGTCGACGATGAAGAAAAGCATGCGGGATTTTCTCGACGAGCTTGAAGCGGCCGACGAGCTGCAACGGATCAGCAAGCCCGTCGATCTGCGGCACGTGTCCTCGCTGGTCGCGCAGTGCCCGCGCGCGACGCTGTTCGAGAATCTCGAGGAGTACCCGGGCTGGCGCCTGGCCGGGGGACTGGTGACCACCCGCAAGCGCCTCGCCATCGCCATGGGGTGCGGCGAGAACGACGTGGCGATGCGCTTCGAGGAGGGGCTCGGGCGCCAGATCGATCCCGTGATGGTGGAGGACGCGCCGTGCCAGGAGGTGGTGATAGAGGGCGAGGACGTGGATCTCACCGCCCTGCCGTATCCGCTCATGCACGTCTACGACGGCGGGCCGTACATCTCCGCCACCTGCGTCGTATCCAAGGATCCCGAGTACGGGCGCAACGTCGGGTCCTACCGGCTCATGTACCGCACGCCGCGGGAGACCGGGATCGATCTCGTCTCGCCCTCGGACATGCGCTTCTACTACCAGCGCAAGCTCGATCGCGGCGAGCCGCTGGAGATCGCGGTGGCCGTGGGCGTGCATCCCTACGAGATGCTGGCCGCCTCCTACAAGGCGCCGATCAAGCTCGACGAGTTCTCGGTGGCCGGCGGGCTGCACGGCGGCCCGGTGGAGCTCGTCAAGTGCAAGACGGTGGACCTGGAAGTTCCCGCCGATGCGGAGATGGTGCTCGAAGGGGAGCTGCTGCCCGTCGGCTGGACGCAGGACGAAGGTCCGTTCGGCGAGTTCAGCCAGATATCGGGCGACGTCAAGTGGAATCCGATCTTTCGGGTGAAGTGCATCACCCATCGCAAGGATCCCATCTTCTACTTCTTGCAGATGCCCTGGGAGAACGACTGGCTGTCCGCCCCGGTGACCGAGGCGGCGGGGCTCCAGGCGCTGCGCATCGCCAGCGTGGAGCCGGTGGCGATTCGCGCGCCGGTGGGAAGCTGCGGCTACTGGACGCTGGTCGCCTCCATCCGCAAGCGTCCGGGCGAGGGCAAGAACGCGCTGCTCGCGCTGCTCTCGGTCTCCGAGGTCAAGCTCGCCATCGTCACCGACGACGACATCAACATTCACGATCCCGACGAGCTCGACTGGGCGCTGACCTTCCGCGTGCAGGCGGATAAGGACGTCATGATCATCTCGGGGGCGCGCGGCAAGCACGTGGACCCGAGCGTGCGCGCGTGGGAGCTCGGCAAGGGCGGGCTGCCGACCACGGCCAAGATGGGCATCGACGCCACCATCCCCGAAGGCGTGCCCAAGCAGTTCTACAAGCGCATCCAGTACTTCGCGCGCGATCGGGTGAAGCTGGAGGATTATCTATGAGCGAGCTTGCCGAGCGCCTGCTGCAGGAGGTGAGAGATCGCCCGCAGCAGTTCTCCGAGCTGGTGCTGGCGCACATGGACGTGCCGTGGCGCGAGTTTCTCAAGGCCTGGGGGGAGCTGCGCACGGCGGACGTGCTGACTCGCGACGACGACGGGCGCTATCTCATCCGCGAGTCCGAGTGAGGGCAAGCGATTGCAGGCGTTGCGCGCGCGGGATGTCCGCCGTCACCGGCCCGTGAAGAGCCGGTTGTTGCCGACGTCCTCGGCCCAGATTCGCCGGTGCGCCTCCTCGAGATGGGGGCGCAGCTTCTCCACTCGGGCGCGGACGTCCGCGAAATGCTTGCGGAATTCGGACATCACCGCCGTCACCTGCTCGAGCAGGGCCTGGCGGTCGAGTGTGGTGCATTCGCGATCGCGTATGACGAAGCGCCCATCGACCATGACGCTCTCGACGCTGCGTCCGGCCTCGGTATAGACGAGCTGCCGCACGGCGCTGTTGAGCGGCACGAAGGAGGGGTCCCGCAGATCGAGAAAGACCAGATCGGCCTTGAAGCCGGGCGCGATGCGGCCGAGCTCGTGGGAGCGGCCGAGCGCGTGCGCCCCGCCGCGGGTGGCGGCCTCGAAGGCGGGCACGGCCTGCGCCGGACCGGGCTCCGGGTGACTGATGGCGGTCAGGAGCGCAAAGAGCTTCATCGCCTGGAACATGTTCTGAGCGTCGCTGCAGGAGCAGTTGTCGCAGCCGAGACCGAGCGACACGCCGGCCTCCTGCAGCGCCCGGATGGGTGCAATCCCGCTCTTGAGCTTCATGTTGCTGAGGGGATTGATGATCACGTTGGTCCCGGTCTCGGCGAGAATCTCGATCTCTTCGGGCAGCAGCCATACGCTGTGCGCCAGGTTGAGCCGCGGGCCTAGAAGGCCTTCGGCGCGGAGCCGCCGGATGAGCGAGCCGCCGTGGCCCGGATATCCGCGGCGCGCCTGCAGTGCTCCGGCCTTGGATTCGTAGATATGCGTGAAGACGGGCAGGTCGTGCCGTTCGGCGAGAGCCGCTGTGCGCTCGACGAGCTGCGCGGAGCATCGCTCCGGAGCGGATGGCCCCAGCGCCCAGAAGATGCGCTCGAAGCGCCTGCCGGACTCGAGGAACGTCTCTTCGAAGCTGGCCAGCGGATCCCTTTCCCGCTCCGGCTCCGCAGCCGCCGAGACATACGGATGCATCTCCTCGGGGAACACCTCGCGCCAGAAAGGGGTCGTGTCGATGCCCGGCAGATCCGCATACTGCAACGCCACCGCGGCGCGAATGCCGATCTCCTCGTACGCCTCGACCACGGCGTCGAGATGGTCCGGGTCGAACGGCGAGAGGGTGACCATGTCCTGGACGGTGGTGATCCCGGAATGGAGGCACTCCAAAGCGCCGAGGAGGGTCCGGGTCTTGACCTCGGCGCGCGAGGGCTTCGGGTATTGCGGCGGCAGAGCGAGTATGCGCCACGCTTCGAGCGGCATCTCTTCCATGGTGCCCTTGGCGAGCACGTCGTGGGAATGGTAGTGCGCGTTGACGAATCCGGGCACGATCAACCGGTCCGTGGCGTCGACGATTTCGAGGCTCGAATCCTCGGGCAGCGTCCGGGCCAACCCGGGCTCGACCCGGGTGATGGTGTCGCCCTCGATCAGGATGTCGTGCACAGACGGCTCATGAAGACCGTCGCCGCCGGTCATGACCCGTCCGTTCGTGATCAGAAAGCCCGTCTTTTCGCGTGCAGCCATGAGTCATCTCCCTGCGAGCCTGCCCGGAGCGCTTTCGGTGCGCGAGGCATTGGCACTTTACAACATCAGCCGTCGCCATACCTCGCCGGCCGGCCCCGGCGGCGAGCGCGTTCCGTGGCGACGCCCCGCAACCGACGGAGGAACACGCCTTGATCGCACGTTTCGGTGTCCGAATTCCCCCCTGCGCGCGCATCGATGAGGTCGCTGCCTGCGTCGAGCGGGCGGAGCAGCTCGGGTTCGATGTGGCCTGGATTCCCGATTCGCAGCTGCTTTGGCGCGACGTGTTCGCGACCATGGCCGTCGCCGCGACGCGCACGCGATCGATCGGGCTGGGCAGCTGTGTCACCAACATTCGCACCCGCCACGCGAGCGTCGTCGCCTCCGCGCTCAATACCGTCGAGGAGCTGGCGCCGGGCCGCGTGCGGCTCGGCATCGGCACCGGCGACAGCGCGGTGCGCACCATCGGCATGCGCCCGGCCCGGCAGGCGGAGATGCGCGAAGGCCTCGCCCTGATCCGCAACCTGCAAAAGGGCGCCGCCTGCTCCTTCGGCCGGCGGGAGGGGCGGCTCAAGGACGCCGCCGGCCCGACGCCCGTTTACATGGCGGCCAGCGGCCCGAAGAACCTCGCGCTCGCCGGGGAGATCGCGGAGGGCGTCATCGTGCTGGCGGGCACGGCGCCCGTCGCTCTCAGCCAAAGCGTCGCCCGGATCCGCGAGGGGGCGCAGGCGAGCGGGCGTGATCCGGTGGAGATCGATGTCTGCGTCGGCACGTTCTGTCACGTCACGGACGATCTCGAGCGCGACGCGCGGCTGCTCAAGCCGATCTGCTGCACCATCGCCCAGATCGGCGGCCAGGATTTTCTCAAGCTGGCGGACATCGATCTACCCAATCCCGGGCACATCGAAGGCGTTTATCCGGACATGACGCACGCGGAGGACTGGGATCTGGCGGTCGAGGTGGCGTCGAAAGTCGTCACCGACGAGATGGCCCTGCGGTTCGCGCGCACGTTCTGCCTGTTCGGGACGCCGGATGAGATCGTGGCCGGCGTTCGGGCCGCCGTCGACGCCGGCGCGACCAGCTTCTACCTCCGTCACGTCGGCAACTACTCTCTCCCCTACGAGCTGATCGAGGCTTTCGCCCGCGATGTCTTCCCGCGACTCCGATGATTACGTCGTCGGGCTCCTGTCGGAGCTCGCCAGGGTTCCGACAGCGGTTGCGCTCGGGCCGCAAACGCTGATGGAGCCCGATGATCCCAAGCTCGTTCACTACGTGCAGGATGTGCTGCGACCCGAGCTTCTCTCCCTGGGCGTCGAGCGCTTGCAGGAGGTTCCGAGGAATCAGCTGGTCGCGGAGTTCGGCCGGGGCGAGGGACCTCGTGTGCTGGTCATGGCCTACACGCCCACCCAGCACAACAACCTGATGGCGGATCCCTGGTCCGGGCGCATCCGTGTGCCCCAGGAATACGGCATCGAGGAGCCGTGCCTGTTCGGGCAGGGCGTGTCGCAGAACAAGGTGCACCAGGCCTGCCTGCTCGATCTCGCGCGCTGGCTCAGCGAGGCCGGGGATCCCGTGCGCGGCCGGCTGTGGCTGGCGATCAACAACGAGGGACGCAGCACCCACGAGTGCACCTACGCGATCCTGGACGCGCTGCCGGCGCGGCCGGATTTCGTCCTGGAGCTGTTCCCCACGGGGTTCCGGATCGCGGTGGGCAACCGCGGCCGCGCGGATATCAACGTCGAGGTCGAGGGCCGCGCCACGCACTCTTCGCAGCCCGGCGAGGGCCTGAGCGCCATCGACGGCGCCGTCGCCGTGGCCAATCGGTTGGCGCAAATCAACGATCGTCTGCACGCCGAGACGGGGAGCTCCGACCTCGGTCCGGAGCAGGCGGTGATCTATCTCCTCGATTTCGATCCCGTGGCGCCGCACACGCTGCCCGCTCGGGCGCGGCTGGTGATCGATCGCCGCATACTGCCGGAGACCGACATCGCGGCGGCCGTCGCCGAGGTGCGCGACGCCCTCGCCTCCCTCGGGCCCTGGCGCATCCGCGTGGAGCAGGGGGTCACGATGCTGCCCGCTCGCCTCACCACCGAGCCGGCGCAGCTCCCGCTGCTCGAGCAGGCCGTCGAGCGCGTGCTCCATCGGCCCGCCGAGCGTTACTTCTATCCCGGCACCTTCGATGCCGGCGGCCCGTTGGCGCGGGGCATCCCCACCGTGATGTTCGGCGCCGCCGGAGAGGGCGATCTGCTCGGCGACGACTACGTGCGGCTGTCCGCGGTGCGGGCCGAGAGCGAGATCCTGCGCGAGTTCGCGCGCACGGCATTTGCATAGTGGGGTCAGGTCTTGCAATGCCACATTGGGTCAGCTATCCGGATTTGCAGCTGGATTCGCTTCGAATGTGGCATTGCAAGACCTGACCCCACTATAGGAGGAACCAGGGCGAGCGGGCGAGCGGGTCGAGGAGCGATCGGCGCAGCATCGCGTGCACGCCCTTGTTCTCGTTGACGACCTGGGTGATGCGCAGATCCGCGGCGACGCTGCACAGGCGATAGGCCTCGTCCCTGCTCAGCCCGTAGTGGGCCTGCAGCAGCTCGAGCATGTCGCGCATCGCCCGGCGGGCGGCCTCGTCCAGATCCTCGTGAAAGCCCATGGTGATCAGGTGCTCGCCGGTGACCGCGAAAGGCCGCTCGAGCGTCTGCTCCGAACGCACCCGCAGGCGGAAGACGCCCTCGAGCGTCGTCTCGATGGCCGTCTGGTTGACCTCGCCATCGCCTTGCGCGGCGTGACCGTCCCCCGCGCTGAACAGCGCTCCCTCGACCCAGATGGGCAGAAACAGCCGGCTCCCGGGCTGCAGCTCCTTGTTGTCCATGTTGCCGCCGTGCCCGCGCGGGGGCCGGCTGCTGATCCGCCCCCATTGCGGCGGCGGCGCCACGCCGATGATGCCGAAGAAGGGTCGCACGGGTATCCACAGGCCGGGCCGCACCTCCGCCCGGCGCTCTTCGGTGTCCAGCGGGATGATGTGCAGCTGGTGCCGGTCGGGAAACTCCCCGGCGAACATCCCGCCCAGGGGGCGCGTGATGTTGAATCCGTAGGGTGCGCCCAGCCGCACCTCGCGGATCTCGACCTCGAGCACCATCCCCGGCCTGGCCCCGCGCACGGACACCGGGCCGGAGACGATGTGCGGCCCCGGGCCTTGCTCGGCGACCTGCTCGTATATGGCGGGGATCTCGGGAGGCATCCACTCCGGGGGCACCGGATCGTCCGGGTGCCCCGAGACCGCGCGCACCGCGAGCACGGCGCCGTCGTCGACTTCGAGCACCGGTTTCAGGGACCCGTCGAAGAAACCGAAATGGACGGTTTCCGGTCCCGGCAGCAGTTGCGTCACCACGGTCGCCTCCTGTCGCAAAAGAAAAATCAGAACCTGATTACCCC
>CAZPFD010000188.1:0-8073 GCA_964585725.1 uncultured Ectothiorhodospiraceae bacterium | reverse complement strand
CCGGCAGCTTCCACGGCGGGATTACGCTGCGCTCCATCCCGCCCTACGCGGGCTGGACGCTGTACTCCGGCAGCCGCCGCGCGAACTCCTGCAGCGCCCGGATACCGGTGGCCTCGGCGCGCCGGCACCAGTCCTGGAGCGCGTGCAGCAGACGCTCCTGGCTCGCCGAGCGCTCCTGCCAGATGGCCGCGAGCTGCCTCTTGTACTGGTAGACCGTGTCCAGCGCATGGCTCTGGCGCAGCGCCCACTCGAGGCGACGCCGGGCGTCGTCGCTCAGGCGCGACTCCTCGCGCACGAGCAACGAGCGCGCGTGCTTCAGCACCCAGCGCCGGGAGGCGTCGGCGCGGCTCAGCTCCTCCTTGTACACACGCCCCACGACGTTGCGCGCGTAGCCCGACATGATCTGCATACGGTTGGTGATGACCGCCGACAACGTATCCCGGTCCACCCACCGCTTGCCCGGCACCAGCACCGGTTTGGGGGCGAGCTTCTTCACCTGGGCCAACCCGAGCCAGGAAAGCACGCGAATGTAGAGCCATCCGATGTCGAGCTCCCACCACTTGTTGGAGAGCTTGGCCGAGCTCGCAAAAGCATGGTGGTTGTTGTGCAGCTCCTCGCCGCCGATCACCAGACCCCAGGGGACGATGTTGGTGGACGCATCCGGGGTCTCGAAGTTGCGATATCCCCAGTAGTGGCCCGCGCCGTTGATGATCCCGGCTGCGGTCACGGGAATCCAGAGCATCTGTATGGCCCAGAGAGCGAGACCGAGGGGCCCGAACAGAACCAGGTTCGCCACCAGCAGGGTGCCCACACCCGACCTGGTGTGGCGCGAGTAGACGTTACGCTCGAGCCAATCGTCGGGTGTGCCGTGGCCGTACTTGCGCAGCGTCTCCTCGTCGGCGGCCTCCGCGCGGTACAGCTCCGTGCCCTCGAGCAGGACCTTGCGGATACCGAAGCGCTGGGGGCTGTGGGGATCGTCCGCCGTCTCCACGCGGGCGTGGTGCTTGCGGTGGACGGCCACCCACTGCCTGGTCACCATGCCCGTGGTGAGCCACAGCCAGAAGCGGAAGAAATGACTGACGATCGGGTGCAGGTTGAGCGCCCGGTGAGACTGGTGTCGATGAAGGTAAATGGTGACACTGGCGATGGTGACGTGGGTGAGCGCCAGCGTGAAGACAACATACCCCCACCACGGCAGGTCGAGCAGCCCGTACATGAATCCTCCGATTTTCCCCTACCGCGGACGTGCAATAACCAAGTTTAACACCGAGACCGGTACTTCGCATCATGGCGGCGCTCGATTCCGCGGCGGAATCCGCCGCCGGCCCCGCGCCCCGCATCCCTTGGCAAAGGCGCGCACCCTCACAATAATATGCGCCCCATGACGCGCGAGAGCCTGGTTACGGTCGAGCGCCTCACCCGCTACTACGGGGACACCTGCGCCGTCGAGGACGTGAGCTTCGAGGTGCGGCGCGGCGAGGTGCTCGGTTTCCTCGGCCCCAACGGGGCGGGCAAGACCACCACCATGCAGATCATCAGCGGGGTGCTGGCCCCGAGCGCTGGCCGGGTGCTCATCGGGGGAGCGGACCTGCTCGACGACCCGGGGCTGGCCAAGCGCCGGATCGGGTATCTGCCCGAGCAGCCGCCGCTCTACCGCGAGCTCACGGTGGACGAGTACCTCGGCTACTGCGCGCGCCTGCGCGGGATGCCGGGGCGCGAGGTCGCCCGCGCCCTGTCCCGGACCAAGTCGCGCTGCGGCCTCGAAGGCGTCGGCCGGCGGCTCATCGCCAACCTCTCCAAGGGCTACCAGCAGCGGGTGGGGATCGCCCAGGCGGTCATCCATTCGCCGGCGGTGGTCATCCTGGACGAGCCCACGGTAGGGCTGGACCCCATCCAGATCCGGGAGATCCGGGCCCTCATCCGCGAGCTCGGCGGAGAGCACAGCGTCATCCTCTCCACCCATATCCTTCCCGAGGTGCAGACCCTGTGCCACCGCGTGCAGATCATCCACGAGGGGCGTCTGGTGCTGAACGAGAGCCTGGCGTCGCTCTCGGAGCAGATGAGCGATTGTCTGCGCGTCGGGCTGCGCCGCCCCCCCGGGCGCCAGACCCTCGCGACCCTGCCCGGGGTGCGCGAGGTGGAAACCGTGGACGAGGGGCGCTTCCGGCTCCACCACGACCAGGGGGATGCCTTCGCCGAGGCGTTTGCCGCGGAGGCGATGCGCGGCGACTGGGGGTTGTACGAGCTGGTGCCGGAGGGCCGCTCGCTGGAGGAGATCTTCGTGCGCCTGACCACGGGCGAGGCGGCGCGCGAGGAGGCCGCGGCGCTCACGGAGGCGGCCTAGGCGTGCTCACCATCGCCGCGCGGGAGCTGCGAAGCCTGTTCCTGTCGCCGCTGGCCTGGACCGTGCTGGCCGTGGTGCAGCTCATCCTCGGTTATCTCTTCATCGTGCAGCTCGACCTGTTCATGCAGGTGCAGCCGCGCCTGGCCGGTGCGCCCAACGCCCCCGGCGTGACCGCCATCGTGGTGGCGCCCCTGCTCGAGAGCGCGGGGGTGGTGCTGATGCTGGTGGTGCCCCTGCTCACCATGCGCCTCATCGCGGAGGAGCGGCGCAGCGGCACGCTCCCGTTGCTGCTCTCCGCACCGGTGTCGATGACCCAGATCGTGGCGGGAAAGTACCTCGCCGTGATCGCTTTCTTTGCCTGCGTCCTTGCGCTCATCACGCTCATGGCGCTGACGCTGCTGCTGGGTGGAACGCTGGACTTCGGGCTGCTCGGGGCCGGCTTGCTCGGGCTCGGGCTGGTGGCGGCGAGCTTCAGCGCCGCCGGTCTGTTTCTGTCCAGCCTGACCGCGCAGCCGGCCATCGCCGCGGTGAGCGCGTTCGGGGTGCTGCTCCTGCTGTGGCTGCTGGACTGGGCGGGCGGCGCGGGCGGCGGCCGGGTGGCCGAGGTGCTCACGTATCTGTCGCTGCTCACGCACTACGATGCCTTGCTCAAGGGCGTCTTCGACTCCAAGGACGTGGCCTACTACCTGCTGTTCATCGGGACCTTTCTCGCCCTCACGATTCGCCGGCTGGACACCGATCGACTGCAGCGTTGAGCGTCGTCCAATGACTTTCCGCAACTGAGCGAACCGCCCCGTGGAGGTCTCCCGCCGATCACGAGCGTGGGTGCGCGCGCAGAGCGCGCTGTTCGTCGTGCTGCTGCTCATCGTGGTGGCGCTGCTCGCCTGGGCCAGCGCGCGCTACAACATCCAGCTCGACTGGACGGCGCAAGGCCGCAACACGCTCTCCGAGCCGAGCCAGCAACTGGTGGGACGACTCGATCAACCGGTGCGCATCACCGCGTTCGCCACCGAGAACGACATCCTGCGCACGCGCATCCGGGATCTCGTCGCGCGATATCAGCGCGCCAAAACGGACATCACTCTCGAGTTCGTCAACCCCGACACCGCACCCGAGCGGGTGCGCACGCTCGGGATCACGGTGGACGGCGAGCTGCTCCTCGAGTACGACGGCCGCAGCGAGCACGTGCGCGAGCACTCGGAGCAGGCGCTCACCAACGCCCTGCAGCGTATCGCGCGCAGCGGCGAGCGTTGGATCGCGTATCTCACCGGGCACGGCGAGCGCGACCTCCTCGGGCAAGCGAACCACGACCTGGGCAACTGGGGGCGGCAGCTCGAGAGCCGCGGCTTCACCCTCCAGCCCCTCAACCTCGCCGAGGCGGGCGAGGTTCCCGATAACACCACGGTGCTCGTGATCGCCGGGCCGCAGGTCGACCTGCTGGCGGGCGAGGTCGCTGCCATCACCGACTACATCGAGGCGGGTGGGAATCTGCTGTGGCTGAGCGATCCCGGAGCGCAGCACGGGCTGGAGGCGCTCGCCGAGACGCTGGGGGTGCGCTTCGCGGAGGGTGTGGTGGTGGACGCGACCACGCAGATGTTCGGCATCAGCGACCCCACGTTCGTGCTGGTCAGTCGTTACGCCTCCCATGCCGTGACCCGAGGCTTCGACCTGATCACCCTCTACCCTCGGGCAGCCGCGCTCGAGGTGGCGCCGCCGGGCGAGTGGCAGGCCCAAGGCTTTCTCGAGACCAACGCCGGCGCGTGGACGGAGAAGGGCGAGATCGAGGGTCGCATCCGCTACGACGAAGGAGAGGAGACACAAGGCCCCTTCAACATCGGCTGGGCGTTGTGGCGCGAGGCCGGAGAGCCCGCGAGCGCGGAGGACGACCCCTCCGGCGAGCGGAGCTCCCGCCAGCAGCGCGTCGTCGTCATCGGCGACGGCGACTTTCTATCCAATGCGTATCTCGGCAACGCGGGTAACCTGGATCTGGGGATGAACCTCCTGAACTGGCTCTCGAGCGACGATCGGTTGATCGCCATCCCGGCGCGCACGGCGGCCGACCAGACCCTCGAGCTGAGCCGCGGGGCGTCGCTCGGCATCGGCGTCGGTGTACTGGTCGTGGCACCGGCCCTGCTGCTCGCCACCGGGCTCGCCGTGTGGCTGCGGCGCCGGAGGCGCTGAGCCGTGCGCTCGCGGGCGCTCCTCAACGCCGCGCTGTTAGTCGCGGCCGTGGGTCTGGCGCTGCTGCTGGTGCTGGGGCGGCCGGAGCCGGAACAGACCCAGCGCCTCACCGAGCTCGACCCCGCGGCCATCGCGCGCGTGCGCATCGAGACGCCGGACGCTGAGCCCATGGAGGCGGTCAGGCAGGGCGAGGACTGGCGCCTGCGCACCCCCTTCCAGCTCGCAGCCAACGCCTTCCGCATGGACACCCTGACCCGCGCGGCGGAAGCCGCCAGCCACGCACGCTACCAGGTGGCGGAGGAGGAGCTGGCGCGCTTCGGTCTGGCCCCGCCCCAGGCGACCCTGCATCTCAACGACACCGCCCTCGCGTTCGGCGATACGGAGCCCCTCTCCGGGCGGCGCTATGTTCGCGTGCGCGGCGAGATTCACCTCGTCGACGACCGTTTCCTGACGCAGCTCACGTCGCCGCCGGCGAGCTTCGTGCATCCCGGCCCGCTGGGCCCGGATCCGAAGCTCCTCGAGCTGCAACTGCCTGACGCCCACCTCACCCTCGGCGAGAAGGGCTGGCAACTGGTGCCGGAGGACCGGGCGGTGAGCCGCGACGCGCTGGTGGCCCTGGTGGCCGAGTGGCGCCATGCGCAGGCGCTCTTGGTGCGCGCCCTGGACCCCGACCTGGACGCCGGCGCGGAAGTGACGGTGCGGCTTGCAGACCAAAGCGAGCCGGTTCGCTTCCGGGTGGCGCGCGGCGAGGAGCGGATAGTCCTCGCGCGCCCGGATGCGGGCGTCCAGTATCAGTTCACGCCCGGCACCGGCGGGCGCCTGCTCGACCTGGGCGAACACATCAAACAAGACGGCGAGCAGACCACGCCCGCCGACTGAGCCATTGGTCCTCGGTCATCCTGACTACCCATCAAACGCAGCTATCGTCTGGCGGGTCGGCGACCCCGCACGAGGGGTTGAGCATCGTGGGTAATCAGGATGGCCGAGGACGAAGGACGAAGAATCGCCCGCCTATTGACCTGCGGAGCCGGACGACTCCTCCTCGGCGGCTTCCGCCGGGCGCCTCACGTAAGTGCGCGCGAAGATCACCCCGATCTCGAACAGCACCCACATGGGCAGCGCGAGCAGGGTCTGCGAGATGGCGTCCGGCGGCGTGATCAGCATCCCCACCACGAACGCGCCGACGATGATGTAGGGACGCTTGGCGATCAGCGCCTCGGGGGTCGTGATACCCGCCCATACCAGCAGGCAGGTGGCGACCGGGACCTCGAAGGCGATGCCGAAAGCGAAGAACACCTTGAGCACGAAATCGAGATAGCGACTGATGTCGGTCATGACCGCCACCCCCTCGGGCGCGGCGGCGGTGAAGAACGCGAACATCAGGGGAAAGACCACGTAATAGGCGAACGCCATGCCCAGATAAAAGAGCGCCGTGCTGGTTACCATCAGCGGCACCACCAGCCGGCGCTCGTGCTTGTACAGCCCGGGCGCCACGAAAGCCCACAGCTGGTAGAGCAGCACCGGCATGCACAGGAACACGGCCAGCATCAACACCAGCTTGACGGGCGTGAGAAACGGTGCGGCCACCTCCGTCGCGATCATGCTCGTGCCCTCGGGCAGGCGCTCGATCAGCGGCGTCGAGAGCATCTTGTAGATCTGGTTCTTGAACGGGAACAGGACCAGGACCACGACGAGCACGGCGATCAGGGCACGGATCAAGCGATCGCGCAGCTCGACCAGATGCTCGACGAAGGTCATCTCGCCGCCGAGACCGGAGGAATCAGACTCGGGACGTTTGGTCGCCATCGTCGCTGGATGTCACGGAAGACGAGTCCTGACGGGGCTGCACCTGCGCCTCGCCCGACCCCGAGCCCTCTCCTGCGCGGCGCCGGGCCGAGGTGTCATCGTCCGCACCTTCCGCCCGGGATGCGGAATCAGACGAAGCGGAATCGGATGCAGGCGCCGACTTGCGGCTGCTCTCGGCCGCCGGCTCCCGGGTTGCATGAACGGATGCCTTCTGGGCTGCCGGTGACGCCGGCTCCTCGGTCTTCGGGTCGGCGTCGGTGGCGCTGCGGGAGAGCTCGTGCGAGGCCTCGTTCAGGCTCTCTTGCGTTTCCTTGAGGCTCTTTTCGACGTCGTCGAACTCCTCGGGCTTGTCCAGCATGCGCCGGATCTCGTCGGCGCGCAGCTCGCGCTCGACGTCGTCCTTGACCTGGGCGACCATGCGCCGGATCTTGCCGACCCACAGGCCGACGGTGCGCGCCAGCGCCGGCAACCGATCGGGGCCGACCACCAAGAGCGCCACCACCGCGATGAGCAGGACTTCCCAGAAGCCGATGTCGAACATGTAGGTTGTGCGGGCATGCGCGACGGGGTTGCTCGTGCGATATCAGGTCGAGCTGTCCCGACGCTCAGGCGCGGTCTCGCTCCTTCTCGGGCACTTCTTCGGCGGCTTCGCCGTCGATGATTCGTCCGGAGTCCTCGAGCTGGTCGCGCTCGCCTGTCCCTTTCGTCTCCTCGGACCCTTCTTTCTCGGACCCTTCTTTCATCGAGGAACGAAAGCTCTTGATGGCGGATCCCAGATCGCCGCCGATGTTGCGCAGCTTCTTGGTGCCGAACAAGAGCAGCACGATGACCAGGACGATCAACAATTGCCAGATACTGATTCCCATGCCTCTCCTCCGTCAGGACCGCAGCGGACGCCATGCCGCCGCGCCTGCACCTTAGCCCACGGTATCACAAGTGTCACCGGCCATCGAATCCGCCTCGGCCGCCCTCCTCAGGCGCCGTCTCCGCCGGCCCCCGCGGTGTTGCGGCCGGCCTTCTCGGCGAGCCCGGACTGCCCGAAGCGCCGCTCCAGCTCCTCCATCACCTGGCTCGGGTGCAGATCGCAGCGCGCGAGCAGCACCAGGGTGTGGAACCACAGATCGGCCGTCTCCCGAACGATCTCCCGCCGATCCCCGGCCTTCGCAGCGAGCACGGTCTCGATCGCTTCCTCTCCCACCTTCTTCAGGATGGCGTCCAGCCCTTCGGCATAGAGGCCCGCGACGTAGGAGGCCGCGGGGTCGGCCGCCTTGCGGCTCTCCAGCACCTCCGCGAGTCGGCGCAGGGTGTCGCCCGCGTCCGCCCTGCGCCCGCTAGCCATCGCGGCCTCCCTCGCCCGATGGATAGATCTCCTCGGGCGCGCGCACCACGGGCTCCACCACCGCCCAGCCCTCGCTCTCGAGCCGTTGATGGAAGCATCGCCGGCGTCCGGTATGGCAGGCGATACCGCCGCGCTGCTCGACCCGCAGGAGCACGGCGTCGTTGTCGCAGTCGAGCTCGACTTCGCGCACGAGCTGCACGTGTCCGGAGCGCTCGCCCTTGCGCCAAAGCCGCCCGCGCGTACGCGACCAGTACACGGCACGACCCTCGCGCACCGTGCGCTCGAGCGCTTCGCGGTTCATCCAGGCCAGCATGAGCACGTCTCCGCTCGCGGCGTCCTGCGCGATCACCGGCACGAGACCCTCCTCGCTCCAGCGGATGCGATCCAGCCAGCTCTCGCCCCG
>CAZPFD010000187.1:0-8132 GCA_964585725.1 uncultured Ectothiorhodospiraceae bacterium | reverse complement strand
TTGAAGCCCAGCAGCTTGCTGGGCAGCCACAGCACGGTCTGCGGAAACGCGGCCACCACCAGCAGGGTGGCGATCTGCAATATCACGAACGGGATCACCCCGCGGAACATGTCCGGCAGCGTCATCTCGGGCGGGCTGATGCCGCGCAGGTAGAAGATGGCCGGGGCCATGGGCGGGGTGAGGTAGCTGGTCTGGATCATGATGAGGAACAGGATACAGAACCAGACCGGGTCGAACCCCATCGATTCCACGATGGGGATGAAGACCGGTATGAAGATGAGCAGGATCGAGATCCATTCGAGCACGAAGCCGACCACGAAGCTGATGCCCAGAAACAGCGCCAGCGTCCCCCACGGTCCGATCTCCGCCGCCGCGATGAGCTGCTTGGTGAGCGCAACGCCTCCGGAGCCGATGAACACCCCCGAGAACATGCTGCCCGCGAGCAGGATCAGCATGATCATGCAGGTGACCTTGAGAGTCTTGATGAGCGACTCCATGAGCACCTGCAAGCTCAAGCTTCCGTAGAAGGTGGTGAGGAGGATCGCCCCCAGGGCGCCCATCCCTGCGGCTTCCGTGGGCGAGGCGAGGCCCAGCATGATGCTGCCGAGCACCGCGAAGATGAGAAGCACCGGCGGCACCAGGGCGAAGGCGGTGATGCGCAGGCGCTGCGCCAGGCTCGGCAGCGGCGCGTCCGCGCCGGCGCGCGCGCCGTCCGCCGGGCGCAGGATGCAGCGGCCGATGATGTAGATGACATACAGCGCGGCCATGATCAGGCCGGGAAAGACCATGCCGACGAACAGATCGCCCACCGAGACGTCGGCCACCGGACCCAGCACCACGACCACCACCGAGGGCGGGATGATGGTGCCGAGCGAGCCGCCGGCGCAGATGGTTCCCGAGATGAGCCCCTTGTCGTAGCGGTACTTCAGCATCACCGGGATGGCGAGCAGGCCGACCACGGTCTCGGTGGCGCCGATGACGCCGGTGGACGCGGCGAAGATCACGCACATGATGATGGTGCCCACCGCGAGGCCTCCGGGCAGGCGCCGGGTCCACAGGTGCACGGCGTCGAACAGGCGCTCGGCGATGCCGGAGCGCTCGAGCATCGAGCCCATGAACACGAACAGCGGCACCGCGGCGAGCACGAAGTTGGAGGCCACGTCGTCGACCTTCTGCACGAACTGGAACACGACCGCGTCGCCGAAGGTCATGAGGCCGAACACCAGCGCCACCCCCATCAGGCTCAGCGCCACCGGGAAGCCGAGAAAGAGAACGAGCAGGATGGCCGGGAACATCCACAGCGCGAGGTAGTCGCCGCCCATGGGTGCGCGCCCTGCTCAGTCGTTCCGGCCGCGCACGAGGGTGCGCACGGCCCGCGCGAGCTGGGCCAGCGCCTGCACGGTGAGCAGGACGAAGCCGGTGAGGAACACCACGCGGAACGGCCAGATCACCGGGTTCCACGCCGACTGCCCGGAGAGCTCGCCGCTCTGATAGGCGCCCCACGCGTACAACCACAGGCGATAGCAGAGCCAGGTGCTCACCGGCAGGAACAGGCACGCGTAGCCGACGATGTCGACGAGCGCTTTCGCGCGCGGCGGGAAATGGCTGTAGGCGACGTCGATGCGGATGTGCGCGCCCTCGCGCAGGGCGTAGGCGGAGCCGAGCAGGAAGTGCGTCCCCATCGCCATGTAGGCGATCTCGAACGCCCAGATGGTCGGCGCCCCGAACACGTAGCGCGCCGTCACCTCGTACACGCTGGCGAAGATGAGCGGAATCACGAGCCAGGCCGCGGCCACGCCCACCGTGCCCGAGAGCTTGTCGATTGCGGTCAGTATGAATCGCACCGGCCGGGATCGGGATGGGTCCGCGGGCGGGTCGCGCTGCAACCCGCCCGCGGAAGCCGGTCAGCGCATCGAACGGATCATTCCGGCGACGCGACGTTGCGATAGCGGCTGGCGTCCTTCCAGAGCCCCTCGTAGGCGAGCTGGCTCTCGTACGCCTTTCTGAACCACTCGTTGGTCTTCCCCTGTTCCTTGCCCCAGGCGATGGCCTGCTGCTTGACCGCGAACTGGATCTCGGGATCGAGGAAGATGATCTCGTTGCCCTGGTCCCTGAAGAACTGGATCGCCTTGGCGTCCTCGTCCCCGATCTTGGTCCAGCTCTCGAAGGTCACGAGCTTCGCGGCCTCCTCGACCAGTCGCTTGTCGCGCTCGGAGAGCGCGAGCCAGGCTTCCTTGTTGATAACCAGCTCGAAGGGCGCCACCGGCTGGTGCACCCCGGGCAGGATCACGTAGCGCGCGATCTTGTGAAAGCCGGGCGAGATGTTCTCGTAGAGCGTGCCCCACTCGGTGGCGTCGATGGTGCCGCGCTCGAGGGCGGTGTACACCTCGGCCCCGGGCATGGTCACGGGCGCGGCGCCCATGCTCTGCGAGATCTCCAGCCACGCACCCGCGGTGCGCAGCTTGAGACCCTGGAGGTCGTCCATCGAGCGCACCGGCTTGCGCGAGTGCAGGAAGGCCTCGGCGGTGCGGATGAAAAGCGGCATGGAGACGACGCCGAACTTCTCCTCGCGGAACTGGCGCCACAGGTCCACGCCGCCCGCCTCGTAGAGCCAGTGCAGCATGCGCTCGGAATCCATGGAGCCGGCGAAGCCCCCGAACACCACCGTGGTCTTGTCCTGGCCCCAGTCGTAGCCCATCCAGGTGTGCCCGGCCTGGGCCACCCCTTGGCGCACCGTCTCGGAGACCTTCAGCGCGCTGCCCAGGGTGCCGCCCGGGAACACCTCCACCTGGATGCGGCCGTCGGTGAGGAACTCGATCTTGTCGGCGAAGGCGTTGGCGCCGATCTCCATGAGCGGGCCGCCGCCCCAGCTCGTGGCCATCTTCCACTTGTGCTGCGCCTCCTGGGCGTTTGCGGCGAAGGGGATCGTGCAGGCGAGGGCGAGCACCCAGCCCAGCGCCGCGAAGGGACCTCGTTTGGCGATTGTTCTAGTCATTGTTGCTCTCTCTCCTGTTGCAGGTGGGCTGTTGTCGACGCCGCCCGGCGGCGGCGCGGGGGCTTCGGCTCAGGCCTTGGCGCCCTCGATCGCCTCCACGGCGGCGGCGACGTCGTCCTCGGTCATCTCCCAGGTGTTGTCGAAGTTCGCAACCACCTCGCGCATGAAGGGCTCGACCAGGCGCAGGGCGTGGTCCTCGTCGCCCAGGTGATCGGCGAGGATGGCGAGCGCCAGCTGCCTCGACTCGTCGCCCTCGTAGGTCCACTCGAAGCCGTTGCGCGAGTAGGTCCTGACGTCCAGGCGCTGGTCCAGGGGCTCGCCGTCGACGGTGACGACGATGCCGTCGATGGTCCGATCACCTGCGTAGGTCTTCATGGCAAAGGGCCGCGGCTGTGAACGGCTGAGGATGCCGCTGTTCTTAATATATTGCTGACATATTGGTGGCATGACGGCCGGCCTGTCAAGCCGGTGTCAGACACTACTTTTCCTTCCGCCGGGGAAAAGTAGTGTCTGACACCGCTAGGCCGCGAGCAGGATCCAGGCCGCGAGCAGCGCGCCGGCGGCGCCGCCGAGGGTGCCGGCGCCCAGAGGGGTGTCGAGGAGCGCGCGCGGCAGGGTCTGGTAGGCGAGGGGACCGAGGAGCAGGCCCAGCCCGCCGGCGATCACCGCGTACGGCCACTCGAGGCGGGTCCAGGCGCCGGCGACCGCGGTGGCGGCGAGCGCCAGGGTGCAGCCGGTGCCGGCGCCGATGAGAGGATCCGCCGCGGCCCCGCGCATGGCGGCGGGGCGCGCCGCGCGCGGGAACATGCCGCTGGCGAACACGGCGTACATGGCGACCACGACCGCGCTGGCCCCGAGCAGGAGAGCGTATATAAGAGAGGGCATGGGCGTGAGTTGTCAGGTGTGTGGCATATCACTAGTATACTACTCCTTCGGGAGGCCCTTCGCCGGGCGGGAGGAGCGACGCCATGCCAGAGCCGCAGCGAAAGAAGCGTACCATCACCGAGATCCGCGAATCCAAGAAGACGGGCGAGAAGATGGTCTACACCTCCGTGCCCGACTACACCTCGGCCCAGTGGGCGGAGATGGCGGGGGTGGACGTATGCGTGGTGGGGGACAGCCTGGCCATGGTGGCTCACGGCCACCGCACGACCATCCCCGCCACCATGGACATGATGGTCATGCACGCCCAGGCCGTGCGCCGCGGCGCGCCCAACACCTTCGTGCTGGGATGCATGCCCTACCAGAGCTACCACACCGTGGAGCGCGCGCTCGCCAACGCCACGCGCTTCATGCAGGACGCGGACTGCGACGCGGTCAAGCCCCAGGGCGGCAAGTCCCAGGCGCACATCCTGGAGGCGCTGGTGGCGGCGGGCATTCCCACCGCCTCGCACATCGGGCTCACCCCGCACACCGTGGCGCTCTTCGGCGGCTTCAAGGTGCAGGGGCGCACCGCCGAGGCGGCGATGAAGATCCTGGACGACGCGCTGGCCATCCAGGACGCGGGCTGCTTCATGCTCGAGTTCGAGGCGGTGCCCGCGGCCATCGCCCGGCTCATCTCCGAGCAGCTCGAGATCCCCACCATCGGCATCGGCGCCGGCGCCGGGACCGACGGCCAGATCCTGCTGTCCTATGATCTGCTCGGCGTCTTCACCGACTTCAAGCCCAAGTACACCAAGCACTACGCCAATCTCACCGAGGTCGCCGTGGCCGGCCTGCGCCAGTACGTGCAGGAGGTGAAGGAGGGCGTGTTCCCCGGCGAGGAGCACGGCTATGCGGTGAAGGAGGAGGAGCTCGAGCGGTTCAGGGACATGCTCGAGCGGCGCAGGCAGATCTGAACGTGAACGAGCAAGCAACCGCAGTCAGCGACAACGATACCGCGGCGCGCGAGCGCCCGAGCCTCACCGATCGCGCCTATCTCGATCTGGAGGAGATGATCGTCACCCTGAAGCTCAAGCCGGGGACGGTGCTCTCCGAGACGGCGCTCTCCAGGATGCTCGGCATCGGGCGCACGCCGGTGCGCGAGGCGCTGCAGCGTCTGGCGCGCGAGGGCCTGGTGACCGTGCTGCCCCGGCGCGGGATCCTGGTCTCGGAGTTCAACATCAAGTCGCAGCTCAAGATGCTCGAGGTGCGCCGCGAGATCGAGCGCCTCATGGCGCGCTCGGCGGCCGAGCGGGCGACCCCCGCCGAGCGCGAGCGCTTCCGCCGGCTCGCCGCGGACATGCGCGCGGCCGCCGCCGGGGACGACGACATCGGGTTCATGCGCCTGGACCACGAGTTCAACCAGCTCGTGGCCGAGACGGCGCGCAACGAGTACGCGCGCAAGGCCATCGCCCTGGTGGCCGGGCTGTCGCGGCGCTTCTGGTTCATGCACCACCAGCACGTCGAGGATCTGCCCCTGGCCGCGGAGCGCCACGCGCAGGTGGCCGACGCCATCGGTGCGGGCGATGCGCAGGCCGCGGCCGCGGCCAGCGACGCGCTGCTCGACTACGTGGAGTCCATCACGCGCGCGGCGATGGATTGGTAGACAAAGGCCAGCGCCGCAGGAGGTCGACCGAGATGACGCCGGAACAGATTCTGGAAATCCCGCCGCGGGTGCTCACCCAGGCGCAGCGCGAGCAGTACTTCGAGCAGGGTTTTCTCATCCTGGAGCGGGTAATTCCCGACGAGTGGGTGCGCAAGCTGCGCGCCGCCACCGACGAGCTCATCGAGCGCAGCCGCACCGTGCGCGAGGCCGACGCGGTGTGGGATCCGGAGCCCGGGCACTCGGCCGAGAGCCCGCGGCTGCGCCGGGTCTCGAACCCGGTGGAGCAGCACCCGATGTTCTGGGAGTACGTCTCGCAGTCCTTTCTCGGGGATCTGGTCGCGGACCTGGTGGGCCCGGACGTGAAGTTCCACCACTCCAAGCTCAACTTCAAATGGGCGCGCGGCGGCACCGAGGTCAAGTGGCACCAGGACATCCCGTTCTGGCCGCACACCAACTACTCGCCGCTCACGGTGGGCAGCTACATCTACGACTGTGCGCCGGATCAGGGCCCGGTAGGCTTCATCCCCGGCAGCCACGAGGGCCCGCTCTACAACCACTACGACGCCCGCGACGAGTGGGTGGGCTGCCTCTCCGACGAGGACGCGGCCAAGGTCGACGCCGGCAGCGCCGCCTACGCGGTGGCGCCCGCGGGCTCGATGACCATCCACAACTGCCGCACCATCCACGGCTCGCAGCCCAACCGCTCGGATCTGGGACGGCCGCTGGTGCTGTTCACCCTGTCCTCGGCGGACGCGTTCCCCTACACGGTGAACCCCATCCGCTCCAAGTACGACCAGACCATCATCCGCGGCCAGCGCGCGCGCTACGCTCACCACGACCCGCGCCCGTGCCTCGTTCCCCCCGACTGGTCGGGCGGCTACACCTCCATCTTCGCCCTCCAGCAGCAGGAGAAGCGCCGCGCCGAAGCGACGACCTGACCGGGGGGGTCGGGCATGCAGTGGGCAGCGCATCAAATCCTGGCGCCCGGGCACGGGCTCCCCGTGCTCGCGAGCGTGGACGTGGTGGTGGTGGGCGGCGGTGCGGCGGGGGTGGCTACCGCCGAGACCACGGCCCGCCACGGCCTCTCCACCCTGCTCCTCGAGCGTTACGGCTTCTGCGGCGGCGCCGCGGTCGCCGGCATGTCGGGCACCGTGTGCGGCATGTACCTCTCCTCCGATCGCCCGCGCAACCGGCCCGAGCAGGTGGTGTTCGGGTTCACCGAGAAGTTCCGCTCGGCGATGGAGGCGCGCAACGGGATCACGGCGCCGCAGCGTTACGGCAAGACCTGGACCGTCACCCACGACCCGCTGGTGTGGCGCGAGGTGGGCGAGGGGCTGCTGACCGACGCCGGGGCGCGCGTGCTCTACCACTGCCTGGTCACCGGCGTGGTCGCGGACGGCGAGCGCGTGCACGGGGTGCTCGTGGAGAGCAAAGGCGGTCGGGCGGTGGTGGAAGGGCGGATCATCGTGGATGCCAGCGGCGACGCGGACGTGGTGTGCCGCGCCGGGCTCGACTTCACCATGGGCCAGGACGGGGTGGTGCAGAACCCCACCATGATCTTCCGCCTCGGCGGCGTGGACGTGGGCCGGTTCCTCGACTACTGGGGCCCCGACACCATCTGCTCGGCGGAGGTGTCCCAGGCGCTGGCCGAGGCCCACGCGGGCGGCCGCTACTATCTGCCGCGGGCCAAGATCTGGATCTTCCCCACGCCGCGCCCCAACGAGCTGCTGGTCAACGCCACGCGCCTGCTCGGCGCGGACGGGCGCGCGCTGGATCCGACGCGCGCCGAGGATCTCACCGAAGGCGAGATGCAGGGGCGCAGGCAGGTGCGCGAGTACGCGCGCTTTCTGCGCGATCACATCCCGGGCTGCGAGCGCAGCTTCGTGAACGACACCGGGGTTCAGATCGGGGTGCGCCAGACGCGCTCCATCTTGGGCTCCGAGCGCCTGAGCAACGAGGACGTGGTGGCGCGGCGCAAGCGCGCCGACGGCATCGCACGCTCGCCGTGGCCCATCGAGCTGCACGCGGGGGACCGCCCCAAGCTGGAATGGCTGCTCGACGACTGGTACGAGGTGCCCTACGGGGCGCTGGTCCCGGCGCGCGGCGAGAACCTGCTGGTGGCCGGGCGCTGCCTGAGCGCGGAGCACGAGGCGCTGGCCTCGGCGCGGGTGACCGCCCAGTGCTTCTCCTACGGCCACGCGGCGGGGCTGGCGGCGGCCACCGCCCTCGCGCGCGGGGTGAGCGTGCGCAGCCTGGAGGGCGAGGAGCTCAGGGCCATGCTCAACGCCGAGGGTGCGCGCCTCGACGAGTGAGCCCACCGCCCCCTGGGGTCGTTGCAATGGGCATGATGTATGGCTAATATATCAGTCGGGGATTGAGAGGAGGTCCGCTCATGGAACTCACCCAAAGCGACATGACGGAGCGCCAGCGGCTCTACCGTCAGGTATACCGCGAGCGCATCGCGAGCTGGTACAACGGCTGGCTGCACGTGGCCGTGATCTACGGCATCGGGCTCGCCGCCATGTACGTGTACATCTCGCACATCGAGAACGTGCGCTGGTGGGAGTGGCTGACCGTGCCGGTGGTGTTCGTGCTGGCCAACATCTTCGA
>CAZPFD010000186.1:0-8169 GCA_964585725.1 uncultured Ectothiorhodospiraceae bacterium | reverse complement strand
CCAGGGATGGCCCGCTCCGAGCGTTGAGACAGGGATGTCGAATCGCGAGGCCCGCCCCGCGCGCCGAGATACGCGCAGCCTCGGAACCCCGAGCAAGCGGCTCGGCGTCCCGGCAGGCGGAAACTCGTGGGTAATCAGGAATCAGAATGTCCCCTTCCAGCCCAGGAAGTTGCGCAGCAAGGTGAGGCCCGGGCGCTGGCTCTTCTCCGGGTGGAACTGCACCGCGAACAGCCAGCCCTGCGCGAGCGCACAGGCGAAGTCCACACCATAGGTCGTGCGTGCCGCCACCAGCTCCGCGTCCGCCGGCTCCACGTAGTAGCTGTGCACGAAATAGAAGCGCTCTCCGGGTTCCACGCCCTGCCAGAGCGGATGGGGCCGGGTCGGAAAGACCTGATTCCAGCCCATGTGCGGAACCTTCAGCCGCGCCCCGGTCTGTGGGTCGCGGGCGTTGTCGGGAAAACGCCGCACGGTTCCCGCATACACGCCCAGGCCGCGGGTGCGCGGGTCCTCCTCGCTGGTCTCCATCAGCGCCTGTAGTCCGATGCAGATCCCGAGGAAGGGCTTTGTGCCTATGCACTCGAGAATGACTTCGCGCAGGCCCAGGCTGTCGAGCTCACCCATGCAATCGCGGATGGCGCCCTGCCCGGGGAACACCACCCGCTCGGCGCTGCGCACGAGCTCCGCGCTCTGGGTCACGCAGATGTCCCACTCACCCTCGCCCACGTGCTCCAGGGCGTTGGCCGCCGAGCGCAGGTTGCCCATGCCGTAATCGATGACGGCGACCCGTTCCATCTCTCAGCCCCCTGTCAGCCCATCCCTGCGCAGCCACCCGAACCCCTCCGGCAGAACGGCGACGGCTCGCGCTGCCGCCGCCGGCCCGCGCGGGCGCCCCGAGGGCTCAGAGCCGCCCCTTGGTGGAGGGCACGGCGTCGCCCACGCGCGGATCGACGCTCAGCGCCATGCGCAGAGCGCGGGCAAACGCTTTGAACACCGTCTCCGCGATGTGGTGGGCGTTGCGCCCCTCGAGGTTGTCCACGTGCAGGGTCGCTGCGGCGGCGTTGGCGAAACCCTGAAAGAACTCGCGCACCAGGTCCACGTCGAAGGAGCCGATGCGCGCGCGCGGGTAATCGACCCGATAGAACAGCCCGGGACGACCGGAGAAGTCGATGACCGCCCGGGAGAGCGCCTCGTCCAGCGGCACATAGGCGTGACCGTAGCGGGTCAGACCCCTTCGGTCGCCGAGTGCCTCCGATACCGCCTGACCGAGGGTGATTCCGATGTCTTCCACGGTGTGGTGGGCGTCCACGTCGAGATCGCCCCGCGCCCGGATCCGCAGATCGATGAGCCCGTGGCGCGCCACTTGATCCAGCATGTGCTCCAGAAAGGGGATTCCCGTCTCGAGCTCGGCGCGGCCGGTGCCGTCCAGATCGACGCTCACCTCGATCTGGGTCTCTTTGGTATCGCGCTGGACCTTGGCGCGGCGCTCGCTCATGAAAGAATCCTTGGGGTGCCGAAACACTTAAGAATAACGGGAACGCGGGCCGGCATAAACACCGCGGCGGCAAGGGGTGCGGGTTCCTTGCCGCGCGCCCCGGGGGGCGGGCCCTCCACCGGGGACAAGGGCGGGGTCTCAGTGATACCCGATGCTGGGTAGCCAGGTGACGATGGCCGGGAACGCGAAGACCAGCACGAGCCCCAGGAGCTGCAGGATGATGTAGGGCGTCACGCCCCGGTAGATGTCCGTGACCTTGATCTCGGGTGGCGCCACGCCTTTGATGTAGAAGATGGCGAAGCCCACCGGCGGGGTCAGGAACGACGTCTGCAGGCACACGGCGAACAGGATGGTGAACCACACCAGGTCGAAGCCCAGGCTCTCCACCACGGGGGCGACCAGCGGCAGGATGATGAGCGTGATCTCGACCCAATCGAGCACGAATCCGAGCACAAACACGGCCAGCAGGATGGCGATGAGGATCCCGTGGGGCCCGAAGCGCGCCGGAAAGCGTCGGGTATAATCGCCGAGCGCGCCTGCCACGGCCCCGAAGAGCCGGGCAGGTCGGCGCACCGCACAGCTTCGAGACGAAGGAGGAGGCCCGTGCCTTTCACGATGCGTCGAAGGATTGAAGTGCCCGCACGAGGCACGCTCCTGGAGCCATGACCCAAGCAACAGCGACGCCCCAACCGCGAGTCGGCCTGTTCGTCACCTGCCTCGTCGACCTGTTTCGTCCCAACATCGGCTTCGCGGCGGTGAAGCTGCTGGAGGCGGCCGGCTGTCGCGTGGACGTCCCCGGCGCCCAGACGTGCTGCGGGCAGCCCGCCTACAACAGCGGCGACGCGCAGAATGCGCGCGCGATTGCGAGGCAGGTGATAGAAGCCTTCGAAGGTTACGACTACGTGGTCGCGCCCTCAGGGTCCTGCACCGGAATGATCAAGGAGCATTATCCGGCGCTCTTCGATACCGACGCCCATTGGTGCGGGCGCGCGCGGCGCCTGGCGGATCGCTGTTACGAGCTGGTAAGCTTTCTGGTCGATGTGCTGGGCTTCGAGGACGTCGATGCACGCTACGCGGGCACGGTCACGTACCACGATACCTGCTCGGGGCTGCGCGAGCTCGGGGTCCGCGAGCAACCGCGCAAGCTGCTCGCGCGCGTGCGTGACCTGTCCCTCGCCGAGCTCGAGGACAGCCACGTGTGCTGCGGCTTCGGCGGCACGTTCTGCGTGAAGTATCCCGAGATTTCCGGACGCATGGTTTCCGACAAGGTCGCCAACGTGAAGGCGAGCCGCGCTCAGACGCTGCTCGGCGGCGATCTCGGTTGCCTGCTCAACATCGCCGGACGCCTGCGGCGGGAGGGCATCGCGGTCAAGGTCTATCACGTGGCCGAGGTCCTGGCGGACATGACGCACCTCGCACCCATCGGGGGCAGCCGCCAATGAAGTCCGAAGCCCGTGCCTTCAAGGCGCGCGCGGCCGCGGCGCTGCGTGACGTGCAGCTTCAGCAAGCCCTGGCCAAGGCGAAAGGGGGCTTCGTCGACAAACGCCGCCTCGCAGTGGACGCCTTGCCGGAGTTCGATGCGCTGCGCGCGGCCGCACGCGAGATAAAGGAGCATACGCTCGCACATCTCGACTACTATCTGGAGCAGTTCGAAGAGCGCGTGCACGCGGCCGGGGGGCACGTGCACTGGGCGCGCACGCCCGAGGAAGCGCGCGCGGCGGTGGTGCGGATCTGCCGCGATGCCGGCGCGCGGCGGGTGACCAAAGGCAAGTCGATGGTGGGCGAGGAGGTCGGGCTGAACGACGCGTTGGAGTCGGCGGGGCTCGACGTGATGGAGACCGACCTCGGGGAATACATCATCCAGCTCGCCCACGAGCCTCCCAGCCACATCATCGCGCCCGCCGTGCACAAGACGCGCGCTCAGATCACCGATCTTTTCCACGAGCATCACGGCAAGTACGGCCTCACCGAGCGCGTGACGGAGATCCCGGCCATCGTCAATGAAGCCCGTCAGGTGCTGCGCGAAGCGTTCTTGAGCGCCGACGTCGGCATCACGGGCGCGAACTTCCTGGTGGCCGAGACCGGCTCTTCGGTGATCGTCACCAACGAGGGCAACGGCGACCTCACCAACACGCTGCCGCGGGTTCACGTGGTGACGGCGGGCATCGAGAAGATCATGCCCACGCTGGAGGACGTGACGACCATCCTGCGGGTCCTGGCGCGCAGCGCCACGGGCCAGGAGATGTCCAGCTATACCACGTTCTCGACCGGCCCGCGAAGGGATGAGGACCTGGACGGCCCCGAGCAATTCCATGTGGTCCTGCTGGACAACGGCCGCTCGCAGATGCTCGGCAACGAGTTTCACGAGATGCTGCGATGCATCCGCTGCGGGGCATGCCTGAATCACTGCCCGGTGTACGGCGCCATCGGCGGGCACGCCTATGGCTGGGTGTATCCGGGACCGATGGGCTCCGTGCTCACCCCGCTGATGATCGGGCTCGAGGAGACGGGTCATCTGCCCAACGCGTGCACCCTGAACGGCCGCTGTCAGGAAGTGTGCCCGATGAGCATCCCGTTGCCCCGTATGCTGCGTGATCTGCGCACGCGGCAGTTCGGGCAGCGGTTGACTCCGCCGCGCACGCGCTGGGGGCTCGCCGCCTGGGCTTACGTCGCCAAGCGGCCGCGGCTGTATCAGTCGCTGTCGGCCCTGGGGATGCGCCTGCTCGCTTTGATGGGCGGCCGGCACGGCGCCTTCCGTCGTCTGCCGCTCGCCGGTGGCTGGACCGCGGTGCGCGACATGCCCGCCCCCCAGGGCGAGACCTTCCAGCGCGCCTGGCGACGCCAGCGCGCCGGGCGCGCACGATCGAGCCCGGGCTGAATTGACCGCGAGCCCGATGGCTCCGAGGTTGGAACGATGGCGGCAGCAAGAGAAGGAAGACCGTGACTGAGGCCCGGGACGCCATACTGGCCGACGTCCGCCGCAGCCTGCGGCGCAGCGCGCCGCTGGAAGCGAGCGTGGCGTCCGCCCTGGCGGCGCGCACCGCCGCTCACGCCGTGCACGTGCAGCCCCGTGTGGACGGCGACGCCGTGCAGCGTTTCAAGGAGAAGCTCGAGGCCGCCGGCGGTCTCGTCAGCGTGGTGGCGTCTCCGGCGGAGGTGCCCCGCGCCCTCATGGATCATCTGCGCGCCCACGCGTTGCCGCCGGCTGCGGTGATGGGAAGCGACGAGCTGCTGGCGGGGATCCCCTGGCCCAACGAGCTCGCGGTCGAGCGGCGCGCGGCCACCGGCGCGGACCGGGTCTCGGTCACGACCGCTTTCGCCGCCGTCGCCGAGACCGGCACGCTGGCGCTGCTCTCGTCCCCGCAGAGCCCCACCACCCTGAACTTCCTCGCCGACGACCACATCGTCGTGCTGCCGACGGCTCGGGTCGTGGTGCACCTGGAGGAGATCTGGTCGCGCCTTCGCAGCGCCTTCCCCGCGCTGCCGCGCACGGTGAACCTCATCTCCGGCCCCTCGAAGACGGCCGACGTGGAGCAGACCCTGCAGCAGGGCGCCCACGGACCGCGCCGCTTGCGCGTCATTCTGGTGCAGGGTGATCCGTCGGAAGACGCCTGACCGCATGCCGCTCCGCTCACGCTCCTAGCGCAGGACGAAGGCAAGGGCGAGGGGAATGCTGATCAGGCTGGCCAGGTTTCCGAGCAACACGACCGACGCGACCTGTCTGGGCTCGCGCCGGTAGCTTTCCGCGAGGATGTAGTTCAGCACCGCCGGAGGCAGCGCTCCGTAGATGATGAGCTGTTGCGCTTGCATCTGCGGTAGCGGCAGCAGCCAAAGCAGCAGTGCCGCTGCCGCGAGGCCCGCTATCGGACAGAGCGCTGCGCCGACGACCCCGATGCGCCAATCGCGCAGGTCGATATCGGTGAGCCGCACGCCGAGGGAGAAAAGGAGCAGCGGGATCGAGACGCGACTCAGCATCTCGATGGGCGTGGCCAGCGCCTGAGGCAGCGTCCAACCGGTCAGGCTGAACACCAGGCCGACCAGCGTCGCCTGTATGACGGGAACCCTGAAGATCCACAGAACCCCCGCGCGCCGGTTCATGACATAGGTCCCGAGCGTGAAGTGCAGGGTGCTCGAGATGACGAAGATGACCACCGCGGCGGGCAGCGCGGCGTCGCCGAAGGCGAACACGGCGAGAGGTAATCCCATGTTGCCGGTGTTCTTGAACATCATGGGCGGAATCAGGGTTCTCGGCTCGATGCGCAGCGCCAGCGCCACCGGCGTCAGGACCGCGCCCACCGCGACGATGAGCAGGGCCACGGCGAGCGCCAGGAGGGTATAGCCCTGCGGGTCGAACGATCTGCCCGAGAGGACGTGGAAGACGAGGGCGGGCACGAAGACGTCCATGTTGAGCTGGTTGGCAAACGTCATGTTCGGGCGCCGCCAGCGGCCGTACGCGTAGCCGGCGCCGGCGATGGCGAAGAGAGGGAAGATGATCAAAAAGATCTTTACTAGCACAATCCCGTTACGCCGGAAGCTTTGGGAGAGAAGACAGCGCGGAGCATCGTCATCGGTAATCCGTCATCAGTCACTCGTCAAAACGAGCATACACAGGCGTCGTCGCCTTGCAGATGACTGACGACGGATGACATCGGTCAGAAGATACGGTTGTAGCCGTTGAGCGCCGCCACTCGGTACGCCTCGGCCATGGTTGGATAGTTGAAGGTCGTGTCGATGAAATACTCGAGGCTGTTCGCCTTACCCTTCTGCGCCATGATGGCCTGTCCGATGTGAACGATCTCGGAGGCCTGCTCGCCGAAACAGTGGATCCCGAGCAGTTCGAGGGTCTCCCGGTGGAAGAGCAGCTTCAGCATGCCGACCGTGTGCCCGGTGATCTGGGCCCGGGCCAGGCTCCGGAACATGGCTCGGCCCACTTCATAGGGGACCTTTCCCTCGGTCAGCTGGCGTTCCGTACGTCCGAGCGAGCTGATCTCCGGGCTCGTGTAGATCCCGGTGGGCATGTCCTGCACGAGCTTCGGTTCGCGCTTGTCGAGGATGTTGGCGCCGGCGAACCGGCCCTGGTCGTAGCTCGCGCTCGCCAGGCTGGGGAAACCCACCACGTCTCCGGCCGCGTACACGTGCGGCAGATTCGTCTGATACTTGTCGTTGATCTCGATCTGGCCGCGGTGGTTGATCGCCACCCCGAGCGCATCCACCCCGAGATCCTGTGTGTTCCCGGAGCGGCCGTTGGCCCACAGCAGCACGTCGCTCTTGATGCGCTTGCCCGAGCGCAGATAGAGAACGACCCCGTCGTCGCGAGGCTCGACTTTCTGATATTCCTCGCCGTGGCGGATGACCACTCCCAAATCGCGCAGGTGATAGCTCAAGGCGTCCGTGATTTCGTCGTCCAGGAACTCGAGCAGGCGTTTGCGCGTGTTCACCAGGTCCACCTTCATGTGCAGGTGCCCGAATATGGACGCGTACTCACAGCCGATGACGCCGGCGCCGTAGATGGCGATGGAGCGCGGGGTGTGCTCGAGCTGCAGCACGCGGTCGCTGTCCAGCACGCGCGGATGCTCGAAATCGACATCGGGAGGATGATACGGCCTGGAGCCGGTTGCGATCACGAAGTAACCGGCGCTGTATCGCTCGCTCGTGCCCCCTGGCGCCATCACCTCTACCGTGTTCGGATCCACGAACCGCGCGCGGCCTTGCAGGACGTCCACGCGGTTGCGGCGATAGAAGCCGCTGCGCACCTTCACTTGATCGGTGATCACCGACTCCGCCGCCTTCAGAAGCTGCGCGTAGGTGACGTCGACGCGACCCAGGGTGTGCTGAAAGAGGGGATTGTTGCGATAGTCCTCAAGCACCTGGATGGCGTGGCGCAGCGCCTTGCTGGGGATCGTTGTCCAGTGGGTGCAACCTCCGCCGATGTCCCGGTAGCGCTCGACCACCGCGACCCGCTTGCCGCCTTTCACGAGCTGCATGGCCGCGCCCTCGCCGGCCGGCCCGGTGCCGATGACTATCGCATCGTAGTCTCGTGCGCTCATAGCTTCGCCCCTGCGCCGCTTCGCCAATCGTCCTTCGCCCGGGGCCGCGGGCTGACCGCGGCGCCCCCGCACCGAGCGCGTCCTGAACGTCGGCTCGCGCGCTCAGCAGGCACTCGGCCCGTCGTGATTCATGGTGCACCGGCTGCGGTTCGCAGGATGAAGGTCACCGGCCCGTCGTTCACCAAGGCCACCTGCATGTCCGCTCCGAAGTGCCCGGCCTCGACGCGCGCGTGGGCCGCCCCGGCGCGTGCGACCAGGTGGTCGAACAGCCGCTCTCCGTGCTCCGGCGCCGCCGCGGAGCTGAAGCTCGGGCGCATACCTTTGCGGGTGTCGGCGGCCAGCGTGAACTGCGGCACGAGCAGCAGGCCTCCGTGGACATCGACGAGGGATCGATTCATCCTGCCCTCGCCGTCCGGGAACACCCGATAACCGAGCACGCGTTCGAGAAGCCGCTCCGCCCGGGCCTCGTCGTCGTCGCGCTCGACGCCGACAAAGACGAGGAGACCGCGTTCGATGGCCGCCGTCGTCCGGGCCTCGACCGTGACGCTCGCGGAGGTCACCCGCTGTAGCAAGGCGATCAGCTTGGCTCCTCCCTCGACGAGGCGGTCCGGACGATTCCCGGGCCGGGGC
>CAZPFD010000185.1:2444-8174 GCA_964585725.1 uncultured Ectothiorhodospiraceae bacterium | reverse complement strand
CCGCTCGCCTCGCTCACGGGCATCCCCGCCCCGATGGCCGCGGCCATGGGCTCCTCGATGAGATAGACCTCCCGGGCGCCGGCGCCGGCGGCCGACTCGCGGATAGCCCGCCGCTCCACCTGGGTCGAGCCGCACGGCACGCACACCAGCACCCGCGGACTCGGGCGCAGGAAGCGATTCTCGTGCGCCTTGTGGATGAAATGCTGAAGCATCTTCTCGGTGACGGTAAAATCCGCGATGACGCCGTCTTTGAGGGGCCGAATGGCGGAGATGTGCCCCGGGGTACGGCCCAGCATCAGCTTCGCGTCATTGCCGACCGCGGCGATGCTCTTGGCGCCGCCCGGGCCCTTCTCGTGGCGTATGGCGACGACCGAGGGCTCGTTGAGCACGATGCCCTTGCCCCGGACGTAGATGAGCGTGTTCGCGGTCCCGAGATCGATCGACAGATCGTTGGAGAACAGACCACGTAGGCGTTTGAGCAAGTTGGCTATCCGATGCTAGCTGATCGAGTCAATGCCACGCGAGCGGCCGAAACCTTCGCCCGGCTCGCGATGGAGCGTGTACGGGGGCGCCATCTTCGCAGGTTGCGCCCGTGTGATGCCACCATGTCGCGCATATCCGAGTTAATGTAACAGTGAGCATATTATTCGGCAAGTTTCGCCGGGAATTTACCTGCCCGGTGCGGCGCGCCCGGCGCCGGCTTCGACGGGGGAAAAACCAAAGTGGCCATTGATCGAGCACGGGTCGAGAAGATCGCCCATCTGGCGCGCCTCGCCGTCGACGACCGGGAGGCGCGCGAGTACGCGCGGCAGCTCTCCGAGATCCTGGAGCTCGTGCACCAGATGAATGCCGTGGACACGGCGCAGGTGACGCCCATGGCGCACCCGCTCGACATGACACAGCGCCTGCGCCCGGACCGGGTGACCGAGCGCGATCAACGCGAGCGTTTCCAAGAGGCCGCTCCTGCCGTCGAAGGCGGGATGTATCTGGTGCCCAAGGTCATCGAATGATGGCCGCGGAAACGACGAAACGCGCCTTCCGCCACCCGACCCGGTATCCATGACGCTCACGGAGTCGACTCCTGCTCGAGCGAGCATTCCGCGCACGTGACCCATCCATGCATCACGACACCGTAGCAACCTTATCGGATGCACTGCATTCTCGCCGCATCTCCAGCGAGGAGCTCACGCAAAGCTGCCTGAAACGCCTGCACCGCTACAATCGGGATCTCAACTGCTATATCACGATCACCGAGGAGGAGGCGCTCGCCCAGGCCCGGGAGGCGGACCGGCGGCTCGCGGCGGGTGAGGCGGGCCCTCTCACCGGCATTCCCGTGTCGCACAAGGACATCTTCTGCACCGACGGGGTAAGAACCACCTGCGGCTCGCGTATCCTCGAGAACTTCATCGCGCCATACGACGCGACCGTGGTCGCTCGGGCCAAAGCGGCGGGCATGGTCATGCTCGGGAAGACCAACATGGACGAGTTCGCCATGGGGTCCTCCAACGAGACCAGCTACTTCGGCCCGGTGCATAATCCCTGGGATCCGCAGCGGGTGCCGGGCGGCTCCTCCGGCGGATCCGCCGCCGCAGTGGCCGCGCGGCTCACGCCGCTCGCCACGGGAACGGACACCGGCGGCTCCATCCGGCAGCCGGCGGCATTGTGCGGCATCACGGGTCTGAAACCCACCTACGGCCGTGTCTCCCGCTACGGCATGGTCGCCTTCGCATCCAGCCTGGACCAGGGCGGTCCGCTTGCCCGCAGCGCCGCGGAGCTCGCCCTCCTTCTCGAGGTCATGGCCGGCTTCGATGAGCGCGACTCCACCAGCGCCCAGCGCGCCGTGGAGGACTACGCCGGAGCCCTCGATGCATCCATCGAAGGTCTTTGTATCGGCCTGCCGAAGGAGCACTTTAGCGAGGGCCTCGACGGCGCGGTGGCGGCCGTGGTGCAGGACGCCATCCGCGAGTACGAGCGTCTGGGGGCCCGCGTGCGCGAGATCAGCCTGCCCAGCAGCCCCCTCTCGATCCCCGCCTACTACGTGGTAGCGCCGGCCGAGGCGTCCTCGAACCTGGCGCGCTACGACGGGGTGCGCTATGGCCATCGCGCCGAGAACCCGGTCGATCTGGAGGACATGTACAAGCGCACGCGCAGCGAGGGCTTCGGGCCGGAGGTGAAGCGACGCATCATGATCGGCACCTACGCCCTGTCGGCGGGCTACTACGACGCTTACTACCTCAAGGCCCAGAAGCTGCGCCGGCTCATCAGCGACGAGTTCCAGTCGGCGTTCCGGGAAGTGGACGTGATCATGGGGCCGACCACCCCCACCCCGGCGTTCAAGCTCGGGGAGAAGACGGATGATCCGGTCACCATGTACCTGAACGACATCTACACCAACGCCGTCAACCTGGCCGGGCTGCCGGCCGTCTCGCTGCCGGCGGGGCTGGTGGGCGGACTGCCGGTGGGGCTGCAGATCATCGGGAACTATTTCGCCGAGGCGCGCCTGCTCAACGCGGCGCATGCTTACCAGCGCGAGACGGAGTGGCACACCCGCGTGCCGCCGGGATTCGAGTGAGCGCGCAAGGGGCGGTGTGCCCTGGCGTGATGCGTATAAGGGACGAACGAGAACTCTGGCAATGAGCTGGGAGCCCGTCATCGGTCTCGAGCTGCACGCTCAGCTCTCGACCCGAAGCAAGATCTTCTCCGGCGCTTCCACCGCCTACGGCGCGGAGCCCAACACCCAAGCGTGCGCGATCGATCTCGGTCTGCCCGGCGTGCTGCCTGTGCTGAACGCGGAGGCCGCGCGCATGGCTGTGATGTTCGGACTCGCGATCAACGCGCGCATCGCGCGGCGCTCGGTTTTCGCGCGCAAGAACTATTTCTACCCGGATCTGCCGAAGGGTTATCAGATCAGCCAGTACGAGCTGCCCATCGTCTCCGATGGTCATGTCGAGATCGACCTCGAAGACGGGCACGGCAAGCGCGTGAGGATCACCCGGGCCCATCTCGAGGAGGACGCGGGCAAGTCGCTGCACGACGCGTTCCAGGGCATGAGCGGCATCGATCTGAACCGCGCGGGCACGCCTCTGCTCGAGATCGTCTCGCAGCCGGATCTTCGTTCAGCGCGCGAAGCCGTCGCCTATATGAGGAAGATACATTCCATCGTCCGCTACCTGGGCATTTGCGACGGCAACATGCAGCAGGGCTCTTTTCGCTGCGACGCAAACGTCTCGGTACGCCCGGCCGGTCAGGAGACCTACGGCACGCGCACGGAGCTCAAGAACCTCAATTCCTTCCGCTTCATCGAACGCGCGATCAGCTATGAGATCGAGCGCCAGATCGCGATTCTCGAGGACGGCGGTCAGGTCGTGCAGGCCACCATGCTCTACGACCCCGATGCCAACGAGACGCGCCTCATGCGCACCAAGGAGGAGGCCGAGGACTACCGCTACTTTCCCGACCCCGATCTGCTGCCTCTTTGCCTGACGGACGAATACGTCGAGGAAATCCGGGGGGCGCTGCCCGAGCTCCCCGATGCGAAGAAGCACCGCTTCATGGAGGTGTACGGGCTCAACGCCTACGACGCCAGCGTACTGACCGCGAGCCGCGAGCTGGCCGAATACTACGAGGCCGTGGTGAGCGAGGCCCAGGGCCATCCGAAGATGGCGGCGAACTGGGTCATGGGTGATCTGACGGGCGCACTCAACAAGGCCGGCCGTGACATCACCGAGAGCCCGATCGCCCCCGCGATGCTGGGAGGGATGATCCGCCGCATTGCAGATGGCACCATCTCCGGCAAGATCGCCAAGGAAGTGTTCGAGGCTCTGTGGCAGGGAGAGGGAGACGCGGACTCCGTCATCGAGGCCCGGGGGCTGCGGCAGGTGACCGATCCGCGCGAGATCGAACGCATGGTGGACGAGGTTCTCGCCCGCCATCCCGAGCAGGTGTCCCAGTATCGGGCAGGCAAGGAGAAGCTGCTCGGGTTCTTCGTCGGGCAGATCATGAAGGCCTCGCGCGGCAAGGCCAATCCCGAGCAGGTCAACGCCCTCCTCAAGGACAAGCTGACCCGCGATGAGTAACCCTACACGCCGATGTGTAACACGAAGAGCACGAAGATCCGTACAAGAATGTACACACCTGATGACGCCCTAAGGCTTGTTCGAGCCACAGGCGACTTCACCCGTTCCTTTCTCTTTCTTCGTGACCTTCGTGCCTTCTTCGTGACCTACGTGTTGAATGGCTGAGCTTAATCAGGCAGGCCGCGCAAAGCTCAGGCGGTGGCGCGCAGCTCGATGGGATCGCCGGGGGCGAGCCCCAGCACCTGGTCGGCGCGCCCTTGATTGACCGCTATCTCGATGAGCCCGATGGAATTGGCGTACCAGAAGGGCGTCCCAGCGGGCACCTGGGCATAGGTGGCGGCGTACCCGAGCCGGCGCTGGGCGGTCACGACGTGGCCGTCCTGCGGCAGTGCTCCGGCGCGCACGCCGGTCATGGCGTTGCCGAAATGGTCGATGTAGACGATCTCCAGCAGATCCTCCGCCGCCGGGGCGCCCGATCCCGGGAAGGGGCGCTCCAGGTGACGTCCCTCCACCACGATGCCCCGCGCGAGCCGTGCCGCCACCGGAGCGAACAGATCACGACCGTGGAAGGTGCTGGAGAGGCGCGGCGGCCTCCAGGTGATCTCCCACCACTGCGCATCCCGCCCGCGGGCCGCCACGACGTCGAGGAGACCGTTGTCGGGGCCTACGAACCGGCGGTGGTCCGCGGTGAGCACCACCGGCAGACGGCGCCCGCTCCCCACCCCGGGGTCCACCACGCACAGAAAGACGGTATCCTCGGGCAACTCGGCGGCCAGAGCCGCCAGGAGGTGCGCCCCCGCTCGCGGGCTGAAGGCGGGCACGTCGCACATCAGGTCGACCACAGGCGCCTGCGGCGCGTCGCGCTGGAGCACGGCGCGCATCTGACCCACATACGGGCCCGCAGGGCCGAAATCCGTGAACAACGCGATCATCGTCATCGCAGCTCTCCTCAGGGGGGCGCATGAGCCCTGTAGCAAGAATAGAGTTCATCCTCGACGGACCTCAAGACGCGCCCTGGACCGTCGTGCTCGCCCACGGCGCCGGAGCCCCCGCGGACTCGAGCTTCATGGATGTCTTCGCCCGCGGACTGGCAGCCTGCACCGACCCGCCGGTACGCGTGGCGCGCTTCGAGTTTCCTTACATGCGGGAGCGACGCCAGAAGGGGGTCAAGCGCCCTCCGGATCGCGAACCCGTTCTGGTGCAGGCCTGGCGCGACGCATTGGCCAGCGTGCGGGCCGATGGGGCTCGGTGCGAGTGCATCATCGCGGGCGGCAAATCCCTGGGCGGGCGCATCGCAAGTCAGGTCGCGGACGACGAGAAGGTGGCGGGGCTCGTCTGCCTCGGGTATCCGTTTCACCCGCCCGGCAGACCCGAGCGCCTGCGCATCGCGCACCTGCGCGAGATCCGCACCCCCACCCTCATCTGCCAGGGAACCCGCGACCCGTTCGGCCGGCGCGACGAGGTGGAGGGCCATGCTCTCTCTCCGCGCGTGCGTGTCCTGTGGCTCGAGGACGGCGACCACAGCTTCAAACCGCGCCGCGCGGCCGCACACAGCGAACGAGAAAACCTGAACGCCGCGCTGGACGCGTGCCTCGAACTCATCCGCGCCCTTGACCGCGCAGCCGCCGTCGGGAACGACTGATCATCCAAGCGC
>CAZPFD010000185.1:0-2344 GCA_964585725.1 uncultured Ectothiorhodospiraceae bacterium | reverse complement strand
GTGTCGCGCAGAGTCACCGTGCGGTTGAAGACGAGCCGGCCGCCGCCTTCCCGCCGATCGACGCAGAAATAGCCCTGGCGCTCGAACTGGTAGCGGGCCTCAGGACGGGCACCCGCCAGGCTCGGCTCGAGACGGCAATCGGTGAGGACCCGAAGCGAGTCCGGGTTCAGGTCCTGCTTGAAATCCGCGACCTCCTTGCCCGGTCGGGGCGTCCGGAACAGGCGGTCGTAGAGCCGCACTTCGGCCTTCAAGGCATGCTCCGCGGATACCCAGTGCAAGGTGCCCTTGACCTTGCGGCCGTCGGGCGCCGCTCCTCCGCGGCTGGCCGGGTCGTACGTGCACCGGAGCTCTGCGGGCGCGCCGTTGTGCTCGTCTCTTACCACATCCACGCAGCGGATGAGGTACGCATGGCGCAACCGGACCTCACGCTCCGGTGCGAGGCGAAAGAACTTTCTGGGCGGATCCTCCATGAAGTCGTCGTGCTCGATGTAGAGGACGCGAGAGAAAGGCACCGGACGCGTACCCATTGCGGGATCGTTCGGATGGTTGGGCGCGTCGAACCATTCCACCTTGCCTTCGGGATAGTTCTCGATGATCACGCGCAACGGATTAAGAACGGCCATGGCCCGGGGAGCATGCCTGTTCAAATCCTCGCGCACGCAGTTCTCGAGCACGCCCATATCTATCGTGGTATCGGTTCGCGTGACGCCGATACGTTCACAGAAGTCGCGTATCGAAGCCGGCGTGTAGCCCCGCCTGCGGAGACCCACGACCGTCGGCAATCTCGGGTCGTCCCATCCCCCGACATGGCCACCGGCGACGAGCTCGTTCAGCTTGCGTTTGCTCATTACGGTGTAATTGAGATTGAGCCGCGCGAACTCGATCTGCCGGGGCCGTGACGGAGTGTCGAGCTGATCCAGAAACCAGTCGTAGAGCGCACGGTTGTCCTCGAACTCCAGCGTACACAGCGAGTGCGTGACGCCTTCGATGGCATCCGAGAGACACTGAGTGAAGTCGTACATCGGATAGATGCACCACTTCCGCCCTGTGCGGTGATGTGGAAAGCGACGGATACGGTAGATGATCGGGTCGCGCAGATGCAGGTTCGGGGACGCCATGTCGATCTTGGCGCGCAGCACGTGCGTGCCGTCCTCGAACTCGCCCGCACGCATGCGTTCGAAGAGATCAAGATTCTCCTCTGTGGAACGCGTCCTGTACGGACTGTCCTTTCCCGGCTCCCAAGGAGTTCCTCGATATTCCCGGATCTCGTCCTGGCTCAGGCTGTCCACGTAGGCCTTGCCGGCATTGATCAGCTCGACGGCGTATCGATGCAGCTCGTCGAAGTAGTCCGAGGCACGGCGCAAGTGCTCGCCCCAATCGAAACCGAGCCAGCGCACGTCTTCCTGAATGGATTGCTCGTACTCAGCGCTTTCCCGCAAGGGGTTGGTGTCGTCGAAGCGCAGGTAGCAGAACCCGCCGGGGTGCTCGCTGGCGACGCCGAAATTGAGGCAAATGGATTTTGCGTGACCGATGTGCAGATAACCGTTGGGCTCCGGTGGAAAACGCGTCACCACCCGCGCGGTTCTCCCCGTCTTCAGATCATCCGCGATGATCTGACGGATGAAATCCGTCGTTCCACCGCTTTTGCCGGTATCCCGATCGTTCGCCATCTTTCAAGCAGCCTGCGAAAGTGTCCCGGTCAACCCAAACACGGGGACGTGGCGGATTTCCGGGGAACGGTGCCTACGAGCATCCATGGAGCCCTTCATGGAAAGAAAAACCGGGCGGCGCCCGGTCTTTCATCAGCCATCCATCCTTGAGGCCCGCCGGTATCGCAGTCACTCGGCAGCCGCGGCTTCGGCCTCGCCCTCCGCTGCGGGACGGTCCACGAGCTCGACGATGGCCATCGGCGCCGCGTCGCCCGGACGCTGGTCGCACTTCAGGATCCGCAGGTACCCGCCGGGACGATCGCGGTAACGGGGACCCAGCTCATTGAACAGCTTGCCCACGGCGTCGCGGTCGCGTAGCCGGTTGAACGCGACGCGTCTGCCGGCAAGGCTGTCGTTCTTGGCCGCAACCGTAATCAGGGGCTCCAGCACGCGCCGCAGCTCCTTCGCTTTCGGGACGGTCGTCTTGATCATCTCGTGCCGCACGAGCGACACGGCCATGTTGGCGAGCATGGCCTTGCGGTGGCTGCTGGTGCGGTTGAGGTGACGTCCGCTCTGACGATGGCGCATGGCGCAGCTCTCCCGATGGCTCGCTCAGGCCGAGTCCCGCTCGCGATCGTGCAGCCCGGGCGGCGGCCAGTTGTCCAGTCGCATCCCCAGCGACAGGCCCTTGGTGG
>CAZPFD010000184.1:4867-8262 GCA_964585725.1 uncultured Ectothiorhodospiraceae bacterium | reverse complement strand
CTCACCCGCGCACACAGTCGAGTCGGCTGCGTCGCATCACCTCGGGATGCAGCCCGCTCACGTTCCGGTGCAGTGCATGCTGGCAGTCGACGCTGCTCCGGTACGTGTTCACCACCCATCGGATGTCCCCCGGGCCCTCTCCGTCCGCGGGCGACAACCGCTGCCGTATGACCAGCTGCCAGCCCGCGGGCGGAGCATCCGAGCCCGCGTCGGTTGCGTTCGGATCTGCTCCCGGGGCCGGCGGCGCACTCGCCGCGCCCGTCGCCCATGCAGCGAGATACAGCATTGCGGCGGCGGCGCAGCCCTGCTTGAGTATCCGGGTTTGCATTGTCTCGTCCTCCCTCCGGTGGCGCGTACCCTGCGCATAGAGCGCCGATAGCGAGCCGTGCGAAGCTCAGTCTATGGAGGAGAAGACAGGGTGCGATGTGTCTTTTGCCACAGGGGCGGGACGATAGGCGGGTCGTTGCGCGGGACGCTCAGCTCATCAGGTCGAAGTCTCCGCCGAGCACGCGTTCGAGGCGGCCGCTTCGCCATCCGCGAACGCTGGCGGCGGGATGCGGAAGGTTGTCGCGGGGAGAGCGACGGATCCTGCGTCGGCTTCGCTCAATCCACCGACAGGCAATCCCAGTCGTAGGAGGCGGCGGAGGAGCGCTCGGCCGTTCGCGCGTCTCGATCCTGTGCGGGTGTCGACTCGAGCTCGGCGGACAACGCGCGGGCCTTGCCGAAGGCGGCGTGCGCCGCGTCGATGTCGCCCATGCGCATGTACGCCGTTCCCAGCCTTCGGTAGCCCGCCAGCATGCGCGTCTTGTCGCCCGTCTCCTGCTCGGCGCCGGTGGCCTTGAGGTACATGGTGCGGGCGGTGTCGAGGTCGCCTTTTTGCGTGTACAGATCGCCCAGGTCGACGTAGGAGGCGGTCACGCCCAGCGCGTGGTCGATGGCCTGATAAGCGGCCAGGGCCTTGCGGAAGGCGTCCGCGGCCCGGTTCGCGTCCTCGCGCACGATGTACAGATTGCCGAGGCGGCGGTAGGTCTCGCCGGCGCGGGCCTTGTGGCCCAGCTCCTCGTTGAGCGAGAGCGCCTGGAGATAGCTTTTCTCGGCCAGCGAGAGATTGCCCCACTGGCGGTAGAGCTCGCCGAGCTTGGCGTGGGTCAGAGCCATGCCCGCTCGATGGTCGAGCTCCGTGTAGAGAGCCAGCGCCTGGCGGTACGCGGCTTCCGCACGGCGCAGATCGTCGCGCCGCGCGTGCAGGGCGCCGAGGGCGTCCTGGGTCGCGGCCATCCCGGCCTCGCGTCCCAGCTCGCGGTTCAGCGCCAGCGCTTCTCGCGCCGCCTCCTCGGCCCGGTCGAACTGTTTCCGCATCGCGTGCGCGGTCACGAGCTGGGTGTAGCCGGCAGCGACGCCCGCTTGATCGTCGAGGTCCCGGTACAGCGCCAGCGCCTTTCGATACAGGCACTGAGCGAGCCCGGCCTGCCGGCGCGAGGCGGCCACGTCCCCCAGGCCCATGTAGCTGTCCGCCAGGTGTGCGCTGTGACCGCCCTCCTGGGCTGCGGCCCACGCCGCCTCGTACATGTCGTGGGCGTCGCCGGAGCGGTCCCGGAGCCGCTGGAGATCGCCCAGGGCGTTGTATGCGCTCGCCCGCAGCCCGCTGTCGCCCTGCTCGGCGGTCAGCTTGAGCACGCGGCGAAGGGCCGCCTCGGCCGCCGCGGTGTAGCCCGTCTGGCGGCGCAGCGCACCCAGCCGCTCCCAGGCGCGGGCATCATCCGGGTCGAGCCGGGTCGCCTGTTCATACGAGGCCAGCGCCGCCTTGGGGTCGTGCAGCCACAGCAGCGCGCCCAGGTGCCGCGCCGCGCCCGCGCCGCCCCGGCGGCTGTTGGGATCCTCGGCTCCGGCTGCCCGTTGCACGACGTCCCGGAGCACGTCCTCGGCCGCGCCCGAGTCGCCGGCCGCGGCCTGCGTCAGGGCCTCGCGCGCGCGATGCGCGGAGACGCCCGTCAGCTCGGGGATGGCCGCCAGCGCCTGGCGCAGCGCCTCTTCCAGCCGCGGTTGCTCGCGTTCGTCGTAGAGGCCCCTCTCGGCGCGCACGGCGGCGATCCGTGGGCGGAGCCCGTCGAATGCAGCCGCCACCAGCTCCGCCCGCTCCGAGTCCGTCAGCCCGGTGCGTGCATCGTAGAGGGCGAGCCCGGATACGATGAGGGCCGCCGATGCGCCCGCAAGGAGCGCGAAGCGCAGCACCCTGGGGATGCGCCGCCGGCGCGGTGCGCGAGATGCCTGTTTTCTGCGCCTCGACCTGACCAGGGCGAAGAGCACGAGAGCGAGGAGGACAACGAGCACGACCAGGGCCGTGGGACCCCCGATCCCCGCCAGGAGCGGGTGATCGAGGTACTCGTACAACGCCGTCGGGTCGGGCAGGGTCATCGGGGTACCGTGCGTGCTTGCAGCGGGCTCCACAGTTCTTTCGGCAGCGGGAGACGGGGAGTGAAGGAGCGGGCGGCGCCCGCGCCGCCGCTACCAGTCCCGGAACCGGTGAAGGGGCTGCCCGGGGGAAAATCATTCCTTTACACTTTGCGCAGTGCGCAGGAGGAGGGCCTCCGATGGCGACGTTCGATTTCGATCAGGAAGCATCGCGCCGTATCGAAGCCGTCTATTTGACCCCGGACGTCGTTGCCACCCGATGCGAGATACTGAAGTCTTTGAGTGTGCGTCCGGGCGATCACGTCCTTGATATCGGCTCCGGGCCGGGGCTGCTCGCCTATGATATCGGGGTCACGGTCGGCGCGTCCGGCCGTGTGTGCGGCATCGATATCAGCGACGACATGCTGGCGATGGCGCGAGCTCGATGCAGCGCACAAAGCTGGACCGAGTTCCGTCGCGGCGATGCGACGCAAATCCCCTACGACGACGACAGCTTCGACGCGGCGGCGTCGATCCAGGTCTACGAGTACGTCGATAGCATTCCATCGGCGCTGGCCGAGCTGTATCGCGTGCTGCGCCCCGGCGCCCGGGTGGTCATCATGGACACGGACTATGACTCGCTGGTGATGCACACCGAGGACGATGCCCGCATGGCCCGCATCCTCGCGGCCTGGGACGAGCACTTCGTTCACCGGGACCTGCCGCGCGCGTTGAGCAGCCACTTGCGCGATGCGGGCTTCACCGTGCGGCACCGGGAGGCGATTCCCATCTTCAATCCCGAGTACCACGCGAATACGTACAGCCACGGGATGATCGGTGTGGTGGCCGCGTTCGTGGCCGGTCGCCGGGGCGTGACCCAGGAAGAAGCCGAAGCCTGGGCGGCGGAGTTTCCCCGCCTGGGCGAGAAAGGCGCTTACTTCTTCAGCTTGAATCGCTACCTGTTCGTTGCGGACAAGCCGTCGGCGGCGTGAGCGCGCGGCGCG
>CAZPFD010000184.1:0-4767 GCA_964585725.1 uncultured Ectothiorhodospiraceae bacterium | reverse complement strand
AATGAAAAGAAGTCGCCGCGCATTCATCCTCCGCGCCGCGGGGGTATGGGCGTTGCTGCACGCGCCCTGGGCGGTGCATGCCGCGGGCGGCGAGACGGGCTCACTCGATATCGGGATCATCGGGGCAGGGCGCATCGGCGGGACGCTCGGCGAGCTGTGGGCGAAGGCGGGCCACGCGGTGGTGCTCTCTTCGCGCCACCCCGAGGAGCTGGAGGATCTCGCCGCGCGGCTCGGCCCGCGGGCGCGGGCCGGTTTTCCGCGTGAGGCGGCCGCCTTCGGGGAGGTCGTTCTGATCTCGGTGCCTTATGCCGCGCTCCCCCAGATCGGGCGCGACTACGCCGCCGAGCTCGAGGGCAAGGTGGTGCTCGAGACCGGCAACCCCCAGCCCGCCCGCGACGGGGAGATGGCCCATGACGCCCGCGCCAAGGGCACCGGTGTCGCCTCGGCCGAGTTTCTTCCCGGCGTGCGCCTGGTGCGCGCCTTCAATACGGTCCCTTACTTCGCCCTGCGCAGCGAGGCGCACCGCGAGGGCGAGCGCCTCGGCATCCCGCTGGCCGGCGAGGATCCGCAGGCGCTCGAGATCGCCTCGCGCCTGGTTCGGGACGCCGGCTTCGAGCCGGTGGTGGTCGGAGGGCTCGAGCGCGCCCGCGAGTTCGACATCGGCACGGAGGTGTACGCGCGCGCGCTCAGCGCGAGCGAAGTGCGCCGGCGCCTGGGCCTCGCGCCTTAACTCCGATCCGCACGCCGCGCTCCGCCCGTCGGCCCTTCGCAGGAAACTTGCCGCCCCACTGAGGTTGTGGGTAATTTTGCTAGAGCCAGCGCCAGCTGTTGACGACGCACAGCTCGATGCGCTCGGCGGCGCGCGGGTCACGGCGCAGGGCCGCGAGCTCGTCGTCGGTCACGACCCCTTGCCGGTGAAGCGCCCGCAGCACGTCCAGCCTGCGCACCAGCTCGCAGCGAAGGTATACGGCCAGCACCGGGTGCAGGTCGCGCGCGGCCGCCGTCGTTTCGTAGCGCCAGAGCCTGCAAGGCCAAGGCTGGCCGGTGCCTTGACCGCACGTGGTCGGCTCGTTCGTGGTCGGCGGGCCCAGCATCTCCTCGACTTGCGGGCCGGGCATCAGACGCTCGAGCCGGCGCGCCCCCTGCTGGAGCTCGGCGAGCTCCTCCGACGCCGAGACCTCCGCACCACTGCGCTCGGGGGCGGTGCTGCAGGCGGTGCATGCAAGAAGCGTTGGTGCGGCGATGAGGGTAAGGAATATTGTTTTCGATGGGCGCATGCGATGCAGCATACACGTGCGCGAGGGCGCGACGTGACGGCCGTCGGTTCCCATTGCCGCAGGAACGCCGGGTCTGTTCGAGACAGGCGCGCGCCCGATGGATGGAGATCGATCGCGATCTCGGGAAGCTCGGATGCCGCTCCCCGGCCGAGCTCGGCCCTCACTTGGTCATCGCTTTGAAGGAGCCCCGTGGTGCAGATTGATCGCCGCAGGATAAGCGAGCTTAGAGAGCGCGAGGACAAGCGCTTCGTCGAAGAACGCCCGCGCAGCATGGCGCTGCTGGACAAGGCCCGGGGCAGCATGCCCGCAGGGGTGCCGATGGCCTGGATGGTGAGCCTCTACAGCCATGCGCCCTTCTTCGTCCGCGAAGCCCAGGGCGCCTACATCACCGACGTCGACGGCCACCGCTATCTCGACATGAACCTGGCCGACACGAGCATGGTTTGCGGCTACGGCCTGGAGGTCGTGGCCGAGGCGGTGGCCGCGCAGTTCCGGCGCGGCAGCCAGTACCTGCTGCCGGTCGAGGAGGCGATCGCCGTCACCGAAGCGCTGGCCCGGCGATACGCCATGCCCCGGTGGCAGTTCACGCTCGCCGCCTCGAGCGCCAATGTCGAGGCGATCAGGATCTCGCGCGCCTTTACCGGCCGCGACCGCGTGCTGGTCTTCGAGGGCAAGTACCACGGCATGCTCGATGAGACCTGCCACGTGCCCGGCGAAGGGGGCGTCGAGCCCGAGCTCCGGGGGCTCGCGCGCGACGCGGGGAAGCCCACGGATATCGTCCCCTACAACGACCTGGCCGCCGCCGAGCGGGTTCTGGAGCGAGGGGAGACCGCCTGCGTGCTGATCGAGGCGGCCGTCACCAACGTGGGCGGCGTGCTCATGCCCGAGCCGGGCTTCCTGGAAGGGCTGCGGGAGCTGACGCGGCGCTTCGGAGCGGTGCTCGTGGTGGATGAGGCGCACACGCACGTCTGTGCCTACGGAGGGCTCAAGCGCGCCTGGAACATCGACTGCGACGTCCTGGTGCTCGGCAAGGCCATCGCGGGCGGCGTACCGGCGGGGGTGTACGGTCTGGCGGCACCGCTGGCGGACTTCGTCGAAGACGCCGTCGGCGGAGGCGCCCGCGGGTATCTGCCCGAGCTCGCGATAGGGGGCACGTTGTTCGGCAACCCGCTCCAGCTCGCGGCCATCCGCGCGACGCTCGACCACGTGCTGACCGAGGAGGCGCAGGCCGAGGCCGCTCGATTGGGCGAGAAGCTGGCCCGCGGGATCGAAGCCGGGGCGCGCCGGCGCGGGCTGCCCTGGTCGGCGCATCGGCTCTACCACCGCTCCGGCTATCACTTCGCCGAGACGCTGCCGCGCACCAGCGCCGAAGCCCAGGCCGCGGCGGACCCCGAGCTGCGCGACCTGCTGCGCGTTTACATGGCGAACCGCGGCGTTTGGGAGGCCATCTACAGCGCGAGCCCGGCGGTGTCGCTGGCGGCGAAAGAAACCGACGTCGACTTCTATCTCTCGGTGTACGAGGCGTGCCTCGACGAGCTGACGGGCCAATAGGCGCAGCCGCGGGTCGGTCTGAATTTACGGGCCGGGGGCCGGTCCGGCGGCTATTCGCCTTCGGGCTGGTCCTCGCCCCAATCCGGTTCCCGCAGCACGCACTGCCTGAAGAATTCGGCGTGCACCGCCTCGGTGCGTGCCAGCACTTCCCGGCACTCGGCTTCACTGCGCATGAAGAAGCTGTGAGCCTCCTCCATCTCGAACTCGCCGTTCGGCCCGATGCTGATCAACCAGTAGACGAGGAACCACGCCTTCACGCTTGACGGCCGTCGACGGCATTTTGAGGAGCGACCCCGCTACTTTAAATTAATTGCGCGCGATGGTCGCCGCCGGGCGCACGACACAGGAGCGGGGCGTGTCCGGTGCGAGCGCCTCCGCGCGGAACCCCTAGCGATTTCAACGGACGGGCAAGCCCATGATCGAAGGATTCACGCGTACGGTCCGGGTGGCCTTGCTCCTGCTGTTCGCGCACGCGGTCAGTGCAGCGCAGCCCGAGGTGGTGGCCCGGCTGCCGGCGGAGACGCCCCCCGGCAACATCGCGGTGACCGAGGATGGCCGCGTTTTCCTGAGCTTGCACCAGTTCTTCGGCGCCCGCTATCGGGCCGTGGAGCTGATGCCCGACGGGAGCACCCGCCCCTTTCCGAACGAGGCGTGGGCGACGCCGCCCGGCGAGAGGGGCGTGGGGCTGCACAACGTGCTGGGGCTGGTGGCCGATCGCCGCGGCGTGGTGTGGATGCTCGACGCGAGCAGGGGCACGGAGCGGGCAGGGCGGCTCGTGGGATGGGATACGCGCCATGACCGCCTGCACAAGATCGTCTACCTCGCGCCGCCGCTCATCCCCGGGAACGCCTTCCTCAACGACCTGGCGGTGGACCCCGCCCATGACGCGGTCTACATCGCCGACACCGCCGGCCCCGACAACGCGGCGCTCGTGGTCGTCGACCTCGACACGGGCGAGGCGCGGCGCGTGCTCGCGGGCTCACGGTTCACGATCCCGGAAGACGTCCCGATGGTCATCGACGGGCGCACGATAACGCTCGGTGGCGAGCCCGCGCGCATCGGCGTCAATCCCATCACCATCGACGCAGCGAGCGAATGGGTGTACTTCGGCCCCATGTCGGGGCGCTCGCTCTACCGGGTGCGCACCGTCGATCTGCTCGACCCCTCCTTGAGCGAAGAGGCGCTCGCTTCACGGGTCGAGCGCTACGGCGACAAGCCGATCTGCGACGGCATCGCCGTCGACACCGCAGGCAACGTCTACATCACCGATATCGGCGACAACGCCATCGGCATCGTCGGCGGAGACGGCGCTTACCGCAAGCTCTACCAGGGTGATCAGCTGAGCTGGCCGGACGGCTTTGCGGTGGGGCCCGATGACTGGATCTACGTCGTGGTCAATCAGCTGCACCGCTCACCGCCGCTCAACAACGGCGAGAACGCCGCGCAGATGCCGTTTCTCGTCATGCGCTTCAAGGCCGAAGCGCCGGCCGTTCCGGGACGCTGACGCACGAGCTGTTGCGATTCCGAGCCTTCCGCTTGGGCCACATTCGTCGGGCCGAATGCTCTTCGGCACGCGGCCCCCCCTAAAGGGCTCTTGCCTGCCGCCGATGAGGACCCCGAATGCAGTTGAAGCCGGCGGGCTCGGAGGCACGGTGACGAACGCGGCCCAGCGGATCCGGGACAGAGTCGAGGAGATCTGCACGATCTACCCAGCGGAGCGCGCCCGCATCGAGCGGACCGCGCAGAGCGTGCTCGGACTGGACAACGCGCTCGTGTCCAAGGCGTTCGAGCAGGCGCTCCGCAAGGTGTCCCGCGCCGCGACTCCCTCCGAGGCGAAGGAGAAGATCGACGCACTGGAGCGCGTGCTGGTCACATCACCCGGGTTCGCGTGGCTCCGCAGGGTGGAGGGCTCATGGCGGCGAACCACGCGCAAGATGGC
>CAZPFD010000183.1:0-8272 GCA_964585725.1 uncultured Ectothiorhodospiraceae bacterium | reverse complement strand
GGACGGAGGGAGCATAGCCGTAGCTATGTGACCGGAAGTCTCCCGGAAATCCGGGACGCTCTCCCGGTTCCGCAGTAGGTCGTTCAATGCCCTGCACGCTCCTCCCTAGCCCCGCCGCGCCACCGGCGGCGCCCGAAGGCGTCCGCCGCATTGCCGCCCGCCCGCGGGCGACCCGCCCATTCGGCCGTTTCGTGGAGGTTCGGTCATGCCGCGTACCCTCGCCCTGACCGGCGCGACGGGCTTCATCGGCAGCGCCCTGCTCGGGCACCTGACGGCCTCCGGGTGGCGGGTGCGGGCCCTGTACAGGGCGCGCGGCAAGCGCTGCGAGGATCCTTCGGTGGAATGGGTCCCGGGTGCGCTGGAGGAGCCCGAGAGCCTGGAACGGCTGGTGCATCAGACGGACGCGGTGGTGCACTGCGCAGGGCGAGTCCGCGCGCGCAGCGCCGCCGACTTCATGCAGGTCAACGCCGAGGGTGCGGCATGTCTGGCGCGCGCCCTCTCGCAGCAAGCACGCCCGCCGCGCCTGTTGCTCGTGTCCTCGCTGGCTGCACGCGAGCCCGGCCTGTCCGCCTATGCGGCCAGCAAGCGCCGGGGCGAGGAGATGGTGGCGCAGATCGCACGCACCGCCCCGCGCCCCGTGCCCTGGGCGGTGCTGCGACCGCCGGCGGTGTACGGACTCGGCGACCGGGACGTGCTTCCGTTGATGCGCTGGATGGGGCGCGGCGTCGGATTGACGCTCGGGCCGCCCGGTGCGCGCTTCTCGCTGCTGTACGTCGACGATCTGGCGGCGGCGGTTCGGCATTGGCTGGATGCGCCCTCCGATACCACCGGTATCTTCGAGGTGCACGACGGTCAGCCGGGCGGTTACAGCTGGGAGGAGCTTGCCCGGCGCATCGGAGAGCTTCGCGGCCGTCGCGTGCGCCGCATCCGCGTGCCCGCGGCGGCGCTCTCGGGTCTCGCGAGAGTGAACGCGCTGCTCGCGGCTTCGAAGGGTCGAGTACCCATGCTGACTGCGGGGAAGGTGCGCGAGCTGCGGCACTCGGACTGGGTATGTGACAATACGCGCTTCACCCAGGCCACGGGCTGGCGTCCGGAGAACACTCTGGAGGACGGTCTGCGGCGCACTCTGGGATGGGCTAGTATTGCAGCACGGGGACGCAGCGGATCTCTCGCGGCGCGCACGGGGGGCGGGCACCATCGCGGCAGCGGCGGCTGAGCCGCGTCTGCGCTGCCGGAGAGCGGATCCGGCGGGTGCGGACAATGGGTAGGGGTACTGGGGGTAGGCGGTACTGGATTGGCAGCTTAACCGGGCAGGTGTTATGCAGGAATATCAGCAGATCTTGGCGCTCACCGCCGAAAGCCTCAAACCCTTCGCTCCGGACGGGGCGGAGATCACCGAAGAGACCGAGCTGGCCAACGAGCTCGATCTGGACTCGGTGCAGGTGATGGAGATGTCGTTCGCGCTCGAGGAAAGATTCGACATCTCCATCCCCGTGAACGCGCTCTCGGAGGTCGTCACCGTCCGGGATCTGGCGCTCGCCATTCAAAGACTCACGCAGGACGCCTGACAGTCATGTTAGAAAGACTCCGTCAAGTCGCCGACGCCCGTCGCGAGCTCGAAGCGCTGGGCATCGATCCGTTCGGTATCCCCATCGAGCGCGTGTTCTCTCCCACCGAGGGCGAGGTCGACGGGCGGCGTACGATCCTGGCGGGCACCAACAATTATCTGGGCCTCACCTTCGATCCGGAATGTCTCGCTGCCGCGCGCGAAGCCCTCGAGCAAGAGGGCACGGGAACCACCGGCTCGCGGATGGCCAACGGCACCTACCCCGGGCACCTGGCGCTCGAGCGGGAGTTCGCGCAGTTCTACGGGCGCCGCTACGCGATCGTGTTCTCCACCGGCTACCAGGCCAATCTCGGCGTGCTGGGGACGCTGGCCGCCCCCGGTGAGGTGGTGCTCATCGACGCCGACTCACACGCGAGCATCTACGACGGTTGCCGTCTCGGCGGCGCCGACATCATTCGCTTCCGCCACAACTCGCCCGAGGACCTGGACAAGCGCCTGCGCCGGCTGGGTGAGCGCGCTCAAGGCGCGCTGGTGGTGGTGGAGGGGCTGTACAGCATGCTCGGCGATCGCGCCCCGCTCGGGGAGATCACCGAGGTCAAGGGGCGTTACGGGGCATACCTGGCGGTGGACGAGGCGCACTCGCTCGGCGTCTTCGGCGCCCAGGGCCGCGGCGTCAGCGAGGAGGCCGGCGTGGAAGGGGACGTCGACTTCGTGGTCGGAACCTTCAGCAAGAGCCTCGGGGCGACCGGCGGCTTCTGCGTGAGCGATCGGGAGGAGCTGTCGCTGCTGCGCTATGCGAGCCGCCCTTATATCTTCACGGCGGCCCCCTCACCGTCGGTGGTGGCCTCCACCCGCGTCGCTCTGCGCGCCATAGAGCGCCGGCCGGAGCTGCGTGCGCGCCTGTGGAGCAACGCCCGGCGGCTCTACGCAGCGCTCCGGGAGCTCGGTTACCGGCTGGGTCCGGAGCCGAGCCCGGTGATAGCAGTGGTGCTCGAGAGCAAGACACAGGCGCTGGACACCTGGCGCGGCCTGCTCGAGCGCGGTGTGTACGTCAATCTCATGCTGCCGCCGGCGACCCCCAACGGTGTGTCGCTGCTTCGCTGCAGCATGAGCGCGGCGCACACACCGGAGCAGATCGACGCAATTTGCAAGGCGTTTACCGAGCTACGCGAGGCCGCGCCCGCCTGAGCGGCCTCCGTCACTGACATGCGTTTGCTCCTCACCTTCGCGCGCGCCTACCCGCGAGCGAGCCTGTTCCTCGTCGTCGCCCTGGTGCTCGCCGGGGTGGCCGAGGGCATCGGGCTCACCACCTTGCTGCCGTTGCTGAGCACCGTGGTGGATGTCGGCACGGGCGGCAGCGGGGAGCTGGATCCCACCGGCAGCGGGCGCATCGTGGTCGAGGCGCTCGGCGCCGTGGGTCTCGATCCGAGCGTAGGCGTCCTGCTCACCGTCATCGTGCTCGGCATCACCCTCAAGAGCGCGTTGCTGTTTCTCGCCAATCGGCAGATCGGCTACACCGTGGCGCACGTGGCGACGGACCTGCGCCTCGCGCTCATCGACGCGCTGCTCGGTGCGCGCTGGGAGTATCACCTGCGGCAACCGGTAGGGATGCTGGCCAACGCCGCCGCCTCCGAGGCCAACCGCGCGGCCGAAGCGTACCGCTACGGCGGGCAGATGGTGGCGATGCTGGTCCATGTGGTGGTGTACATCTCGGTGGCGCTCTACGTTTCCTGGCAGGCAACGCTGGCCTTCCTCGCCGCCGGCGCCGCGTGCTTTTACCTGTTGAACCATCTGGTGCGTATGGCGCGCCGCGCGGGCGCGCGCCAGACCAAGCTCATGAAGAGCCTGCTCGCGCGCCTGGCCGACAATCTGCGCTCGGTCAAGCCGCTGAAGGCCATGTCCCGCGAGAGCTTCGCGGCGACCCTGCTCCAGGGCGAGACCTCCCGGCTCAACCGCGCGCTGCGCCGCCAGGTGATCAGTCAGGCGATCCTGCAGGCGCTGCAGGAGCCGCTCCTGGCGGTGCTCATCGCCGTGAGCCTGTACCTGGCGCTGGTGGGCTGGCAGATGTCGCTGCCGGCCATCATCGCGTTGGTCTTCATCCTGTCCCGCGTGCTCGGCCAGCTCAACAAGGTTCAACGCCAGTACCAGCGCATGGCCACCTGCGAGAGCGCGTACTGGTCGCTTCAGGACACCATCTCCGAGGCCCGCGGCCATCGGGAAGAGACCGGCGACGGCAACGCGCCGAGCCTCGCGCACGAGATGCGCCTGGAGCACGTGGGTTTCAGCTACGGACCGGAATGGGTGCTGGACGACCTGAGCATGCGATTGCCGGCCGGATCGTTCACGACCATCGTCGGCGCCTCGGGCGCCGGCAAGACGACCCTGGTGGATCTCCTGATGGGCCTCGTGCGCCCGCAGCGCGGCGAGATATGGATCGACGACCGGCCGCTTTCGGACATCACGCTGCGGCAATGGCGGCGTATGATCGGTTACGTGCCGCAGGATGCGCTGCTGCTCCACGACACCGTTTTTCACAACGTGGTGCTGGGGGATCCGGGGCTGACCCCCGCCGACGCCGAGCAGGCCTTGCGCGCGGCGGGTGTTTGGGACGTGGTACAGAGTCTGGCCGAGGGCATGTACACCAACATCGGCGAACGCGGAAGCAAGCTCTCCGGGGGGCAACAGCAACGGATCGCCATTGCCCGTGCCCTCGCCCACGGGCCGCGGCTGCTGATCCTGGACGAGGCGACGAGCGCGCTCGACAGCGAGCACGAGGCCGCGGTGTGCCGGAGCCTTGCGAGCCTGTGCGGCGAGATGACCATCGTCGCCATCTCCCACCGGCCGGCGCTGGTGGAGGCGGCCGAGCGCGTCTACCGTCTGGAGAACGGCACCGCTACGCTGCTGCGGGAGGATCCCGCCGCGGCCTCGGGGCGCGACGCGCGGGTAAGCGCGTCCCTCTGAAGTGGCGCCTGCGACACACTTGGATGAACCTTCGAGCTCGACGAAACAGCTCTCGCGACACGTAGGACCGTCATGGCGTTTCTGATCCAGCGTCTCATCACGGGGCTGGTTTCCCCGGACGACGAGCGGGATGCGCGCGCTGCCCCGCTCGCGCCCGAACGGGTGGTGTTGCCGGTGCGCGCGGGGACCGCCCCCTCGGCGAAGCCGCCGGTGCGCATCTTTCTCGGCACGGAGCCGGCACAGTACCGCGCCGAGCGGGTTTTCGTGTGGTCCATCGAGCAGGTGCGCGATCCCGCGCGGGTGTACGAGATTTATCTCATGAAGAACCTGCCCGGGTTCCGTCGCCGCTGGTGGCTCACCGGCTTCACCAACTACCGGTTCGCCATTCCCGAGCTCGCGGGAGGCGCGGGCAAGGCCATCTACAACGATGTCGATCAGATCTATCTGAGAGATCCGGGGGATCTCTTCGACACCGATATGGCCGGGCACGGCTTTCTGTCCATCAGCGACCGGGACACCTCGGTGATGCTCATGGACTGCGCGCGCATGCGCGCCCTGTGGACTCTGGGGTCGGCCCGTGTGGAGCGCCGTCAGAGCCTCGAAGCGCGCGCGCGGGCCGTGCCGGGTCTGTGGGGGCGCCTGGCTCCCGGCTGGAACGCGCGCGACGAGGAATATGATCCCGAGAGCGCGTACCTGGTGCACTTCACCACCATCCATGCCCAGCCGTGGCGGCCGTTCCCCCAGCATTACGTGTACCAGGGCAACCCCGTGGGCAGACTGTGGCACGAGCTGGAACGATCCGCGGATGCGGCAGGCTATCACCTGTTCACGGCGCAGCATCCGAGCGCCGCCTACGGGCGGCGGATGTCGTTGCTGCGCGAGGGCGCGGCGGGTTCTGTCTCCGGCAACGTCACGCTGCGCATGCCCGCGCGCGAGCGCGAGGCGTCAGGCCGCACGCTGACGGAGGTCGAAGCGCGCACGGTGCTGGCGAACGCGGACGTGCGCGTGCCGGGATCGGCCTGGGAGGTCACGCGCTGCGACCATGCGCCGCTCTGGGAGCACGAGGCCGGCGAGCGCTTCGATGCGGTGATTTGCCGGGGTGGACCGGAGCTTTTGCCGGGCGAGGATTTGCCGTGGATCGTGGAAGCGCTCTTCGCCCGCGCCCGGCGCTTCGTGCACCTGGCCGTCGACGAGACTGCGCAGTGCGTGCTCCCGGACGGCCGCCGGTTGCACGCGCCGGCGCGCCCGGCGTCGCGCTGGTACGACGCCTTTCAGGCGGCAAGCCGCCGTCACCCTCATGTCTACTGGCGCCTGGCGCTGCGCCGGCGCGGGGGAGGCCGGCACTGGGAGGTGCGCCAGGGCGGCTGCTTGCCCGGCGCGCGCCCGCGAGTCTGGGTTCTGGCCCACCACAAGGCGGGGCATACGACCCAGTCGGTGGGTCTGGCGCAGGCGCTGGGTTGGCCCTGCGAGCGCAAGGAGCTGCGTTTCACGGCAGCGGGGTACGTGCTGCGGCGGCTGCTGGAGAGGCTCGGGATGGTTCCGGCCGCGGCGTGGCCCGCGCTGGCGCCGCCGTGGCCGGACGTGGTGATCGGCACCGGATGGCTCCCCAGCCGCGTGGCGCGCTGGGTGGCGCGGCGCAGCGCCGGGCGCACCCGCGCGGTGCTGCTGGGTCGCAAGAGCGGCGCGGCACCGGATGAGTTCCACGTCGCGCTCGGCTGCGCGCATTTCCGTTTGCCGCAACACCCGCGTCGGATCGACACGCTGCTGCCCCTGACCGGGGTCACCGCCCAGGGTCTCGAGGCGGCGGCGGCCCGGCGCCCCGATCTGTTCGAGAACGCGCCGCACCCGCATATTCTGGTTCTGGTAGGCGGCAGCAGCCGCTCGCACCGGCTCGATGCGGAGACGGCGCGCCGTCTGGGCCGTGACGCGGGGGCGCTGGCCGCCACCTCCGGCGGCACCGTCGTCGCTTTGACCAGCCGGCGGACGGGGGCGCGGGCGACGGCAGCCCTGCGCGCCGGCCTGGGGCACAGAGGCCGCGTGCACGCGTGGCGGCCTCGGGACCCCGACAACCCTTACCTCGCGTACCTGGGCCGGGCAGAAGTGGTGGTGGTTACGGGCGAGAGCGAATCCATGCTCGCCGAGGCCGCAGTGGCGGGCAAGCCGCTGTACATCTATCCGGTTCCCGCACGCCCGGGGCCCTGGCAGCGTCTGAGCGGGTGGGTCGCACGCCGCGCCCGGGCGCGGCCCACGAACAAGCGCGGCACGGTGCGCCCGCAGCAGGGGCTCGAGTATCTGTGCGCGCGGCTCGTCGAGCGCGGGCTCGTGCTGCCGCCGCGCGACCTGGAAGGTTTGCACCGCACGCTCATCGAGGGCGGCATCGCGCGGCGGTTCGGCACGCCGTTGACCCTCGAGCCCTGCCTCGCATTCAGGCCCGCGCAGGCGGCGGCCGAGGAGGTGCGCGAGCTGCTCGGCTTCACCGAGCCCGATGAGCCTCGCCCGGGGATGATGCGCAGACTGGCTGGCGACGGATGAGGTCCGTCTTGATCCCGGAGAGGTGCGGAGACCCCACGCAGGCGCCGCACGGGGCGGTGCCGGGGAGCCACGTATCGCCGAGCGCGGCCGCGGCTCCGCTCGGCGCGCCGGAGCCGGCAGCGGCGCTTGCCCCTTCGCCGAAGGTGTGGGTGCTGTTCGGCAAGGGCGCCGGTGGAAACGCCCAGATGTTGAACCTGGCGCGGGCCCTGGGCTGGCCCTTCGAGGTGAAACGCCTCGTCTACAATCCCCTCAACCACTGCCCCAACGTCCTGCTCGGCGCCTCTCTCGCGAGTGTCGACCGGCGCCGTTCCGCCCCTCTCGAGCCGCCTTGGCCCGACCTCGTGATCGCCGCCTCGCGGCGCAGCGCGCCGGTCGCGCAGTGGATCAGGCGCCAAAGCGGCGGTCGAACCCGGCTGGTGCACCTGTTCCACGCCCAGGCTCCCCTCGATCGCTTCGATCTGATCATCACCACTCCGCAGTACCGGTTGCCGCGGCGAGCGAACGTGCTGCATAACGTGGCGCCGCTCAATCAGCTCGACCACGGGGCGCTGGCGGATGCGGCACGACGCTGGGCACCCCGCTTCCAGCATCTGCCGCGGCCGTGGATCGCGCTGATGGTGGGCGGCGACAGCTCCTCCTACCGGCTGAGCACGGCCACGGCCGCGCGCCTGGGGCGCGAGGCGGCGCGCCACGCGCGCGCCGCCGGCGGATCGCTCCTGGTGAGCACCAGCCCGCGGACTCCGGGGGCGGCGGCGGACGCGGTGCTCGCGCAGACCCGGGAGATCGCCGCCCACCGCTATCGCTGGCGGCCGGATGATGCGGAGAATCCGTACCTCGGATATCTCGCGCTCGCGGATGAATTCATCGTCACCGTGGACAGTGCCTCCCTGCTGGTCGAGGGCTGCGCCACGGGCAAGCCGGTGTACCTGTTCGACTGGCCGCGGCGGGCGTCGCAGCGGATGACGCTCGCGGTGTCGCGCTATCTCGGCGCTGCGCCCGGAGTCGCACGGCTGCACCGGGCGCTGGTGTTCTGGGGGCTGGTCAAGCCGGCCCGTGATTTCGATGCCTATCATCGCGCCCTGGAAGCGCGCGGGCTGTTGTGGCGGCTCGGGGAGCGCGGCGCCCAGCCGGCGGCGCGGGGCCGGCTCGACGACATGGAGCGCGCAGTCGCCCGGGTGCGAGCGCTCATGAGGAGTGAGGGCCGCCGCACCG
>CAZPFD010000182.1:0-8315 GCA_964585725.1 uncultured Ectothiorhodospiraceae bacterium | reverse complement strand
TCACTGCGCGCTGACGCCGGCCTCGTCCAGCATGTACTGAATGGCGTTGCGCACGTCGGCCTCGCTCAACGACATGTTGCCGCCTTTGGGGGGCATGGCGTTGAAGCCGTTCACGGCGTGGTTCAGCAGCGTGCCCATGCCCTTCTCGGCCCGCGCCTGCCAGGCCGCCTTGTCGTCGAGCTTGGGGGCCCCGGCCACACCGGCGGCATGGCAGGCCACGCAGGACGAGTTGTAGACCTTCTTCCCCGCCGCGGCATCCCCCTGCTCGGCCTGCGCGACCATCTGCTCGCCGCTCGCGGGCTGCGTCTCCTGGGCCGTCGCCTGAGCGGCCTCGGCCGCAGCCCCGCTCTGGGGCGCGCCGGCTTCGGCAGCGCCCGCGCCCGGCACCTCGACCCCGGTCTGCGCCAGCATGTACTCGACGGCCCGCTCGACCTCGGCATCGCTCAGGGTCGGGTTGCCGCCCTTCGGTGGCATGGCATTGAATCCGTTGATGGCGTGGCTCACGAGCGTGTCCAGGCCCTTCTCAACCCGGGGCTTCCACGCCGCCTCATCGTCGAGCTTGGGAGCCCCGGCCACACCGGCGGCATGACAGGCCACGCAGGCCGAGTTGTAGACCTCTTCGCCGGACTTGCCCGCTCCCTCGGCCGCAGGCTGCTCGGCAGCGGCGGCGACCTGTGTCTCCTGCTCTGGGGCCGGCGCCTGCTGCCCGGCCTCGCCCACCCGAACGGCCGCGACGGGGCCGATACGTTGCTCGGTGACGTCCTCCGCGGACTGCATACGCTCCCACACCGCTCCGCCGATCACACGGCCCAAAAAAATGGCGAAGATGGTGAACACCACCAGCGCCCCGAGTATGGCGAGGAAGTTTCTTATAAAGATGTCGTCCGCGTGACTCACTGTGTCCTCCTGCCCCGTCCCGACGCCGGGATATGTTGTCAAAGGCAGCGAGACCGCACAAGACTCGTGGACGGCTCCGGCGCGAGGGAGTATCTTGAGGCGCGCGGATTCCCGAGGTCGACGCGGACGGCGTAAGCGTCGGACGGCGGATTTCCGCGGGCATCCTTCGCGCCCTTAGCTCAGCTGGATAGAGCGTTGGCCTCCGGAGCCAAAGGTCAGAGGTTCGAATCCTCTAGGGCGCGCCACAGACTTTCCTCACCCTCTCCCCACACCGGCAAGAGACCCCCGGCATTGGGTGACTGCAGCCGGGCTTTCGATGTCGTTGCGGTCGCGCTGTTCGCCGCGTAGTCATCTCAAGGCCGCACGGGCCGGGTTGTCGCCACGCCCCCACTTACGCCCATCAGCGGGAGGCGCCATGGGAAACCCTTTCCCGCTCAGGGGCTTGGCGGGTGGATGCTCTACGCGAGATGAAGGTGTCGATATGGATGGGGTGGCGCCGGCTCAAGAACCGGCCGGATGTGACGCCATTAGTACACCGGTTCCTGTGCAGCTGGCTGGCGGGGCGTCGCGGGCGCGCCCCGCCCTCGGGCCTCGCGGGACAACGACGGGACGAGGAAGCAGAAGGAGAGGGTGGCTTTGAACGCCTTACGCAATGTGGCCCTGATCGCGGCGAGCCTGGTCGCCGCACCTGAAGGTCTCTCCTACGCGGATGTGGGGGCATTCCCCCAGACCTTCTTCATGCAGGGCCTGGACATCCGGGTGTCGGAGGTGGAGCTGCGCCGCAACGGCGGCTATCCGAAGAAGGGCGCCGCGATACACATCACCGACGGTCATCGCCTCATCCTGGACGAAACCTATCGCATTCCCGGGCAGCTGACCGGGGCGTGGGTTACGGACATGGATCGGGACGAGGACCCGGAGATCACCCTGTGGGTCCGGGCTTACGGGTCACAGGGCCTGGGGGAGTTCAGCCTGTTCGAGCTCCAGGGCGAGTACCTGACCCAGCATCCGTTCCCCCGGCTCACCCACGAGCAGGCTGCGGGTTACGCGGGCGACGACCGGCTGACCGTCTCCTCCTCGCATCTCGTGCACCGGTTCAAGACCTACAAGGTCGGCGATCGCGAGTGCTGCCCGACCGGACCCATCGCGGAGCTCATCTACGGCTACGACGGAAACCGGGTCTTCCTGGAACGCTACCGGCGCGTGGAGTGAGCGGACAGGCGCGCGCCCAGCCCGCGCACGAAAGCCTCGCAGCGCGCGACCTGCTCGAGCTCGATGAACTCATCGGGTTTGTGCGCCTGCTCGATGCTGCCGGGACCGCACACCACCGACGGCATCTCGGCGCGCTGGTATAGCCCCGCCTCGGTGCCGAAGCTGACCTTGCCGGCCTCCGGGCTGTCGGTCAGAGCACCCACCAGGCGCACGATCTCCGCATCTGCATCGGTCTCGAGGCCGGCGAACTCGCTCAACCTCTCCCACGTGAAGCCGGTGTCGCGCGATACCTCGCGCATCTCCGGCAACACCCGCTCTTCGGCGTAGCGGCGCACCTCGCCGAGGAGGGCCTCGGGGTCCTCGCTCGGCAGGTAGCGGAACTCGAACTCGAAGACACAGTGCTCGGGCACGATGTTGAGCGCGGTGCCGCCCCGCACCGTGCCGGTGTGCACCGAGGTGTAGGGCGGCTCGAACCCGGCATCGAAAGGCCCCTCGGTGCGGAAACGGCGCGCCATGCTCTTGAGGTAAGCGATGACCTCGGCTGCCGCTTCCACCGCGTTGACCCCCCGATGCAGCATCGCCGAATGGCCGGCCAGGCCGCGCACGTGACAGCGCACACCCTGCTTGCCCTTGTGCGCGCGGACCGGCCGCATACCGGTCGGCTCGCCGACGATGCAAGCGCGCGGGCGGGTGCGCTGGCGTTCCAGCCAGGCGATGAGCGGCCGCACGCCCACGCAGCCCACCTCCTCGTCGTAGGTGAAGGCCAGGTGAATGGGTGTCTGCAGCCCGCACCGGAGAAGCTCGGGCGCGAGCGCAAGGCACACCCCCAGGAAGCTCTTCATGTCCGCGGTGCCGCGGCCATACAGGCGCCCGTCGCGGCGAACCGCTTGAAAGGGATCGGTGTGCCAGTCCTGATCGTCCACCGGCACGACGTCGGTATGTCCCGAGAGACAGATGCCGGGCTTGTCCGCCGGGCCCAGGGTGGCGAAGAGATTCGCCTTGCACCGCGCGCCGTCGTAGACGAGATGCGAGTCCACGCCGAGGTCCGCCAGGTAGTCGCGCACGAACTCGATGAGCTCGAGGTTGGAGTTGCGGCTCGTGGTGTCGAAACCCACGAGGCGCGAGATGATGGACAAGCTGTCGTGCTCGGACATGGCCCTCGGCTGCAGTGCGACGCTCGGGCGTCGCGCAGCGAATTATGCCCAAGAGGGTACAGCGCGGCCAGCCGCCCGAAGCGGGGGCGGAGATCGCGCCTGCGGCCCGGAGGCGAAGCGCGGCGCGGGCGCGGTGACCGATCGTGCCGGAGCAGGCGCGACGCAGCGCTTCCGGGGAAACCCTCCATGTGAACGATGACTTGCACCGCGCGTTGCATTTCACCTGGAAAGGTCGTTATATGATGGCTATACCCTATTTACAGGGGCGTAACCAAAGCGGGGAAGCCTCTTTGCCACGCAGGTGTGCTCATGAAAGCAGCAAGCTGCGCGATCTTTGGCCTCTCGCTCCTGGCCCTGAGCGCGTCACCGGCTTCAGCGGAGTGGCACTTCGTCGAGACCGATACCGCCACCTTCTCGCCCGGGTCCGGGACCGGCCTTTTTCTGGATCGCCCGGGCGCGCTCGACATACGAGTGAGGCACCTGGACCTGGACGCGCCGCGGGTCATGGGCGGGACGCTCGGGTATCGTTTCCAGAACCTGAGCGTTCTGGACGTGGAGGTCGAGACCTATCACTTCGCTTCGGAGCCTTTCGGCGAGCGCACGGGGGCGCCGCCCGCAGCTCTCTATGACACGGACATCGGAGCAGGGGCGTTCGATCCGGCGCTCACCACAATGAGCCTCAACGCGCGTTACCGTCTGCCGGGGCTGGGCACGAGTGATTTTCCCGAGGGCCGCCTGCAGCCTTATGCGGGCGTCAGCGTGGGCACGTTCTTTCAGCACCTGCGCGGGCGCCGCAGCTTTCTGGCCGGCGGCCCGATGCTCGACGAGGGCGATGCGCGGCTCGGCTTCCAGGGTTTTCTGGGGTCCACCTACTTTCTTTCCCGCGAGACCGCCCTGTTCGCGCAGTACAGATTGCGCCACACCCAGAAGGTCGACTTCGACCTGGCCAACTCCGGCGTCGAGCTGGGTCTTCGTGCCAACGAGTGGACGAGCTTCGAGCTCGACCTCAGCTCGGACGAATGGCACGGCGAGTTCAAGCTCAGCTTCTGAGCCGATCGATCCGCGAGCCTCGCATCTACAGGCGGCCAGCTCTCGCGAAGGGCGAGCGGCGGGGCGGGGCGACGAGGCCTGCCGGCCGTCTCCTCCAAGCGTAGTGTCCCGCCCTCGCGGCGTTGATCTATCATTCAGCCTCGCCGGGTAACACACCGAAAACAACGCAGCGGAGGAGGAGAAGCCATGGCCATTCAGGTCGGCGATCGCATTCCCGAGATCACCCTACATCGCATGACGGACGACGGTCCGGCTGCGGTCACCACGGGCGAGCTGTTCAGCGGCAAGCGCGTGGTGTTGTTCGGGCTGCCGGGGGCGTTCACGCCCACGTGCTCTGCGGCTCACCTTCCCGGATACGTCATACACGCGGACGAGATTCTGGCCAAAGGCGTCGATGCCATCGTGTGCGTATCGGTGAATGACGCGTTCGTGATGGACGCCTGGGGCAAGACGCAAAACGTGGACGACAAAGTGATGATGGTGGCTGACGGCAGCGGCGAGCTCGCGCGGGCCCTGGGACTGGAGCTGGATCTCAGCGAGCGCGGCCTCGGAATCCGGTCGCAGCGCTACGCGATGATCGTCGAGGACGGCGTGGTCAAGCACATCAACATCGAAGACTCGCCCGGCAAGGCGGAGAAGAGCGGCGCGGAGACGATGCTCGCACTCTTGTGACCCGTGCGCTCGCGGGAGGAGAACCGCAGCTTCCCCGCCGTGGGCCGGCCTGCCGCCTTCACGCCTCCGATGCGAGACGGTGCGCCCAGCGCGTGGTCTCCGGCAGGCGGTAACGGCGCGTGCAGCGCATGACGTAATCCACGGCGGTGGGCAGGCTGACGCGATGTCCGATGGACACGAAGATGGGCTTGACCCCCGCCCGCGAGCGCAGCACGGCTCCGATGATCTCGCCTGCGTCCAGCAGCGGCACCCACTGCCCGCGCGCGTCGGGCACCGCGTCGTGGGTGCCCAGCAACCGCTTCTTGGCTACACCGATGCTCGGAATCCCGGCGAGCACCCCGAGGTGGCTCGCGAATCCGAAACGGCGCGGGTGCGCCACGCCGTGACCGTCGCACAGTAGCAGATCCGGGCGCTGCTCGAGGCGCGCGAGCGCATCCAGAATGGCCGGCACCTCGCGAAAGGACAGCAGCCCGGGGACATAGGGGAAGGTCGTCGGACGCAGCGCGACGGCGTGCGCCACGGGCTCGAGGGAGGGAAACGCGAGCACCGCGACCGCCGCGCGCGTCAAACGCCGGCGCATATCGAACCCGACGTCCACCCCGGCCACCCGGTGCACGGGCTCGAGGCGGTCTTCGGTCTCGAGCCGGTGGCGCAGGCGCTCCTGGATGGCACGCGCCTGCGCCGGCGTCACGTCCCACGCGTGCAGCGCTCGAGTCAACCCCAGACCGCCCGCGCCGTCTCGCACATGACCTCGAGCTTGCGTCGCTGATCGTCGAAGGAGAGCCGGTTGCCCACCACCGAGGTGGAGAAGCCGCACTGCGGGCTCAGCGCGAGGCGCTCCAGGGGCACGTAGCGGCTCGCCTCGCGCACGCGCGCCTCGAGCTCCTGCGGGGTTTCGCGCCGCGGGCTCTTGGTGGTCACCAGCCCGAGCACGACGACCTTGTCCTCGGGCACCGCCTGCAGCGCTGCGAACGATCCCGAGCGCTCGTCGTCGTATTCGAGAAACAAACGCTGCGCGCGGATGCGCTGGAAGATGGGGGCGGCGATGGGCTCGTAGCCGCCGGCCACCAGCCAGCGACTGCCCTGGTTGCCTCGGCAAAGGTGGAAACCGAAGGTGACGCCGGGCACGTCCGCCATCACCGCATTGTCGAGCTCCACGCCGAAGTGCAGCCACTGCTCGAGGTTCCAGCCCCAGGACTCGTAGAAGCGGCGGGCGCCGGGATCCAGCAGCAAGGGATAGTGCGGCGCGTCGATCTGGATATAGGTGGCGCCCAGGCGCGCCAGCTCCATGACCTCCTCGCGCAGGATGTCGACCACGTCGGCCAGGTAGGCGTCGACGCCGGGATACGCGCCGCCGCTGCGCTCGGGGCTCCAAAAGTTCACGAACAGCCCGGGGCTCGGCAGCGTGACCTTGGGGATGCGAGTGGTCCGCGCCCGCAGGTACACGAACTCCTCCACCGAGAGGTGACGCTTGCGCCGCAGCTTGCCGACCACGCCGAGCTCGACGGGGCGCTCGTGGCGAGCGTCCCCGACCCTCTCGTCGCCATGCCAGTCGCCCCACAGGAAGGCGTCGATGCTCCACTCGCCGAAGCCGTCGACCGCTTCCACCATCTGGCTCTGAAAGGAGAGACGGCGCAGCTCGCCGTCGGTCACCACCTCGAGCCCGGCCGACTCCTGCATGGCCACCACGTCATCCACCGCGCGATCCTCGATGCCCTTGAAGCGATCGGGAGAGATGCGCCCGGCGGCGAGATCGTCGCGCGCGGCCAGCAGCTCCGGGGGCCGCAGCAGACTGCCCACCACGTCCGCTCTCGCTGTCATCATCGCGTCACCTCTCGCGCTGCACGGTCCGTTGGATGCGGCGGATGGGCGCCATGGCGCGAGCCGCGCCGCCCTCGCACCGAGAGCGTCCTGCGTTGGTGCTCGTACATTCAGCGGCCGGGGACGTCGCGTGCAGTCGTGCCCGCGGGTTATGCTCGGTCTCGCGGCTCACGGACCAGGCAGACACGCCGCCCGGACACCGCCACTATAACAGGAGCCAAGGAGGAGAGTGGCAGCCATGGCATTCACACTGACCTCAGCGGCCTTCGAACACAACGGCAGCATTCCGGCGCGATACACCTGTGACGGCGACGATATCTCGCCACCGCTGTCCTGGGGCGAGTTGCCCGAGGGCACGCGCAGCCTCGCCCTGATCGTGGACGACCCCGACGCTCCGGATCCGGCGGCGCCCAAGATGACCTTCGTGCACTGGATTCTGTACAACCTCCCGACCACGCTCGCGGCGCTGCCCGAAGCGGTGCACTCCGTGCACCTGCCCCCGGGCACGGGCGAGGGCCTGAACGACTGGGGCCGCACCGGCTACGGCGGTCCCTGCCCGCCCATCGGGCGCCACCGTTACTTTCACAAGCTTTATGCCCTGGATACCGTGCTTCCGGATCTGGGCAGCCCCACGAAGGCCGCCTTGGAGACGGCCATGCGCCGGCACATCCTGGCGCAGGCGGAGCTCATCGGCACCTACGAGCGCGGCGGCTGACACCACCGCCTTCCCGGGCGGGTGACGCATGGGCCAGCACCTGTCGCACGTGGCGGGGTTCGACGACGCACCGTTCCCGCGCCATCACCGCGGCGACGTGCTGGTGGTGGGCGCCGTCTACGCCGGGCTGAGGCTCGAGGGGGTGCTGAGCGGCAAGGTGCGGCGCGACGGCGTCAACGCCACGCGGGTGGTGTGGCGGCTCATCGAGGGTTCGCGCTTCGGCGCGCACATCCAGGTGGTGCTCCTTCAGGGGATCGCGTTCGCGGGTTTCAACGTCATCGACCTGCACGGGCTGCACGCGCGCCTCAAGCGCCCGGTGATCGCCGTCGCGCGCAAGCCCCCGGACATGGACGGCGTGCGCCGGGCTCTGCTCGAGAACGTCCCGGGCGGGGCGCGCAAGTGGGCGCTCATCGAACGCCTCGGACCCATGGAGCGCGCGGGCGGGGTGCTCGTGCAGCGCGCAGGGATCTCCCTGGAGGCAACCGACGCGCTCATCGCGCGCCTGGCCGTGAACAGCGCGCTGCCCGAGCCGTTGCGCACCGCGCACCTCATCGCCGGCGGCATCGCCCTCGGCGAGAGCCGCCACCGCCCCTGAGCCGGGGTCGGACCAACGCAAGCTATTCAAATCAGAGATGTTTGGCCTTCCAATGAAGGCGTTTTGTGTCTTAGAAGCCCGTTTTTGCCCCCGTTATGGAGGCTCTAACGGGAGACCCAGACCATCACGCCCCGGGGGGGCTCTTAGAGCGTCGATTTCGGCCCTGAAAACGCGCGTCTAAGCGCCGTGCAGCCCCCGA
>CAZPFD010000181.1:0-8320 GCA_964585725.1 uncultured Ectothiorhodospiraceae bacterium | reverse complement strand
ATCCAGACGTGCTCCAGCTCGCGGACCTCGTGGGGAAAAGAGCTGATGACCTTCAAGGGGCTCCTTCTTTTTCTTCCTGGTCAGTCCGACATGCTCACGCGGTTCGCGCGAATGATGCGCCCGGTGCCTCCGCCTGAATCGGTTCGTACTCAAAGCCCAGAGCCTTGCGACACTTGCGGTAGTTGCGCAGGAGCTGCTTCTGGTTCTTGGCGCCCATGAAGATGTAGGCGACGGCGAAGCTGTAGCTGTCCTGCTCGGGCAGATCCGAGAGGCGCGTCCCCTCATGCACCTGGGGTCTGATGATGGTGCCGGGGAAGCGCTCCTCGATGGCGCGGACCTCTCCGTCGCTCGGCACGCGGGTGACAACGGCGTCCCGGAATTTCCGGTGGAAGAACTTGGCCGCGACCTTGAAGGGTCCCTGCCGCCGCGGATAATCCGGCTTGTTTCCGAGCGCGATGTCGACGGCGATCTCGTGGTTGGAGCGACCGTCGATCTTCTCGAACAGATCACAGTGCGACTGCGAGAGACGCGTGTTGATCTCGAGAAACCACAGATGATCCTTTTTCTGGTCCCAGAAGAACTCGATGTTGAAGGGCGAGTTGTCGAAGCCCATGTGCCGCATGACCTTCTTGGCGATGCGGACCATGCGCCGGCGGACCTCCACGGGCAGCCTGGACGGATACTGATAGCGCAGGAAGCTCACCTTGTTCTTGTGCCTGATGGAGTCCACGATGCCGTAGATGCGGGGTTCGCCTTCGAAGACGTACCCTTCCAGCGTGCACTGGCGCCCGCCGATGATCTGCTCGGCGAGGCAGTAGTGGCCGTCTATCCGTGAAACCTCGGGCGGCAGTTCGGCCTGCTCGAGCACGTAGTTGAACGGGTCGGCGATGAGCTCGATGTTGTTGCGGAGGATGCGCACCGCCTCGCGGAAGTCCTGCTCGTTGTTGATGCGGAAGCCGAGCCGCGATCCCGACGACTTGATGGGTTTGACCCAGAAGGGAAACCCGAACGGAATGCTCTTCAGGGGATCATCGTCGTTCGGATCGAAGGCGGCGAATTGCGGGATGTGCTCGGGAATGACACGCTGCTGCTCGAGGCGGCTCCAGTACTTGTGCTCGCACTTGAGCAGGCTCTCCAGGGTGGGTGAGCGAAGGCCGAACCTCCTGCACAGGATGGGCCACATGGTGCTCACCGGAAAGTCCATGTATACGGCGATCGCGTCAATCGGGCCGTCGAACGCCTTGAGCTGCGCCTCGGCCGTCTCGATCAGCTCCTTCATCGGAAAGTGCTCGGTCTCCAGCACGGCAGCCGGGTCGATGACGCCGTGGAAGTTATAGTTCTCGGCGTTGCGAATCGTCCGCAGCTTCTGGAGATTGAAGTCGTTCAGTCCTATGAGGAACACGTTGCGTTTCATATCGAACCTCCTGTTCGCTCAGCTTGAACAGGATTGGTTTCGCGCGCGCGTCGCTTGGTTGCGTCGCCGATGGTTGTCTCCGGCGGCGCGAAAGGCAACCCTGCCGGCCGCAGCCCATGGCCGCTCGTCCGATGGGGCGGCGGCGGAAACGATCCTATTCGTCGTCCGATCGTAGGGATTATGATAACAGGTACCGCCCTCAGCGCGAAGTTGGCGCGAGAACGGGCGCCGTATCATAGGGTGCATGCGTTCGCAGGGCGATGCGGTGTGATCTCGTATGGAGAGGAGGAGCAAACCATGGCGGTCAAGGCATTGAAGGAGTTGCTCGACAAGCACCACGTCAAATACGTAATCATCACCCATTCGCTCGCGTACACGGCCCAGGAGGTTGCCGCCTCCGCACACATTCCCGGCAAGGAGCTTGCGAAGACCACCATCGTGAAGGTGGACGGGAAGCTCGCGATGGCGGTGTTGCCGGCTTCCGCCATGGTGCACGTGAAGCGACTGAAGGAGGCGATCGGGGCCCGGGACGTCGAGCTGGCCGAGGAGGCGGAGTTTCGGGACGCGTTCCCCGGCTGCGAGACCGGCGCCATGCCGCCGTTCGGCAACCTCTACGGCATGGACGTGTACGTCGAGGAGAGCCTGGCCGAGGACGAGGAGATCGCTTTCAACGCGGGCACGCACACCGAGCTGGTGCGCATGGCGTACAAGGATTTCGCCAATCTGGTGAAACCGAAGGTGGTGAAGTTCTGACGCGCATCGGCGGTGCGGGCTTCCTCCAGCGGATGCTGGGCGGAATTGCGCTTCGCTCATCCCGCCCTACGAAAGCCGGTCCGAGGTGATGACGCGCGCGCCCGCCGCTTCCAGGTCCCGGCGCACGCTCTCGTCCGAGTCCGGAACCACTGCGCGGGTGAGATCCCACAGCACCCACGTGGCGAACCCGGCGCGCGCCGCGTCCTCCGCCGTCCATTTGACGCACACGTCGCGGGCCAGCCCGCACACGAACACGTCGGTCCAGCCGCGCTCCCTCAGGTATCCGGCGAGCCCGGTGCTCGGGCGCTCGCCCTGGGGGTTCCAGTTGTTGCGGAACCCGCTGTAGGAGTCGCACGCGGGATCCATTCCCTTGCGGATGATGACCGATACCCGCTCCCAAGGCAGGTCGGGCGCGAGCGCCGCGCCTTGTGTGCCCTGGACGCAGTGTTCCGGCCACAGGGTCTGATCGTGTCCGTAGAGCTGGATCACGTCGAAGGGTTGATGTCCCTCGTGCTGGCTCGCAAAGGAGACGTGCCCGCGGGGATGCCAGTCCTGGGTGGCGGCGAAGTTGTGAAACGCCTCCGACGTCATGAGCCGGGCCACCGGCGCCAGGATGGCGTCGCCTTCCCCGACGGGGAGTGCGCCACCGGGCACGAAATCGGGCTGGATGTCCACCAGGAGCAGCACGGCCCGGTCTTTGTCGACGGTCACGGTCTGCGTCGCCATGGCGTCACCTCGTCTTGCGTCTGTGCATGCCTCCACCTGGTTGCCCCACGAGCCTCATCCCCGCTGAGCGGGGCGGCGAGGGCTCGCCGACCCGCCACATGATAGCCTCGTTTCGCGGACGATCAGATGCCTTTGTATATCGGATGATGCCTCGCTGGGGCGATGTCAAGGGCCGACAGCCTATGCGATCAGATGGCGCCTCAGGAAGGACGTCACGTGTTGTGCGAGGGTCAGGCGGTTCTCGAGCTTCTGAATGCCGTGGCCTTCGCGCTCGAAGCACAGGTACTCGACCACCCCGCCGCGCTCGCGCACCGCGCGCACGATCTGCTCGGACTCCTGCGCGGGCACGCGCACGTCGCGGGCACCCTGAGCCACGAGCAGGGGCGTGCGGATTCGCGCCGCCTTGTGAATGGGTGAGATGGAGGCGAGAAAGGCCGGGTCGTCGCCGTACTCGGCAGCGCGGTGGCGGCGGCGCCAAGCCCCGGTGTGCTCCAGGAAGGTGACGAAGTTGGCGATGCCGAAGAGGTCGACGGCCGCAGCCCACCGCTCGGGCGCCTCGGTGATCGCGGCCAGGGTCATGAATCCGCCGTAGGAGCCGCCCATGACCCCGATGCGCCGCGCGTCGATGGTGCCGCAGGCGGCCAGCCACTCGGCGGCCGCGATCAGATCGCGCACGGCGTCCATGCGCCGCTCCCGATCGTCGGCATGGCTGTACGCCTTTCCGTAGCCGGTGGAACCGCGGACGTTGGGGATCAGCAAGGCCAGCTCTCCGCGCGCGAGCAGGTAGGCGGGCGCCGCGTAACGTCCCCAAAGCGTGGGGCGGCTCTGGCTCTCCGGCCCGCCGTGCACCAGCACCAGGCACGGCAGCGCCCGTGCGGCGCGCGGCGGCACATAGAACCAAGCCGGGATCTCCAGCCCGTCGAAGCTCCGGTAGCGCACCAGCTCCGGGTCGGGGAGGCGCGCGCCGGGCGCAGAGGCGGCAGGGGACGGCAGCGGTTCCGGCGCGGCGGTGCCCGGCGTGCTCCGCCATACGCTGGGCGGCCGGCTCGGGCTCTCGAAGGTATAGGCGAGGACGCCCGCGTCGGGGCCCCATTCGGGGGTCGCGATGACGCCGTTGCGCGGCGCCTGCGCGGCAGCCGGCTCCAGCCGCCGGGCCGCGGCGTCCACGCGGTACGCCTGCAGATTGGAGCAGCCGTCCTCGTTGACGACGACCGCCAGGGTCGATGCGTCCGCGGAGAGCGCGAGACCCTCGATGTCCCACGGGGGCGCGAGCAGAAAGCCGCGCTCACCGGTGGCCAGGTCGATGCGCTGGAGCCCGAGAAACTCACGCCCCTCGTCGCTCACCGCCAGCACCACGCCGGGGGAATGAAATCGCGCCCACAGCCAGCGCGCACGGCCGTGGTGCGGCGTGAGACGGCGCGCCGGCTCGGGGGCGTCCAGCGCGACGAGGTAGAGATCGTTATCGCCGGCCTGCTCGGGGTTCGGGCGCATCATCAGCACGGCGGACGCATCCGGCGCGAAGCGCCCCGCCATGTTCATCCCGTCATGGCGGTGCACGAGGCGCTCGCTGCCGGCTTCGACATCGAGCACGTAGAGATCGAAGTAAGCACCGTGGCGTTGATTCGCCGTGTACGAGAGCAGGCGCCCGTCCGGCGACCATGCGCCCAGGTTGTGAACGGCGCCGGGCGCGGGGGTGAGCAGCCTCGAGGAGGCGTCCGCGAGGTCGAGCAGGTTCAGCCGGTAGTGCTCGTCGCCGCCGTCGTCGGTCACGTATACGATCTGATCGCGGGCGGGGCGGGGACGTACGTCGTAGACGCCGTCGGGTGCGAACGTGAGCTGCTCGGGCGCCCCCGGGGGCGCCGCGACGTACACTTGATGCACGCCGGAGCGGTTGCTGAGAAAGCCGATGCGCCGCCCGTCGCCGACGAAGAACGGCCGCTGCGCCGTTTCCATGCGAACGAAGTCTTCGAGGCGCAAATCGGGCGGCGCCGCGGATGTCGTCGGGGAGCTCATCGGGCTGCCAACGAAGTGTGCGGCAAAGCCCGCGTGCCCGGAGCGAGCTCGGTCTCGTCCATCTCGGGGTCATGTGCGGTGCGGCGCTCCATTCGGATCGGTCTCAGGCGCCCACCGGGCGGCAGTAGGTCTCCCGGACGAGAAGCGCGCTCACCAGCGAGAGGACGGCGCAGGCCGGCAGGATCGCCAGCGCCGCGCCGAACGCGTCCAGGGAGTAGACCCGGGCCCCCTCCATCATGGTCCCCTCCCAGCGCGCGTCCAGCACGAGACCGATGATGGGCTGCAGGACTGCCCCTGCGCCCACGTTGGCGGTGTTCACGAAGCCGGTGGTGGCGCCGCTCACCGCCGGCGGTGACAGCTCGCGGGCCACGGCCATGCAGATCACCATGGCGCCGCTCGCCGCCCCCACGAGGAAGAGCAGTGTCCAGGTGAGGGCCAGCGGCAGCGGCGCATAGAGCAGAAGCAGCCAGCCGAGCAGGGCCGCCGCGGCGGCGCTGGCCATGGGCGTGCGGCGCCGTCCCAACCGGTCCGAGAGCCAGCCGCCCAGGGGCGCGCCGACCGCCCAGCCGATGAGCATGAGCGAGGCCGATCCGGCCGCCACCGCCCGCTCGAGCCCGTAGAGCTGGATCAGGTGGGGAACGCCCCACAGTCCGGCATACGCGAGCATGGGGCCCGCCATGGTGCCGCCGTAGAGGGCGATGAACCAGTTCTGGCGGCGCGAGAGGACGTAGCCGATGTCCGTGAGCATGGAGCGCCGGGCCGCAGCTCCGTGCGCCGATGCCAGCGGGCGGCCCGACGGGTCGTCGCGCACCAGCAGCCAGGTGAAGGTAGCCAGAGCGGCGGCGAACACCGCGGCGGCGATGAGCGTCTGGCGCCACCCCACCGCGTCCACGGAGAGGGCCAGCGGCGCCTGGCCGCCCACACCCCCGAGCATTCCCACCAGCATGGTCATCCCGGCCAGGAAGGCGTAGCGGTTGGGCGGGAACCAGTGGGCCACCAGCTTGAGGGTGCCCACGAAGCCCACCGCGGCGCCGATGCCCACCAGCAGCCGTCCCAGATAGGCCACGGAGAGGGTGTAGGCGGACGCGAAGAGCAGGCTGCCCACCGCGCCCAGGGCCGCGGCCGCGGTCAGCATGCGGCGCGGACCGAATCGATCGAGCAGCAGCCCGATGGGGACTTGGAGCCCGGCGTAGGCGTAGAGGTAGACCGCGGACAGGTTGCCGAGCACGGCCGCGCCCACATCGAACGAGCGCATCAGGTCGCTGACCATGACGCTGGGTGCGACGCGCTGGAAGAACGCGTAGCCGAAGGAGAGGGCGGCCAGCGCCCAGATCAGCCAGGCGCGCTTGGTGATGCGGGTCGGCGGGGCGGCGAGCTCGTTCATCCCGCGAGAGGCGTGCAGCGATGCGGGGTGAGCGGGGGCGCGGGCATGGGAATGACTATATCAGATGGGGCTCGCCGTCCCGGCAGGCGGAAACTCGTGGGCCATAGTCACGAGGCAGTGAAGTTGCGTGGGCCATAAGCCCCCCCCCCCGAAATCGGCTTTTCGCGCCGCGGAAAGGCGGGGATACACCCTTCAGGGCCGCATCTGTATAATTTTTCGGGCGGTATTTGATCGCGATCCGAAGCGAAAGTGGCGGAATTGGTAGACGCGCTGGCTTTAGGTGCCAGTGGGGTTACCCCGTGAGAGTTCGAGTCTCTCCTTTCGCACCAGTTTTCCCGCTCGGTCCACTCTCCCGGAGACGGCACCCCCGCGGGGCTCTCTTCCCGGCGGGACAGGGAGCGTGCAGGGCATTGGCGGGCGCCACAGAATCGAGGCTTTGATGCAAGTCAGCGTTGAGAAAACCGAAGGTCTGGAGCGGCGCCTGCGCGTCGAGGTCCCGGAGGAGCGCATCGAGGGCGAGATCAACAATCGCCTGCAGTCCATGCGCCGCACGGCCCGGATACCGGGATTTCGCCCGGGGAAGGTTCCGCTGAAGGTCGTTGCCCAGCGCTACGGGCGCCAGGTGCGCGACGAGGTGGTGGGGGAGATGCTCCAGTCCAGCTTCTACGACGCCATCGTGCAGGAGAATCTGCGGCCCGCCGGACGGCCGACCTTCGATCCGGTGGACTGGCGGCCCGGCGAGGGGCTGACCTACACGGCGGTGTTCGAGGTCTATCCGGAGCTCGGGCCGCCGCGGGTCGACGGGCTGAAGATTACGCGTCCCGCGGCGGAGGTCACCGACGCGGACGTGGAGCGGGTCATCGAGGAGCTGCGCACCCAGCGCCGGAGCTGGGAGCCGGTGGAGGAGCGGGGCGCCGAGAAGGGCGATCGCGTGGTCATCGATTTCGAGGGTCGCCTGGAGGGTGAGACCTTCGAGGGGGGCACGGGCTCGCAGGTGCCGGTGGAGCTGGGCGCCGGGCGCATGCCCGAGGCGCTCGAGGAGGGGCTGCTGGGGGTGCGGGCCGGCGAGGAGCGTACGCTGGAGGTGCGTTTCCCCGCGGAGCATCACGCGGAGAAGCTGGCCGGTCAGCTGGTCTCGTTCCAGGTGAAGGTTCATGCAGTGCAGCATCCGGTGCTGCCGGAGCCGGGCGACGAGTTCGCCCGCAGCTTCGGCGTGCAGGAGGGCGGCATGGAGGCGCTGCGCGCCGAGGTGCGCAAGAGGATGCAACGGGAGCTCGAGGAGACCATCCGGGCGCAGACGAAGCAGCGGGTGATGGACGCGCTGCTGGAGGCGAACACCGTGCATCCGCCCAGGGCGCTGGTCAGGGAAGAAATGGAGCGCATGTGCGAGCTGCGCCGGGCCGAGCTCGCGCATCAAGGCATCGACGCCGACCAGCTCGGTCTGAAGCCCGAGATGTTCGAGGATCAGGCCCAGCGGCGCATCGCCCTCGGCCTGCTGCTGGCGGAGATCGTCAAGAGCAACCACCTGAGCGCCGATAAAGGCAGGGTACGGGCCCGAATCGAGGCCATCGCCGCCACCTACGACGACCCGCAGCAGGTCGTCCAATGGTACTACGCGGACAAATCGCGCCTCGCGGAGGTCGAGTCCACGGTGCTGGAGGAGCAGGTCGTGGACTGGATGCTCGAACGCGTGGAGATCACGGAGGAAGCGATGTCGTTTGACGAGCTGATGCGCCCCGGGCAGTCCGCCCGCGAAGGCGAAGGCGCGCCCTCCGGTTCCTCTGCATCCGCTGAGTAGCTCACCCGCTGACCCTATCGCCACCCAACTCAGTTAGAATCTACGATGAGACGGCGCAGCAAGCGTTTGAAGCTCAGGCGAGCAGGCGGAGGGAAAAAGTCTCCATGACCGATCGTGTAAGCGGGTCGCAGGGCAGCGACATCAGAGGGCTGAATCTGGTTCCGATCGTCATCGAGCAGTCGGCTCGGGGCGAGCGCGCCTACGACATCTACTCGCGCCTCTTGCGCGAGCG
>CAZPFD010000180.1:0-8378 GCA_964585725.1 uncultured Ectothiorhodospiraceae bacterium | reverse complement strand
CGTCGCAAGCCCCGAAACAACCCCGGCAACCAAGAGCGCACGCGGGGCCGCGCCGGAAGGCGCTTCCGGGTGTCAAGGAAAGCGGGAAGTTTCCGATAGCAGTGGGGTCGGGTCCGCTCTCGCCATCGGCATCCAGAAGGCAGGGGAGGCGTCACCATATCCGGCATGCGCAGGCCGCGGTCGGCCCTGCGCCGGCACGGTCCATCGACCTATGGAGATTCCCGGGTATCGAATCGTTCGGCGCGTCGGCAAGGGTGGCATGGCCACCGTGTACGCCGCGATTCAGGAATCCCTCAACCGCCCCGTCGCGCTCAAGGTCCTCAACGAGTCCTTCGCCGAGGAGCCCGAGTTCACCGAGCGCTTTCTCAACGAGGGGCGCGTGGTCGCCTCGCTCAACCACCGCAACATCATCACCATCTACGACATCGATGTGGCGGGCGGCCGTCACTACATCTCCATGGAGTACGTCGAGGGCGGCAACCTCAAGCAGCGCATCGCGGACGGGGTGGTCACGCCGCAGGCCGCGCTGGAGCTGGTGGCGACCCTCGCGGAGTGCCTCGGCCACGCGCACCGCGCGGGCATCGTGCACCGGGACGTGACGCCGGCCAACATTTTGTTCCGCCCGGACGACACGCCGCTGCTCACCGACTTCGGCATCGCCAAGACGGTGTGCCAGCAGAGCGTGCTCACCGTGACCGGGGACGTGCTGGGCACACCCGGCTATATCAGCCCCGAGCGCGCCGAAGGCAAGTCCATCGACGGGCGCGCGGACATCTACAGCCTGGGCATCGTGCTCTACGAGATGCTGGTGGGACGGCGGCCCTACGAGGGCGATTCGAGCGTGGCCACCATTCTCAAGCATCTGCGCGAGCCCATCCCCCGCTTGCCGTCCGAGTACGAGCCCGCCCAGCCGTTGCTGAACCGCATGCTGGCGAAGCGCCCCGAGGATCGGTTCCAGAGTGCCGAGGAGCTGCTGAAGCAGGTGGAGGGCCTGCGCCGCTCGGCGCCGGCGGCGGGCTTCGGCGCGCCCTGCGAGCGCGCGACGACACGCGCCATGCCGGTCGCGGTCAACAGCGGCGAGGGTTTGAGCCCGCGGCGGTGGGCGATCATCGGCGGCGCCGTCGTCTGCCTGGCCCTGTTCGGACTCGGCTTCAGCCCGGCGCTCGAGCACATGAGCACGACGTTTCGCGCCGGGGCGCACGAGGTGGATCGGGAGGCGCGGGTGGCACAGCTCCTCGGGCTCGCCGATCAGGCGCTGGCCGACAACCGCCTGACCATGCCCGCCGGGAAGAGCGCGTGGCATTACTATCGCGAGGTCCTCGCACTCGACCCGGAGAACACGCGCGCGGCGGCGGGATTCGGCGCCATCGCCGCGCGCTACGCACAGCTCGCCGAGCGTCAGATCGAGGAGCGCCAGTACGCGAAGGCCGAGCAGTTCATCGAACGGGGGTTGGAGGTCGAGCCAGACGACGAGCGTTTGCTCGCGTTGCGCGAGGAAGCCCGGGTCAAGGCCGCGCCGCAAAAGCTCATCGACAACATCAAGAGTTTCTTCGGTCAGTCGAAGAATAGAGATTGAGGATCAGGCATGGAGACTATTGACAAACGCCCGTCGAGCGAGGACCTTTCACGGCGCTCGGCGAGCCGTTCGACCGTCACCAGCGAAGGGAGAGAGAGGGTGCAGCATTCGATCAGGGCGCACGTCGCGGAGCCCCGGGTTCCGCAGGGCGGGTACGACGAGGTTTTGAGAACCATCGAGAACGACATCCGTCGTTCGCGATCGCCGTCGAAGGCGCGCAGCGGCCGCCGGGCGAAGAGAAGGAACGGCCCGCTGTGGACTCCGTTTCTCGGCGCCGTGGGGGTGCTGGCCATCCTGTATTTCTTCTTCTTGTAGCTTTCACGGCGGGATTGCGCTGCGCTCCATCCCGCCCTACGTTTGAATCCCCAGGCGTGCGGTCACGGCCTGGAGAACTGCGCCGCAGCGTCCCTCGACCTTCAGCGTGACCTCGGCATCCGCCCGGGTGCGGCCGAGATTGAGCACCGCAACCGGGAGGCCCCGCTCGCGGGCGGCGCGCGCGAAGCGGTACCCGGACCACACCATCAGCGAGGAGCCGGCGATCAGCAGCGCGTCCGACTCTTGCAGGCGCGCGAAGGCCTGCGCAACCCGCTCTCTGGGCACGGACTCCCCGAAGAACACGACGTCGGGCTTGAGAACCCCGGCGCAGCTTTCGCAATCCGGGACGTGGAAGCTGTCGTAGTCGACGCCTTCGAGATCCACGTCGCCGTCGGGGGCGATCCGCTCCACGCCGGGCCGGCGCCATTCGGGGTTGCGCCGTTCGAGCTCGAGCTGAAAGGCCTCGCGGGGCTGGGTGTACCCGCAGCCCAGGCAGATCACGCGGTCGAGGCGCCCGTGCAGCTCGATCACGCTGCGGCTGCCCGCCTTGTGGTGCAGTCCGTCCACGTTCTGGGTGATCAGCGCGTGCGCACGGTCTGCCGCTTCCAGATGTGCCAGTGCACGGTGAGCCGCGTTGGGGCGCGCAGTTGCCACTCGCTCCCATCCGAGCAGGCTGCGCGCCCAGTAGCGCCGCCGCGCAGCCGGGTCCCCCGAGAATTCCCGGAACTGCATGGGCTGTGCGCGCTTCCAGCCCCCGCCGGCGTCGCGGTAGTCGGGGATGCCGGACTCGGTGCTGCACCCCGCGCCCGTGAGCACCAACAGGCGCCGGCTGCGGCGGATGAAGGCGGCCAGCGCATCCAGTCCTGCCCGCTCGCTGGCGGGCGCAACGCCGGAAGTGACCTCGGAAGATGCAGGAACGACCGCCATCGTGCTCGTCAGGCGCTGATTCTGCCAAGAGAATACCTCATCCGCCCGCAGGAAGATCCCACCACAGAGGTCACAGAGGATCCCACAGAGGGCACAGAGAAAGACGGAAGGAAAATGAAAATCCACATAGGAGACGGGTCGTCAAGGCGAGACGAAGCATTCAGCGGAGAAGTCGGGGCAACAGCGAAGGCGGTGCCATGTTTGAAGTTCTAAATTTTCCTGTCCTCCGTGTCCTCTGTGGGATCCTCTGTGATCTCTGTGGTGAGAATCTTTCCGCTGGGGTGCGGTAGATTACGCGGCGACGGGCTCGATCAGCTCGGGCCCGTCATTGCGGGGGCTGTTGACCGCGGTGCTCACCGGGTATGCCTGCATGCCCGCCGCGGGGTAAGGCTCGAGCAGCTCGGCCGCGTCCTGGTGAGTGCCGCTCAGCCAGGTCTTGGCGCTCTCCGTCCCCAGCACCAGGGGCATCCGATCGTGGATGGGCTTCACCACGTCGTTGGCGGGGGTGGTGATGATCGCACAGGATTCCAGTGCCTCGCCGTCCGCTCCGCGCCACACCTCCCACAGCCCGCCGAGCGCGAACGACTCTTCGCTCTTGAGCCGCACGAAGTAGGGCTGCTTGCGCGTGCCGCGCCACTGCCACTCGTAGAACCCGGAGGCGGGAAGCAGGCACCGGCGGCGCAGCCAGGCGTCACGAAAGGCGGCTTTGGTCACCACGGTCTCGGCCCGTGCGTTGATGATCTTGTGCCCGATGCGAGGATCGTTGGCCCAGCCGGGGATGAGGCCCCAGCGCACGCCGATCAGCTCCCGACCGGCTTCGGTGTCGCGGATGATGGGGACGACCTGCGCGGGTGCGATGTTGTAGCGGGGGTCGGTATCGCGCCAGTTGTCCAGCGCGATGCGCCATTTGCGTCGGCTGATCGGTCCGTACAGCGCGTAGCGGCCACACATGAGGCGCATCCTAGCTTACGGGCGCGCAGGGACAAAAGGGGACGGGACAAAGACGAAAGGGACGGATCTATTTTTCGTTGAATCCCGACCGGCGGCACGTCCCTGGGCGGAAAATAGATCCCTCCCCTTTGGTCCTAGCGCACGGCGTGCAGCTGACGCATGCTCTCGAGCGGCTGCGGGTGCCCGAGGTGATGGCCCTGAACGAAGTCCAGACGGACGTGGTGCAGCTTGAGCGCCTCGAGAACGGTCTCGTTCTCCACCGACTGGGCGATGGTCTGCTTGCCCATCACCTGGGCCAGCTCGTTGATGCTCTTCACGGTGGCCAGGTCGATGGGGCTGTGGGCGATGTTCTTGACGATGCTGCCGTCGATCTTGAGAAAGGCCACGGGCAGCCGTCTCAGGTGCGCGAACGACGTCATCCCCGTGCCGAAGTGATCGAGCGCGAAGTGGCAGCCGAGCCCGCGCAGCGTCTCGATGAAGTGCAGTGCGGCGCTCAGGTGCGAGGCCGCGGCGGTCTCCGAGAGCTCGAAGCAGATCCTCTCCGGCGGGACGTGCGACTCCTGAAAACGCTCGATGACGAAGTCGAGGAAGTACTCGTCCGTCAACGACTGAGCGCACAGGTTGATGCCGCAGTACATGAGATCGCGGAGATGGTCGGGATGCCCGGTCAGCCAGGCGAAGGCGCGATCGATCACCCAGCGGTCGAGCCTGGGCGCCAGATTGTAGCGTTCGGCGGCCGGCAGGAAATCCCCCGGGCGCAGCGGCTCCGCGTCCTCCCGGCGCAGCCGCAGCAGGAGCTCGTAGCGACGACCGGGCCGCTCCGTCACGTCCAGCGCCACGATGGGCTGAAAGTGGAGCTCGAATCCGCCTTCGTCGAGCGCTCGTCGAATCTGCGAGACCAGGACGGGATCGCCGCGGCGCTGGGTCACCTGCTGGAATCCGTCCTGCTGGATGTGAATGCGATTGCCCCCGGTCGCCTTCGCCACCGCGCAGGCGCTGTCCGCGGCGCGCAGGACGTCGAGCAGGTTGCCGCTGTCGGCACGCACCGGCGCCACGCCGATGCTGGCTCCGATGCGGAAGGACTTGCCCTCCCACGAGAACCGCAGCTCCTCGACGATCCGGCGCAGCGTCGCGGCCGCCGTCTGGGCTTCCTCCAGCGTACATTCGGGGAGGAGCAGCGCGAACTCGTCCCCGCCGATGCGGGCCAGCGTGTCCTGCTCGCGGATGCCGTGCGGCAAGGCGCGCCCGAGCTCCCTCAGCAGCTCGTCGCCCGCGAGATGACCGCACGTGTCGTTGATCTCCTTGAAGTAGTCCAGGTCGAGATAACACAGGGCGTGCTGATGGCCTGCCTCGCGCGTGCTCTGGAGCAGGCTCTCCAGGCGGCGCTCGAACTCCCAGCGGTTCACCATGCCCGTGAGCGGGTCATGCGTGGCGCGGTGGGCGAGATCGTCCGAGTGGCGCGGGACGTCGGTCACGTCCTGCACCAGCGACAGGATCGAGACGAGCTCTCCGTGCTCGTCGACCAGCGTCGAGTGATACCATTCGCAGACCCGCACGCGTCCGTCCTTGGTGTAGTTGCGCACGCGCACGACGCTGCGCGGGGTCTGACCCTCGAGCAGCTCGCGCATCGCCTGCGCGGCGCGCGCCGCGTCCGCCTCGTGGACAAAGCGCCAGCCGTCCGCGCGCTGGCCCAGCACTTCGCGCGCTCGCCATGCGAAGATCGCTTCCGCCCGGGGCGACCATCGCTGCACGCGAAGATCGCGGTCCCACTCGATCACCGCGAGGGGCGAGTTGCTCTCCAGCGCCTCGAGGACCTGCGTATCGGAGGGCGGCCTCTTGGTCCGGCGAAACAGGCTTCGCGCTAACGCCATGGTGAATCTCCTTCGCACGCAGGGCGCCTGCGCGTGGGATGGGCGCGGGCGAGGAGATGGGATTCAGCGATGGGACGGGGGCGCGCCATCTTCGAGGGGCGTATGTGGTACCTCGCTGTTATCGGCAGCGAAAGTCGCGTCTTTGAGCGGGAAAGGCTCCCCAAACGCCGAGATTCCACCGCAGAGCCGCGGATCTAACCACAGAGGTCACAGAGTGCAGCACGGAGGTCACAGAGGAACAAAGAGAGTCAGGCCTCGATCTCTGTGTCCTCTGTGAAATCCTCTGCGTTCTCTGTGGTGAGATCTTCCCTCTTACTCGGGGACGATGACCCCGCACGCGATGCGCGGTCCGGCCGCGCCCGCCGGCTCCGAACGGTAGTCGTCCGGGCCCTCGTGAACGACCAGGGACGAGCCGTCGTCGTCGAGCAGCCATGCGTCCAGGTTCACGTCGGACAGGAAGACGTCCACCTCGAGCGCTCCGGACGCGGGCACGTGGAGGTTGGGCATATCGCCCGCGTGCGTGCCGTCGGCGTCCAGGAACCCGTGGCGCAGCCCGCGCGGGTTGTAATGCCCTCCGGCGGACTCGAAGGGCGGGGTGCAGCGTCCGACGGCGTGGACGTGAAACGCGTGGGTGCCCGTGGACAGGTTCCAGAACTCCGCTCTCAGCAACACGCCGTAGGGCCCCTGGATGAGGCTGACGGTGCCCGCGCTGTGGCCGAAGCGATTCTGCATGTCGGCGCGGGCCCGCTCGATGGCGTGGGCGGGGGCGGCGGCCGCGGCGGCGAGGAGGAGGACGAGCAATGCACGCGTGCGCGCCGTGCGTGGAGCTCGATTCGCCTTACGAGGATTGCCCATGTGCGTCGCGGCCCGGCGGGAAGATGCGCGGATTGTAATCAACCGCACGCAGACCGGCACTCGGGCCCTGCGGCTTCGCGCCGCGGCCCCGCAGCGCGGCGTTGCCCGGCGGGCTCACGGAGCGAGCACGGCTTGAAGCACGCGCGCCGTGTGCCAGGCCGTGCGGCCGGTCCCGTCCTTTATCTGGTGGCGGCAGCTCGTGCCGTCGGCCACGAGCACGGTGTCCTTATCGGCCGCGCGCACGGCGGGGAGCAGCGCGAGCTCCGCCATGCGCATGGAGACGTCGTAGTGCTCGGCCTCGAAACCGAACGCGCCGGCCATGCCGCAGCAGCCGGCGTCGACGCTCTCCACCGCGAGCCCGGGCACGAGGCCCAGCGTGCGCTGCACCGGGCTCAGCGCGTCGAATGCCTTCTGGTGGCAGTGCCCGTGCAGCAGCGCCCGGCGCCAGGGCGGGCGGGTCAACCCCAGCTCGAGTGCGCCGGCTTGGTGCTCCGAGTCGAGAAACTCCGCCAGCGTCAGCGCGCGCGCGGCCAGGGCTCGGGTCGAGTCGCCCGGCACGAGCGCGGGGTACTCGTCGCGCAGCGTGAACAGGCACGAAGGCTCGAGACCGATCACCGGAGCACCGCGCTCGACGTGGGGCGCGAGCGCGCGGGTGAGGCGCCGGGCTTCGTCGCGTGCCTGCTCGGTGAGGCCTACGGCGAGATAGGGCCGCCCGCAGCACAACGGTCGGTGGCCGGCGCGCGCGGCGGGCAGGTGCACGTCGTAGCCGCCGGCGGTGAGCACGGCGAGGGCGGCGTGAGCGTTCTCGGGTTCGAAGTAGGTGTTGAAGGTGTCGACGAACAGGACGGCCTCGCGCCCGCGCGCGGACCTTGGGCTGCGGGTCCCGCCTCTGAACGCGTCGCGGCGCCAGCGCGGCAGGCTGCGCCGCGGGCTCAGCCCCAGCACCCGATGCGCAAAGGCGCGCGCCCCCGGGAGGCGGGCGCTGGCGTTCACGAGCCCCGCGTGGCGGGAGGCCCAGGGGGCGTAGCGCGGCAGGTGCGCGATCAGCCGCTCGCGCAGGCTCAATCGGTGGCGTTTGCGGTAGTGGTGCAGAAACTCGATCTTCATGCGCGCCATGTCCACGCCGGTGGGGCACTCGCGCTTGCAGCCTTTGCAGGACACGCACAGGGCCATGGTCTGCGCCATGTCCTCCGAGACCAGGGCGCCGGGTCCGAGCCGACCGCTGAGGGCGAGCCGCAGCGAGTTGGCGCGGCCGCGGGTCAGGTGTTGCTCGTCACGCGTCACGCGGTACGACGGACACATGACCCCGGGCTCGGCCTTGCGGCAGGCGCCGTTGTTGTTGCACATCTCGGCGGCGCGCAGAAAGCCGCCCCAGGCGGACCAGTCGAGCGCGGTGTCGATGGGCAGCGGCGCGTACCCCGACCCGTAGCGCAGCAATCGGCGATCGTCCATGCGCGGCGCCCGCACCACGCGGTGCGGGTTGAGCAATCCCTGCGGGTCGAAGGCGTCCTTCACCTCCTCGAAGGCGCGCGCGAGCCGCGGACCGAACATCATCTCGTGGAACTCCGCGCGCACGATGCCGTCGCCGTGCTCGCCCGAGTGCGAGCCCTTGTACTCGCGCACCATCTCGAAGGCTTCCTCGGCGATGGCGCGCATCGCCTTCACATCCTGGTCCAGCTTCAGGTTCAGCACCGGGCGCACGTGCAGGGTGCCGACCGAGGCGTGGGCATACCAGGTGCCGTCGGTGCCGTGCTTGTGGAAAATCTCGGTAAGGCGGCGGGTGTACTCGGCAAGGTCGGGCAGTTCGACGGCACAGTCCTCGACGAAGGATACCGGCTTTCGCTCGTCCTTCATCGACATCATGATGTTGAGGCCCTGCTTGC
>CAZPFD010000179.1:5841-8445 GCA_964585725.1 uncultured Ectothiorhodospiraceae bacterium | reverse complement strand
GGAACGAGCGCGCGAAAGCGTTGGAGAGGCCTTGACCGTAGGGATTGTTGACGAACAGGGTCGAGGCCGACTCGAACTTGTGATCGGGAAAGATCTCGCCGTAGGCGAGCTGCGCCAGAACCACCCCCTGAAGGGCGTCCGATGAGGTCGTTCGGAAGAGCAAGTCGGCGTCACGGTCGGCCGGCAACACCGAGATGAGGGGGGAGGTCGATCCGTTCGAAACCTGCAGCACCCCCGACGGGATGCTCACGGACTCCGCCACCGCCGTGGTGACGCCGCTCGACCAGCCGCCGATGATGGCGGAAACGCCGTCGGCCTCCACCAGCTTGCGGGCGGACTCGATCGCGGGGGTGGGCAGGGTGTTGGTATCCTCTGCGATGTGGCTCGCGATCAATGGGCCGCCGAAAACCTCCTCGGCGGCTTTGTTCAGCTGCTGCACCCCGAGCGCCACCCCGTCCTTGTAAAACGTGCCGAACTCCGCCGCCGAGCCGGTGAAGGGCGCGATCTGCCCCAGCTTGAATGTCGCCGGCCGCTGGGCGGCGAACACCCGCATCGAGGTCGAGCTCCCCAGGACGACGGCGCCGCCTGCAACGCCCACGTTCTGGAGAAATCTGCGGCGACTGACTCCGCCGTTGGGTTTCTGATCGTTCATGGTCACATCCTCCTCTGTCGCTTCTCTTCAGAACATTCGAATGTAGTAATACCTCGCATTCGAGATGCGACATCCGATCACGGCGCGGCGGACGAGCTCAGACCGCGCCTTGCATACGTACGGTGCGCCGAAGCGCCGAAAGGTGTGGAATCAAGCCGTCGGGCAGGGATTGGCGAAATCTCGCCTGCGCAGCGCGGAGGTTGCCCCGCGAGGCCCGACGACGTGGGTGGGGCAAGAAGCGCGCCGCCCTCGAGCCCGAGAAATCGCGGCTCGCCGTGTGGCGCAGCCGGCACACATGCGTAGGGTATCGCTTCCCGCCGTGCGGCGTAAAGGCGCGAATCAGAGCCGGCAGTGATCCAGCGCAAGAACCTGAATGCCGGCCACCTCGCACACAACGAGGATTGGGAGGGCAATGCGGTCGCGTTCACCCGTCCCCGATGCGGCAAGGTCTTCATCGTGACTGCCGCCGGAAAGACGCATCGCGGCGAACGGAGCTGCCCCGGGACCGCCTGGATCGACTGGTGAGCTCAGTTGCGCCCGTGAACGCTGAGAAAGCGGCGCCCGGCCCGCGTCAAGTACCCGTCGCGACTGATGAGGCCGAGCGCCTGCGCCGCCTGGTAGATCGGCCTGTCGGTGGCGTCCTCGATATAGACACTCCCGTCGCCGAACCGGCACATCAGAACCCGTAGCACCGCGTCCGCGCCGAAGCGGCCCCAGCCCTCGGTACCCGGCATGTCCGTCACGTCCATGCTCGCCTGGTCGCTTGGAGGGTCGGAATCCATGTGCGCTCTCGGCTCCTGCAGATCGTGCTCCGTGGGCGCTCCTCGCCGGGGTGGCCGCTCACACCAGTCGGTGCTCGTCCCGCGTCGCGCGGACGGCCGTCTACTGTTCCTAACGTCTCGCTCCTACAAAACTTGAGACTGGGATCGAATACAATCGCATTCGCAATGTGCGCTGCGTCTCATCTCCGAAAACTCGATGCGTCGTTCGCTCCGCGCCTCCTTTTCCGGCGGAACCCTGCGCGACGACGCCCCGGGGATCGCACTCGATGAACCGCGCGGCGTCGCACGGCCGGCGCGATGTGAGTACCCGCATACGCGACCACCTGCGCACCGTCTGGCAGTATCCCTGCCCTACGCACCTGCTGTCGCGCCTCATGTACCGCGCGGCACGCATCCGCTGTCGTGCCATCAAGGACCGCCAGATCCTTTGGTTCCTGCGCCGCTATCAGGTCGACATGGGCATCGCCCCGGCACAAGAACCCGGTGCCTATCGCGATTTCAACAGCTTCTTCACACGCGCTCTGCGCCCCGGCGCCCGTCCGATCAACAGCGAAGCGCGTGCGTTGGTTTCACCCGTCGATGGCGAGACGAGCGAGCTCGGCGCCCTCCAGGGGGAGCACCTCATCCAGGCCAAAGGCAAGAGCTACAGCGTATGCACCCTGCTGGGTGCAGACGAGGATGACTGCCGGACGTTCTTCGGAGGAGAGTTCTTCACCGCCTACCTTCACCCGCGCAACTATCATCGCGTGCACATGCCTGCGCGGGGCCGTCTCGAGACGATGATCTACATCCCCGGCAGGCTCTTCAGCGTGAATCCGTCGAGCACCCGCAACATACCGCATCTCTTCACGCGCAACGAACGCGTCGCGTGCCTGTTTCGCGGCGAGCACAACGTCTTCGCGGTGGTGCTGGTGGGCGCCCTGTGCGTAGGCCACATCGAGACGGTCTGGGCCGGCGCGGTGGCTTCGACGTGCGCTCGCCGCGCCGCGCGCTGGTCTTACGGAGACGCGAGCGGAAGGCCCGCTCCCGTGCTCGAACGCGGCGCCGAGCTCGGACGCTTCAACATGGGGTCCACCGTCATCGTGCTGCTGCCCCCCGGGGCCGGCCGCTGGCGTCCCGACCTCGGGCCCGGGCGGCAGGTGCAGGTGGGCGAGAAGATCGGCGAGCTCC
>CAZPFD010000179.1:0-5741 GCA_964585725.1 uncultured Ectothiorhodospiraceae bacterium | reverse complement strand
GCATCACGGCGCTGCACAGCGCCAGCAACCCGCCCGGGTACACCCCGAGCAGCAGAATCACCAGGGCGTTCGCGCTGATCATCACCTTCATGTCCGCACCGTGCGCGATCGGCGCCGTGTCCTCCGGCTTGTCGAAGTACATCAGCCGCACCACGCGCAGGTAGTAGAACAGCCCGATGATGGCGAAGAAGACGGCCACCGCCGCCAGCCACACCATCTCCGCATTGACGATCTCACGCAACACCGACCACTTCGCCCAGAATCCCAGAAAGGGCGGCACCCCGCCCATGGAGAACATCAGGATCAGCATGAGGAACGCCGACCACGGGCTGCGCTCGTTAAGCCCTTTGAAGTCGTCGAGCCGGTCCGCCTCGAAGCCCTTTCGCGACAGCAGAATGATCATACCGAAGCTGCCCATCGCCATGACCGCGTAAACGATGGTGTAGAAGAGCGCCGCCGCATAACCTTCCGGGGTCCCGGCGATCACGCCGAGAAGAAGGAAGCCCACGTGTGCGATCGTGGAGTATGCGAGCATCCGCTTCAGGTTGCTCTGCGCGATGGCGATGACATTGCCCGCCCCCATGGACAGAATCGCCAGGATCACGAGCATCTGACTCCAGTCTCCCTGGAGCCCTCCGAGGCCGTCGACCAGAAAGCGCATGAGCATGGCGAACGCGGCCAGCTTGGGCGCAGTTCCGATGAACAGAGTCACCGAGGTGGGAGCCCCTTCGTACACATCGGGAATCCACATATGGAAAGGCACCGCGCCCAGCTTGAAGGCGATGCCCACGATCACGAATACCAGCCCGAAGACCGCGAGAAGACTGTCATCCCCGCTCTGCGCCACGAACTGGCCCAGCTCGTCCAAATTCAGCGTGCCGCTGATTCCGTACAGGATGGAGATCCCATATAGCAGCAGCCCCGAGGACAGCGCCCCCAGCACGAAGTACTTCATGGCCGCCTCCGAGGCGGCGATCGACTCCCGGTGCAGTCCGACCATGGCGTAGAGCGACAACGACAGAAGCTCCAGTCCCAGGTACAGAGTCAGCAGACTGTGCCCCGACACGAGCACCATCATGCCCAGGATCGCGAAAAGTCCCAGCACGAAGTACTCGCCTCTAAACAGCTCACGATCGTTCAAGTACACCCGGGAGTACACGAACACGAAGTAGCTCACGAGCAGGATGAAAATCTTGAGCACTGCGCTCATCTGGTCGCTGACGAAAGTTCCGTTGAACGCCAGCGTCCTCTCTTCCGGATAAAGAACGATGCACAGGACGGCGGCTACGACGATCGTCAGCTGGGCGATGGCGTACGTGATCACTCGTTGGTGATCGCGCAGGAACGTGTCCGCCACCAGCGCGATCGACGCCATCGTCAGAACGAAAAGCTCCGGCGTCAGCGGTATGAGCTGTGATGCATCGAACGTCATTGGTCCAGCTTCTCTCGCGCTTTGTTACGGTTCACGCTCTCCACGACCCCGTTAGCCCGCATCTCTCGCCAGCCTGCGGCCGGTGGGGCAACGAGTCCCGGCGCGTTCGTTCAGAATCCCGCCAGTTGGGCCGTGGCCGCCTCCGGCAGCTTCGATTGTGTCATGTGCTCGAGCAGGTTCTCGACCGACGGCGACATCACGTCGATGAGCGGCGCGGGCCATACCCCGAAGAGGAGCACCGCCGCTGCCAGCGCCCCCAGGACGATGGTCTCCCGGCGGTTGAGATCGGTCAATGTCGAGACACCCTCGTTGACTATCGTTCCAAAGATGACCCGCTTGTACATCCACAGCGTATATGCCGCGCCGAGCACGAGGATGGTCGCCGCCAGCACCGCCACCCAGACGCTGGCCTGGAAGCTGCCCAGCACGACCAGAAACTCCCCCACGAAGCCCGACGTTCCGGGCAGTCCGGCGTTCGCCATCGCGAACAGCATCATGAACGCCGCGAATTTCGGCATCGTGTTGACCACGCCGCCGTAGTCCTTGATCAGGCGGCTGTGCAGGCGGTCGTACATGACGCCCACGCACAGGAACAGCGCCCCCGAGATGAACCCGTGGGATATCATCTGGACGATGCCGCCCTCCATGCCCATCGCCGCCGCCTCCAGGCTTCCGGTGCGCTCGAAGATGTTGAACGCTATGAAGAAGCCGAGGGTCACGAACCCCATGTGCGCGACGGACGAATAGGCGATCAGCTTCTTCATATCGAGCTGCACGAGCGCGACAAAGGCGATGTAGACGATGGCGATCAGCGAGAGCGCTACCATCAGCGCCGCCAGCTCGTGGCTCGCGTCCGGTGCGATGGGCAGACTGAAGCGCAGGAGCCCGTAGGCGCCGAGCTTCAACATGATCGCGGCCAGGATCACGGAGCCGCCCGTAGGCGCCTCCACGTGGGCGTCCGGCAGCCAGGTGTGCACCGGCCACATCGGCACCTTGACCGCGAATGCCAGCAGGAACGCCACGAACACCAGAATCTGGGCCGTCAGGCCGAGCGGCACCGCGTGCATGTCCGGAACCGCGAAGCTCCCCGCCTGCGTATACAGGTAGAGCAAGGCGACGAGCATGAACACCGAGCCGAGGAACGTGTACAGAAAGAACTTGATTGTGGCGTAGATGCGCCGCGGGCCGCCCCATATGCCGATGATCAGGAACATCGGAATGAGCTGCGCCTCCCAGAACACGTAGAAGATAATGGCGTCCAGGGCGGAGAACGCGCCTACCAACAACCCCTCCTGGATCAGAAGGGCCGCCATGTACTGGGCCGTCTTGTGCTGAATCACCTCCCATCCGGCGATCACTACGAGCACCGTCATGAAGGTGGTCAGTACCACGAGAGGCATGGAGATGCCGTCCACCCCCAGGTAGTACTCGATGCCGAAGGATTCGATCCAGGGGACGCGCTCGACGAACTGCATCCCGGCGCTCGTGATATCGAACTGCGTGTAGAGGGGGATCGAGAGCACGAATGTCAGGATGGAGGCTACGAGCGCGATCTTGCGCGCTGCCGTACGGTCGCGCTCCCCCCCGAAGACGAGCACTAGAATGCCCCCTACGATGGGCGTCCAGACGAGCAGGCTGAGATAGGGTATTTCAGACATTTATCCGTCTCGTCCGCATCCCACCGTGGATCACGCGTACACGAACCAGCTCAGCAGCGCCAGCAGGCCGATGATCATGGCGAAGGCGTAGTGATACAGGAAGCCGCTCTGCACGTGCCGCACGACCGTCGCGAACCAGCCGACGGCCCGCGCCGAGCCGTTCACCAGCAGCCCGTCTATGAGCCGGGCGTCTCCGACCTGCCAGAGCGCCGAGCCGATCCCGCGCCCGCCGCCCGTCAGCAGGTTCTCGTACAGCCTGTCGAAGCCGTACTTGTTGACGAGGACCCGATGTACGAGCGCGAGGTGCGACGCGATGCGCCCGGGCAGCTCGGGGCGCACCAGGTACAGGAACCACGCGACCGCCACCCCGGCGATGGCGAGCCAGAACGGCAAAGCCTGGAGTCCGTGCAGGGCGAACGCCACGGCGCCGTGGAAATCCCGCCCCATCTCGCCGAGCACATCGTGCGCGGGGGCGACGGTCAGCGACTCCCCGAAGTGTCCACCGAACAGCATCGGCTCCACCCATATCCAGCCGATGAGCACGGAAGGGATGGCCAGCAGCACCAGCGGCACCGTCACCACCGGCGGCGACTCGTGCAGATGCGCGCGCGTGTGCTCGTCCATGCGCTCCTTGCCGTGAAAGACGAGAAAGTACAGACGGAAGGTATAGAGCGCGGTGACGAACACGCCGCTCAGCACGCACAGATAGGCGAAACCCGAGCCCGGGATGTCCGAGTGATGGACGGCTTCGATAATGGCGTCCTTGGAGAAGAACCCCGAGAACCCCGGCAGCCCGATAAGCGCCAGGGAGCCGACCAGAGCGGTCAGCCAGGTGATGGGCATGTATTTACGCAGCCCGCCCATGTTGCGTATGTCCTGGTCGTGGTGCATCGCGATGATCACCGATCCCGCGCCCAGGAAGAGCAAGGCCTTGAAGAAGGCATGCGTGCCCAGGTGGAAGATGGCCGCCGCGTAGGCGGACGCGCCCAGCGCCACCGCCATATAGCCGAGCTGCGAGAGCGTGGAGTATGCGATGACGCGCTTGATGTCGTTCTCCACGATGCCCAGAAGCCCCATGAAGAAAGCGGTCACCGCCCCTACCAGCATCACCACGCTGAGCGCGGTCACCGACAGCTCGAAGAGAGGCGACATCCGAGCCACCATGAAGATGCCGGCGGTCACCATGGTCGCGGCGTGTATGAGCGCCGATATGGGCGTCGGGCCCTCCATCGAATCCGGCAGCCAAACGTGCAGAGGCACCTGGGCCGACTTCCCCATTGCGCCGAGAAAGAGGAGGATGCAGATGAGGGTCGCCACGGACCATTCCGTGCCCGGCAAGACCTGGATGGTCTCCCCCTGGAGCAAAGAGGCGTTCGCGAACACCGGCGCATACTGAAGGGTGCCGAAGTACATGAGCACCGCGGCGATTCCCAGCACGAAGCCGAAGTCACCCACCCGGTTGACCAGAAACGCCTTGAGCTGGGCGCGCGTGGCCGATTCGCGCGTGTACCAGAAGCCGATGAGCAGGTACGACATCAGACCCACCGTCTCCCAGCCGAAGAAGAGCTGAAGGAAGTTGTTGGCCATGACCAGCATCAGCATGCCGAACGTGAACAGAGCGATGTAGCTGAAGAAGCGCTGGTAGCCGGGGTCGTCCTGCATGTACCCGATGGTGTATATGTGCACCATCAGCGAAACGAACGAGACCACCAGGATCATGGTGGCCGTGAGCTCGTCTATGAGAAAGCCGATCTGGAGCTCGATGCCTCCCGAGACCGCCCACGTGTAAACCGCGCCGTCGAATATCGGACCTCCGTCCAGCACGATGTGCTTGAAGACGACCGCCGAGAGCACCGTGGAGATGCCCACGCCGATGATGGTCACCCAGTGCGCCCCGGAACGTCCGATCTGCTTTCCGAACAGCCCGGCGAGGATGGCGCCGGTAAGCGGCGCGAGGACGATGCTGAGGTAAACCCCTTCCATGACCTTGAGCGCCCTATCCTTTCATGATGTCCAGATCCTGGACGTTGATGGTCTGGCGATTGCGGAACACAACGACCAGGATCGCGAGGCCGATGGCCACCTCGGCCGCCGCGACCGTCAGGATGAAGAACACGAATACCTGCCCGGCCAGATCTCCGAGGAAATACGAAAACGCCACGAAGTTGAGATTGACCGAGAGCAGCATCAGCTCGAGGGACATGAGCAGAATGAGCACGTTCTTACGATTGAGAAAGATCCCACCCATGCTCAGGCAGAACATCAACGCGCCCAGGATCAGAAAATCGGACAGCGCAATCATGACTGCTCCGGGTGACGCTTGAACACGCGCTTCACTTCGGACGGCATCTTCACCAGGCGCACCCGCTGCTCGCGGCGCACCGCAACCTGCTCCTCCGGGCGCTGATACCTCACGCCTTCGCGCCGGCGCATGGTCAACACGATGGCCGCCACGATGGCCACCAGCAGAATGACCGCAGCCACCTCGAAGGGGTAGACGTAATCCGTATAGAGAAGGCTGCCGAGCGCTTTGGTATTGCTGTAGTCGGGCCCCTCGCGCACCGGAGCCGGCATGCTCTCCAGCCCGAAGCGCTTGGACCCTACGACCAGCGCCAGCTCGACCACGACCACGGCGGCCACCAGGAACCCTA
>CAZPFD010000178.1:6226-8471 GCA_964585725.1 uncultured Ectothiorhodospiraceae bacterium | reverse complement strand
ACAGGGACTGGAGATTGGCGTAGGCGAGCACCAGCCACTTGCTGCCTGCGTCCTGGAAGTTCACCTGCACGCGCGCGTGCGCGCCCTGCCCCTCGTACTTGAGCACCACCCCCTCGCCGAAGGTCCGGTGCATGACCCGCTGTCCGAGGCGGAATCCGCCCGGCTCCGCCTCCGGCGGCGGGTGCCGGTACGACGGGTGCGAGACGGCGCCGCGCATGCGCACCTCGTGCACGAGCTCCGCGGGGAGCTCGCGGATGAAGCGCGAGGGCATCGGGAAGTAGTCGGCGCCGTGCAGCCTGCGCATCTCGGCGTGGCTCAGGAACAGCCGCCGCCGGGCCCGCGTCATGCCCACGTAGCACAGACGTCGCTCCTCCTCGAGCTTGTCCGGATCGTCGGTGCTGCGCTGGTGGGGAAAGAGACCCTCCTCGAGGCCGCACAGAAACACCACCGGGAACTCGAGCCCTTTGGCGGCGTGCAGGGTCATGAGCTGGGCGCATGCCTCCCAGTATCCGCCCTGCTCCTCGCCGGCCTCGAGGGCCGCGTGTGCGAGAAACGCGCCGAGCACGTCGCTCCCCTCTTCCACCTGCTCGTGTTCGAACTGGCGTGCCGCCGTGAGCAGCTCCTCGAGGTTCTCGACCCGGGTCTGCGCGCGGTCGCTCTTGTCGTTGCGGTGATGCTCCAGCAGCCCGCTGTCGCGCATCGCGGCCTCCACCTGCTGGTCGAGGGCGAGCCCGGCGCCGGCCTCGGCCAGGCGCTCGATGAGCTGGCGGAACTGGGCAACCGCGCCGGCGGCGCGGCTCGGGAGTGCGCCCTCGCCGAGCACCTGCTCGGCCGCCCGCCACAGCGACACACCCCGGCTGCGCGCCGTGTGCCGGAGCACCTCCAGGGTGCGCGCACCGATGCCGCGCGTCGGCAGATTGATGATGCGCTCGAGGGCGGCGTCGTCATCGCGATGGGCGATCAGGCGCAGGTAGGCCAGTGCATCCTTGATCTCGGCACGCTCGTAGAAGCGCAGTCCTCCGTGCACGCGGTATGGGATCCCGGCGGCCAGCAGCGCCTCCTCGAACACGCGCGACTGCGCGCTGGTTCGGTAGAGCACGGCGCAGCCGTCGGCTCGCCCGCCTTCCTCGATCCATTGCTGGATCTGCGCCGTGACGTAGCGTGCCTCGTCGAGATCGTTGAAGGCGGCGTAGAGGTGGATGGGATCACCGCGATCCCCGCGCGTCCACAGGTTCTTGCCGAGGCGGCCGAAGTTGTTGGCGATGAGCGCGTTGGCCGCGCTCAGGATGTTGCCGGTGGAGCGGTAGTTCTGCTCCAGCCGATAGGTGCGCACGTCTGCGAAGTCCTTCGAGAACCGCTGGATGTTCTCGATGCGGGCTCCCCGCCATCCGTAGATGGACTGGTCGTCGTCGCCGACGGCGAACACCCAGCCGCCGCCGCCCGCGAGCAGGCGCAGCCATGCATACTGGATGGTGTTGGTGTCCTGGAACTCGTCCACGTGGATGTGGCGGAAACGCTCGCGGTAGTGGGCGAGCAGCGGCGGCTGATCGCGCAGCACCTCGTGGGCGCGCAAGAGCAGCTCGGCGAAGTCCACCAGGCCGCTGCGGCGGCACGCCTCCTCGTAGCTCTGGTAGATGCGGAGCATCTGGCGCATCCACTGATCGCCGCGATCCTCCCCTCGATCGTCCAAATGCTTCGGCCGCTGACCCTCGTCCTTGCGTGCGTTGATGAAGCCCTGGACCGCTCTCGGCTGCCACCGGGCCTCGTCCAGGTCGAGGGAGCGCAGCACCCGGCGAATGGTGCGCAGCTGATCGTCGCTGTCCAGGATCTGGAAGCCCTCGACAAGACCGGCCTCGCGCCAGTGCGCGCGCAGCAGCCGGTGGGCGAGGCCGTGAAAGGTGCCCACCCACATGCCTCCGACGGGCCGGTGCAGCATGCGCTCGATGCGGGTGCGCATCTCCCGCGCCGCCTTGTTGGTGAAGGTCACTGCCAGGACGCCGTAGTCCGTGGCCTGGTTCGTCGCGAGCAGCCATGCAATGCGATGCACGAGGACGCGCGTCTTGCCGCTGCCCGCGCCGGCCAGCACCAGGGTGTGCCCGGGCGGAGCGGTCACCGCCTCGCGTTGCTCGTCGTTCAGGGGATCCAGGATGTGAGTGACGTCCATCCGCGACATCTTACCCAATCTGGTACAGCGCGCCGATGCCGAACGGAGGTGCAGGCGCCCGGGGCAAGCCTCGCCCCGGCG
>CAZPFD010000178.1:3088-6126 GCA_964585725.1 uncultured Ectothiorhodospiraceae bacterium | reverse complement strand
CCCGGCGCGCTTCCCCGCGGGCGCGGGGATCACGTTAGAATGCAGCGCCGCGCAGACCGAGAAAGCAGCCGCAGATGTCGAAGAGCACTGACCTGATCGAAGTGGGCCGGGACGTCGAGCACCTGAAAGCCCTGGTGGAGGAGGTGCTGAGGGAGACCGCGCGCCAGGGTGCGTCGGCGGCGGAGGCCGCCATCAGCACCAGCTCGGGGCTCTCGGTGACGGTGCGGCTGGGCGAGGTCGAGACCATCGAGCACGTGCGGGACAAGGGCCTTGGTGTGAACGCTTACTTCGGCCAAAAGAAAGGGTCCGCAAGCACTACGGACTTCGCGCCGGAAGCGATCAAGGAGACCGTGCGCGCCGCGTGCGAGATCGCCCGCTACACCGCGGAGGATCCGTGCGCCGGGCTCGCGGACGCCGAGCTCATGGCCGGTGAGGTCCCGGACCTCGAGCTCTTCCACCCGTGGGACCTGGAGCCGGATGCGGCCATCGGTCTGGCCCTCGAGTCGGAGGACGTTGCGCGCAGCGTGGACCCGCGCATCACCAACTCCGAGGGGGCGTCGGTGGACCGCTATCGCCAGAGCCACGTTTACGGCAACAGCCACGGCTTCATCGGCGGCTACTCCGGCACCCGCCACAGCATCAGCTGCTCGGTCATCGCGCAGGACGACGCGGGGATGCAACGCGACCACTGGTACACGGTGGCCCGCGACCCGGAGGATCTCGAAGGGGCGGCGGCGGTGGGGCGCAAGGCCGGGGAGCGGGCGCTGCGGCGCCTGGACGCGCGGCAGGTGCCCACTTGCAGCGTCCCGGTGCTGTTCGCTGCGGAGGTCGCCTCGGGGCTCTTCGCACACTTCGTCGCCGCCGTCTCCGGCGGCAATCTGTACCGCAACGCGAGCTTCCTCGTGGACCACCTGGGCCGGCAGATCTTTCCGGCGCATCTGCGTATGCACGAGCAGCCCCATCTCCACAAGGGATTGGGCAGCGCGCCCTTCGACAACGAGGGCGTGGCCACACGCGCGCGGGACATCGTCTCCGAGGGCGTGCTTCAGGGTTACGTGTTGAGCAGCTACTCGGCGCGCAAGCTCGGCATGCAGACCACCGGCAACGCCGGCGGCGTGCACAACCTGACCGTCGAGCCGGGCGCGCACGGCTTCGATGAGCTGGTGCGCCTCATGGGCGAGGGGCTCATCGTCACCGACCTCATGGGCATGGGCATCAACATCGTCACCGGAGACTACTCCCGGGGCGCATCGGGCTACTGGGTCGAGGGCGGCGAGATCCGCTATCCGGTGCAGGAGATCACCATCGCGGGCAACCTGCGCGAGATGTTCCAGCGAATCCGCGAGGTGGGCCGCGACGTCGACCACCGCAGCAACGTCCGCACCGGCTCCGTGCTCATCGAGCGCATGACCGTGGCCGGCCAGTAGCGGGCCCGGAGCGACCACCGCTTCCTTCCGGCTGCTCCCCGACTCCTGCATAATTGCGCCTGCGGCGATTCGTGCCAGCGCGAGCCGTGAATGCGGGCTCCGGCGTGAAGTGTGCCTCGCCGCGCGCGGCGCGTCTCGCCCGTCGCCCGTCGCATCGGCTCGTCCCGTCGCCGCAGCGCCCTGGAACCTTCGGCTCGCGCTCCAGGCGCCGGTCCCGGAACCTTGAAGCGTCCTACGTCTCTGCTCATGTAACCAGGTGACGCATATGGATACGGTGGAGGTCTCCAAAAGCGTGTCTGCATACCTCGGCGTCGAGGGCTGGGTGCTCCAGGTGTTCGTGGTCGTCTTCGTGACGCTGGTGGCGAGCTACGTGCTGCGCCGCGTGCTCAAGCGCATCTACCGGCGCCTCGAGCAGACCAAGACCCCATGGGACACCGCGCTGTTCGGGGCGTTGCAGACGCCGCTGGGCGTGCTCATCTGGATCATCGGCGTCACCTTCGCCATCGACATCATCCAGCGCGAAGCCGCAGTACCCATCTTCGAGGCGGTCCACCCGATCCGCGATGTGGGCATCATCGCCAGCATCGTATGGTTTCTCGTGCGCTTCATACGCAACGCGGAAGACAACATCATCGCGCAGCGCGAAGCGGCGGGTCAGGCCTACGATCGCACGACGTTCGACGCCATCAGCAAGCTGCTGCGCGTATCGGTCGTCATTACCGGCGCGCTGGTGGCGCTGCAGACGCTGGGATTCAGCGTATCCGGCGTGCTCGCCTTCGGCGGCATCGGCGGACTCGCAGTCGGCTTCGCGGCCAAGGATCTGCTGGCCAATTTTTTCGGCGGCTTGATGATCTATCTCGACCGGCCCTTCGCCGTCGGCGACTGGGTGCGGTCGCCCGACCGCGACATCGAAGGCGTCGTCGAGCACATCGGATGGCGCCTCACGCGCGTTCGCACCTTCGATCAGCGCCCGCTCTACGTACCCAACGCCACCTTCACCTCCATCGCCGTCGAGAACCCTTCGCGGATGCGCAACCGGCGGATCTTCGAGACCATCGGCATCCGCTACGACGACGCAGCCAAGATGAAGGACATCGTGCGCGAGGTTGAAGAGATGCTGCGCGAGCATCCGGAGATCGACAAGGAACGCACGCTGATGGTGAACTTCAACAAGTTCGCCGCCTCCTCGCTCGATTTCTTCATCTACACGTTCACCAAGACCGTGGTGTGGGCCGAGTACCATGCGATCAAGCAGGACGTGCTCCTGAGGATCATGGACATCATCCTCGCGCACGGCGCCGAGGTCGCCTTCCCCACCTCCACCGTGCATGTGCCCGAGGGCCTCGCCTTGCGAAGCGAAATGGCGGGAACCGGGGCTGGCGCGACGAAGGCGGGCGGCAAGCGCCGCGCCGGCTAGCGCCCGTTTTCGGGGGAAAGTGGGGTCAGACACTACTTTCCCTTCCGCTGACCTGCCCTTGTAGCGCCGTGCGCAGGGAAAGTAGTGTCTGACCCCACCGGGTAGCGCTCCATCAGGTAGCACAGACAGTCCTGGCGGATGATCCGCGTGTCCATGCTCAGCATCGCGGGGATCACGCTCACCGTGGTGCGCAC
>CAZPFD010000178.1:0-2988 GCA_964585725.1 uncultured Ectothiorhodospiraceae bacterium | reverse complement strand
TCTCGTTGCCGTGCAGAAGCACCGAGACGAAGAGCGTCTCCGCATGCCTGCCTTCCAAAGTGATCAGCGTCGGGCCCGGCAGCGCCTCGTGGAGCTGCCGGGCTTCGAGCTCGAGCAGTCCCTCGGGCACCGAGTCCAGTCTGTACAACAGGTCGTTCGTCATCTGTCATCCGTCGTGGGTCGCGATTCATCTCGGCCATCATCCAGGGCGTATGCTCGCCGGGCCGGCCCCATGACCGATGACAGATGACATTCTCTTGAGGTCAGATTTCCCACTCGTGCACCGGCGCGCCGCTCTCCTGGCCCTCGATGTAGGCCGCGGTCATGCGGGCCAGATCGGCGCCGCGCTCCTCCACCAGGATGCGCTGCCAGCGGGCGCCGTTGCGACCCGTCCGCAGGCGCGCCTCGATGACCCCCAGGTAAAGGCGGATGTCGGCGTCGTCGAGCCCCAGCGCGTTCAATCCCTGCTCGGCCTGGGGCAGGAGCTGGTCCAGCAGCAGGTGCTGGATCGCCACCTCGGCCGCGCCCGCCCAGGGTATGCGTGCATCGAGGCCGCGTCGTGCCGCCTCGTAGAACGCTGCTCGTGCCTGCTCGAAGGGCACGTGGGTCTCCGGCGGCGGCTGCATGGTGCTCAACGACTCCACCAGCCCGTAGAACAGGGCGGCGTTGGCGATGGAATCGACGACGCTCGGTCCGGCCGGTATCACTCGATGCTCGAGTCTGAGATGCGGCGTTCCGTCGTCGCCGAAGCCGATGAGCGGGCGGTTCCAGCGCCAGATCGTGCCGTTGTGCAGACGCAGGTGACTGAGCGTCGCCGGCGGCGCGTCGACGGTGGAGGGCAGCAGGATCTCGAAGTCGCGCAGATTCTCCTGAAAGCACTCCAACATCGATTGCCGCAGATAGCTGCTGCCGAAGCACACGCGGTTGGTCGGGCCGCCGCGCTCGGGATCGTCGCTCGCGTTCACCGCCACCGACTGCTCGAACAGCGGAATGCGCGTCTCCTCCCACAGCGACCTGCCGCAGAAGTAGGGTGAGTTGGCGCACGCCGCCACCATGGGCGCGGCCAGGATCTGGGCGGCGTTGTACACCCGCACGGCGCGCGCCTGCGGTATCTGCAGGTGCACTTGCATGGACGTCGCGGCGGCCTCCAGCATGACGTTGTCGTGCACCAGATGCAGGTGGTCGCGCCCCGCGATGTCGATGACCAGGGGACGCCCGCCGCGCAGGCGCAGCACCTGTTCGTTCAGGGCCCAGTAGCGCTGGAGATCGGAGATGTTGGCGAGGCCCAGATCCGACTCCGTCGCCGTGGGCAGGATCCCTACCATCACCATGCGCGCGCCGAGCTCGCCGGCGACCAGCCGGCAGCTGGCCAGCGTGTTCTCGAGCTCGCGCTGCATGGCGCTCAGCGCGCCGTCCCTCAGGCGCTGCGGCGGCGTGTTGAGCTCGACGTTGAACTTGGCGAGCTCGGTGACCACGAGGGGATCGTCGAGACGCTCGAGGAACCGCTTGTTGATGGGGGCCGGTCGGCCCGCTTCGTCGACCAGCCAGGCCTCCATCTCGAATCCGCCCGTGGGCTCTTCGTCAGCGAAGCGGCCGTCGCGAAACCACTGCGACAGATGGGCCGTCTCCTCGCGCAGGCGCATGCCGAAGATGCGGAAGTCGTGGAGGTCGAAGAAGTGGGTGCTGATCTCCTGGCCCATGGCTCAACGGCGGGCGTGCATCGGTGCCGGTTATCGGGTGCGAGGATGATGGCTTGGGGGCGCCATTATGTCAGCCCGCATTCCCCGCTGCATGAGCCGGGGGCGCGCAGCCCGGGCTCGGCTCAACAAATAAACGAGCACGCCGATATCCCAGGGCACGCATCCCCGCAGCCCGACGGACGCGGGCCGAGCTCCGGGAGGGGCAGCCCCGTTTCGCGAGCGGCTCGCGTCCGCGCGCCCTAACGCCGGCGTGCCGGCGCCCTCGGGGAGTGAGGCGAAGGCGCGGAGCACCCGGCCTCTTTGCGGCCACACGAGGAATAGGGATTGTGACGACCGCGGGCGTCAAGGACCTCGAGGGCGCGCAGCGCGCCGCCCTCAAACGCAAGCTGGATGCGGTGGTGGAGCAGGCCTGCCAGGTCATTCTCGGCAAGGAACGCGCGGTGCGCCTGGCGCTCGCCTGTCTGATGGCACGGGGGCACCTGCTCATCGAGGACATACCCGGGGTCGGCAAGACCACCCTCGGCCACGTGCTGGCGCAGAGTCTGGGCCTTACCTTCCAGCGCATCCAGTTCACGAGCGATCTCCTGCCGGCCGACATCCTGGGCGTTTCCATTTACGAGCGTCACACGGGCGCTTTCAAGTTCCATCCGGGACCCATCTTCGCGCAACTGGTGCTGGCGGATGAGGTCAACCGCGCGACCCCCAAGACACAGAGCGCCCTGCTCGAGTCCATGGAGGAGCATCAGGTCACGCTCGAGGGTGAGACGCGACCGTTGCCCCGGCCCTTCTTCGTGGTCGCCACCCAGAACCCCTCCTATCAGGTAGGCACGTTTCCCCTCCCGGAGTCGCAGCTCGATCGCTTCCTGATGCGTATCGAGCTCGGCTATCCGGATGCCGCGGCCGAGCGCAACCTCCTCAGGGGTCGTGACCGCCGCGAGCTTATCGGCAAGCTGGAGCCGCGGGTGAGCGTGGAAGAGCTGGTGCGCATTCAGGCCATGGTGCCCAGGGTGCGGGTGGCGCCGGCGCTTCTCGACTACGTCCAGGATCTGCTCGGCTATACGCGCGAAACCCCCGACTTCGAGATAGGGCTGTCGCCGCGCGCGGGTCTGGCCCTGGTGCGCAGCGCCCAGGCCTGGACCCTGCTCTCGGGGCGCGGGCACGTCGTGCCCGAGGACGTGCAGCTGGTGCTCCCCGGTGTGGTGGGCCACCGGCTGCGCTTCGCTCCCGAGCGGGGCGGCGACGGCGCGGCCTCGGTGGCCGAGCACCTGATTCGCCTGGTTCCCATTCC
>CAZPFD010000177.1:0-8572 GCA_964585725.1 uncultured Ectothiorhodospiraceae bacterium | reverse complement strand
TGGCCGGCCAGAACAGGGCGTGGAAGTAGACGATGTCCTTGCCGATGAAGTGGTACACCTCGGCCTCGGAGTCCTTTTGCCAGTAGGTGTCGAAGTCGAGGCCGGTGCGGTCGCACAGGTTCTTGAAGCTGGCCAGGTAGCCGATCGGCGCATCCAGCCAGACGTAGAAATACTTGCCCGGCGCGTCGGGGATCTCGAAGCCGAAGTAGGGCGCGTCGCGGGAGATATCCCAATCGTGCAGCCCGGCCTCGAACCACTCGTCGAGCTTGTTGGCGATCTCGGGCTGCACCGGCGGCGTCCCGCCGCCGCGCCCCCGGACCCAGCCCCGCAGCATGTCCTCGAAGTCCGCAAGGCGCACGAAATGGTGCTCGGACTCCCGCTCCACGGGCCGTGCCCCCGAGAGAACCGAGACGGGATCCTTCAGCTCCGCAGGGCTGTAGGTCGCACCGCAGACCTCGCAGCTGTCGCCGTACTGATCCGCGGCCCCGCAACGGGGACAGGTCCCTCTGATGAAACGATCGGGCAGGAACATGCCCCGCTCCGGGTCGTAGGCCTGGCGCACGGTGCGCGTCGCGATGTGACCGCTGTCGCGCAGCTGCGTATAGATGAAGTTCGAGAGCTCCCGATTCTCCTCCGAGTGCGTGGTGTGGTAGTTGTCGAACTCGATGGCGAAGTCGCGGAAGTCCGCGCGGTGCTCCTCTCCCACCCGCGCGATGAGCGCCTCGGGCGTCACCCCTTCCTGCTCCGCCCGCAACATGATGGGCGTCCCGTGCGCGTCGTCGGCGCAGACGTAGAAGCAGCGATGCCCCCGAAGCTTCTGGAACCGAACCCAGATGTCGGTCTGGATGTACTCCACCAGATGGCCGATGTGGATGGGCCCGTTGGCGTAGGGCAGAGCGCTAGTAACCAGAATCGTGCGCGTCGGCGAAGCCATAACATGCGAGAAACAAGCCAAAAAATTAACTTAACACTCTTGCTGCACACGCGCCAGCCGAGCTCGGCCCGGGACACAAGGCACCAAGCCGCCATGACGGTGCGCGAGCGGATGGTGTATATTTTCGCTTCGTTCCAACAAGCGCGATGTCCGCCGCACCGCCGTCGTCGGGACCGCGCTGTCAGCAGGAGATACCCATGGCCGAGCTCTCCCGGTCGCAAGTCGAGGCCGCGCTGGCGCGCTACGTAGACCCATACCTCGAGCAGGACCTCGTCTCGGCGAAGGCGCTGAAGCGAGTGAACGTCGAGGACGGCAGCGTCGACGTGAAGGTCGTCCTCGGGTTCCCGGCCAAGGGCTACGCCCGCCAGATCCAGGCCGCGCTGGAGGAGCAGGCGCGCACGGTGCCCGGCGTGCAGAAGGTCACCGTCACGGTGGAGTGGAAGATCTCGGCCCACGCCGTGCAGCAAGGCGTCGAGACCCTCAGCAACATCAAGAACATCATCGCGGTCGCCTCCGGCAAGGGGGGGGTCGGGAAATCCACCGTGGCGGCCAATCTGGCCCTCGCGCTCTCCGCGGAAGGCGCGAACGTGGCCGTGCTCGATGCGGACATCTACGGGCCGAGCCAGCCGCGCATGCTGGGCGCTCGCGGACGACCCGACTCCAAGGACGGCAAGAGCCTCGAACCGATGGTGAGCTACCGCATCCAGTCCATGTCCATCGGCTACCTCATCGATGAAGAGACGCCGATGGTCTGGCGCGGCCCCATGGTCACTCAGGCCCTCGAGCAGCTCCTGCGCGACACCAATTGGCGCGACGTGGACTACCTCATCGTCGACCTCCCGCCCGGCACCGGTGACACCCAGCTCACGCTGGCCCAGAAGATTCCGGTGAGCGGGGCGGTGATCGTGACGACGCCCCAGGACATCGCGCTGCTGGACGCCCGCAAGGGCCTCAAGATGTTCGAGAAGGTCCAGGTTCCCGTGCTCGGCATCGTCGAGAACATGAGCATTCACATCTGCAGCAAGTGCGGGCACGAGGAGCCCATCTTCGGTCACGGCGGGGGGCAGCGCATGGCCGAGCAATACGGAGTGGACCTGCTGGGGGCGCTCCCCCTGGACATCGCCATCCGCGAAGACACCGACAGCGGTACCCCCACGGTGGTCAAGGACCCGCAGGGCCGCATCGCCACCCTGTATCGGGAGATCGCCCGCAAGGTCGCCGCCAAGCTCTCGCTTCAGGCCAAGGAGTACCGCCGGGCGTTCCCGAAGATCGAGATAGGGACCTAGCCCGCCCGGGATGGCGGGCGCCTGCGGGAGCGGACTCCTGTCCGCGATTCCGATCGTAGCAGCACATTTCCGGACACGGCCGGGGCGTGCTTGTACCGGACGCGGATGTGCGGATAATGGGCAGCCCTGAGCCACCCTCCGAGACCCGACCCATGTCCGTAATGCCCGATCACTGGATCCGGCGCATGGCCGAGGAGCACGCCATGATCGAGCCCTTCGAGGCCGGCCAGATACGCGAGCACCGGGGCGGACCCATCATTTCGTACGGCACTTCCAGCTATGGGTACGACGTACGCTGCGCCGACCAGTTCAAGGTTTTCACCAACATCAATTCGGCGGTGGTCGACCCCAAGGCTTTCGACACGAGCAGCTTCGTAGACATCGAGGCGCCGGTGTGCATCATTCCCCCCAACTCCTTCGCCCTGGCCCGCACGGTGGAGTATTTCCGCATCCCCCGCGAGGTGCTGACCGTCTGCCTGGGCAAGTCGACCTATGCCCGGTGCGGCATCATCGTCAACGTGACGCCGCTCGAGCCGGAGTGGGAAGGGCACGTCACACTCGAGATATCCAACACCACGCCGCTGCCCGCCAAGATCTACGCCCACGAGGGCGTGGCGCAGGTGGTGTTCCTGCACGCGAGCGAGGTCTGCGAGACCTCCTACAGGGACCGCAGCGGCAAATACCAGGGCCAGACCGGCGTCACATTGCCCAGGGCCTGAGATCCCGATCGCCGACCAGCCCACTCCCGCCCTGCCAAGGCGTCTCGGGGCCGTCCTCTACGACGGCCTGGTGCTCTCCGCCGTTCTGTTCGCGGGCACCGCGCTCGTCCTGCCGTTCACCGGTGGGCGGGCGGTGGCACCGGGCAGCGGCTGGTACCAGGCCTATCTGGTCGCGCTCAGCTTTCTCTACTTCGGGTGGTTCTGGACCCACGGCGGTCAGACGGTGGGCATGCGCGCCTGGCGCCTGCGCTTGCGCGTGCGAGGGGATGGCGCAGACCCCGTACTCTGGCGGCAGGCACTCGCGCGTTTCCTGGCGGCGGGGCTCTCGTGGGCGGCCCTCGGGCTCGGTTTCGCGTGGGCGCTGTGGGACCGGGAACGCCTGACCTGGCATGACCGCGTGTCCGGCACCGTGCTCGTGCTCGAGCGCAAAACTCGCCGCCCCGGCGGCACCGCTTGAAGATGGGTTCTTCGCGGATTCCCGGGTACGGGTGGTCGCGCGGGCGAGGCTGGGTCCCGGAACTCCGCGACGAAGCTTGAAAACGCCCGGGCAACCCCCATGTGAGTGAACGCTTCCAGGTGCCGAGTCCTGTTGGAGGTGGTGCCATGATCGCCACGGTATGGGACACCTTGGACACCCTTCTGCGCCTGCAGCACGCACTGGACGCCGCCCTGACGAGCGACTGGCCGGGGACCGGCGGGAGGCAGGACCGGGGTGCGGGGTTTCCCGGCCTGAATGTCTTCCGCCAGGGCGAGGATTTCGTGGTGGTCGCGCAGATCCCGGGCGTGCGCAAGCGCGATCTCCACGTGCACTTCAGCGCCGACCGCGTCCGACTCTCCGGACACCGGCACCTCGACTACGGGGCCGGCGCCAGCGTGCAGCAGGCGGAGCGCAGCGCCGGCACCTTCGACCGCACGCTGCGCTTCCCGGCGGCCATCGATCCCGACGGCGCCAAGGCCGAGTACCGGGACGGGATTCTGGCCATATTCGTGCCTCGCGCCCGCCGCGAGAAGCCGCGGAAGGTCGACGTCCAGCCGGGTTCTTCCCGAGACAGCGGAAGGGAGACCTGACGATGCCGCGCAAGAGCCGGAAACGGTCCGGCGCGAACGAGGCGCGTTCGCTCAGAGCGCTGCCGCCGGAGGATCCGCCGAGAACGCAAGAGGACCGGACGCCCCAGGAGCGTGCACCCGCCGCCAGATGGTACGCGCCGGACACCGATATCTACGAGACCGGCGAAGCTCTGGTCATCGTGATGGATGTGCCGGGGGTTTCGAAGGGCCGGGTCGACATCAAGCTGGAGAGCCGCGTTCTCGTGGTCGAAGGCCGCATCCAGCTGGAGAACTATCGGGGCCTCGAGCCCGTACACACCGAATACAACGTGGGTCACTTCAGCCGGCGCTTCACGGTGCCCGAGCGCGTCGATGCGGACGGAATCAGCGCGCACATCGCAGACGGTGTGCTGACCGTGAGCTTGCCCAAGGCGCCCGAAGCGCGGCGCCGGCGCATCCCCGTGCGCTGAGCCGCGAGGCGCGGCCCCGCCTCGCGGCGCTGGACGGCCTTTTGCGCGCAGCCCGCGAATGCGCATAAACTTCGTAGTTTGGCACTTCGAAGCCCGGTCGCAGACGCGCACGCAGGCGCCGCGCCTGCGGCGGAAGCGGCGATCCCAAGGACTACCATGGCGACCAAGAAAACCGGCCCTGCTCGCGGGCCCGTCATACAGTTCGACGTCGGCGTCACGGCGGCCGAGAAGCACCGCACGGGCTGTCTGGTGCTGGGAGTGTATGAGAGCGGCGCCCTGCCCCCGGCCACCGCGGCCGTGGATCGCGCCGCCGGCGGCGCCATCGGCAAGCTCCGCCGCCAGGGCGATATAGACGGGGAGCTCGGCCGCACTCTGCCGCTGCACGGCCTCGCCGGGATCCCCGCCGAGCGGGTGCTGCTGGTGGGCTGCGGAGCGCGGCGCGAATTCAACGACTCGGCCTACCGGCGCGCGCTCACCGAGGCCTTCGCCGTGCTCGATGCGGGCGGCGCCGCGGATGCGACGGTCTGTCTCACCGAGCTGGACGTGCCGGAGCGCGATGCATACTGGAGGGCACGGCAATCCGTGGAGCGGGCCCTGGACGTGCTGTATCGCTTCGACGAGCTCAAGAGCCGGAAGGAGACCAAGAAGCGCAGGCTGCGCCGCGTACGTCTGGCCGTCCCGACCCGCGAGGACGTCGAGGGCGGCGAGCAGGCCATTCGCGACGGAACCGCCATCGCCGAAGGCGCCAACCTGGCGCGCACGCTCGGCAACCTCGCCGCCAACATCTGCACACCCTCCTACCTCGCCGAGCGTGCGCGGGGGCTCGCGCGCACGAAACCCCGCGCGCAGGTCCGGGTGCTGGATGAGGCGGCCATGAAACGGCTGGGGATGGGAAGCCTGCTGTCGGTGGCGCGGGGCAGTCGCGAGCCGGCGAAGCTCATCACGCTCGAGTACGCGGGCGGAAAGAAGGGCGAGCAGCCGGTGGTGCTGGTCGGTAAGGGCGTCACTTTCGACTCCGGAGGCATCTCCATCAAGCCTGCGTCCGCAATGGACGAGATGAAATTCGACATGTGCGGAGCGGCGAGCGTGCTCGGAGCGCTGAGCGCGGCCATGGAGCTGAAGCTCCCCTTGAACGTGGTCGGCATCATTCCCGCAACCGAGAACCTGCCGGACGGCAACGCCAGCAAACCGGGCGACGTGGTAACGACGATGTCCGGGCAGACTGTCGAGATCCTCAACACCGACGCGGAGGGCCGCCTCATTCTCAACGACGCCCTCACCTACGCGCAGCGCTACAAGCCCGACGTGGTCATCGACATCGCCACGCTCACCGGCGCATGCGTCGTTGCACTGGGCTCGCCCGCGAGCGGATTGTTCACCAACGATTCCGCGCTCGGCGAAGCGCTGCTCGAAGCCGGGCGCTACAGCGGAGACCGCGCCTGGGAGCTTCCCCTGTGGGAGGATTATCAGGAGCAGCTCAAGAGCAACTTCGCCGATATGGGGAACGTCGGAGGCCGCGAGGCGGGCGCAATCACCGCCGCGTGCTTCCTGTCGCGCTTCGCCAAGGAGTACCGCTGGGCTCATCTCGACATCGCCGGCACCGCCTGGCGCAGCGGCGACAAGAAGGGTGCGACCGGACGTCCGGTCACACTGCTCGTTCAGTATCTGCTGGACCGCAGCAGGCAGGGGCGAAAACGGCCGGTGAGGCACCAATCCCCCCCGCGGCGGCGGAAGGCGCGGGGCCGGCGCGCCGGCTGAGATGCCACGGGTCGACTTCTATGTCCTGGGCAGCGCCGAGCGCGAGACGCTGTGGCGGCTGGCGTGCCGGATCACCGAGAAGGCGTGGCTGGCCGGTAATACGGTGTTCGTGCATGCCGACTCCCCCCACGAGGCGGCGCGGCTGGACGAGGTGATGTGGACCTTCAAGCAGGACAGCTTCGTGCCCCACGCCCTGTACCCGCCGCAGACCCCGGACTGGCCTCCGGTGCTCGTCGGATGTGGAGCCGAGCCGGAGCGAACGCCGGATGTGCTGGTCAATCTGAGCGAAGCGGTGCCGGAGTTCTTCGAGCGATTCGAGCGCATCGCCGAGCTGGTCGGGGGCGATCCGGCGGCGCGGGAGAAGGGGCGTGCGCGCTATCGCCATTATCGCGAGCGGGGTTGTACCCTGCACTCCCATAATCTCTAATGTGATGTTGCCATGAGCGACGATTCCACCGATCGCAAGCCCGACCCTTTCGCCCAGCCGACGCCCGAATCCCTGAACGAGGCTTTGGATGCGTTGGCCGAGCTGCTCGAGCGAACCAGCGCCGAAGGCGGAACCTCGGAGTCCGCAGGCGGCGACACCGACGCCGGGGACGAAGAGGGTTCCTTTTCCATCCCCCTGCTCGAGGACGTGGTCGACCCCGACCAGGAAGGCCCGCAGGCGGAGCCGGCGGTGTCGCGGGAGGAGATCTACCGCCGGCTCGTCGATCGGCTGACCAACGAGGTCGAGATCATCGTGCAAACGGGGCTGGACGAAGCCGTGGGCGAGGCACGGCGACGCATTCTCGCCCAGATCAGGGAGCACATCGAGATCATCCTCCCCGAGGTCCTGGAGGAGCTCGCCCGCACCCGCAGCGACAAGGGCAGCTCCTCGGGGTCATGATGGACCTGCTTGTTTGCCGGCCTCTGCCCTGGATGGCCGCGAGCCATTGCGGAGGGACCCAGCCTGCCAGGCAATGCCGGACTCAGTCGGGATCGTGAAAGGTCGTTCCATGGAGAAAACCTACGACCCCAAGCAGATAGAGCAGCACTGGTACCGTACGTGGGAGGCGCGCGGGTACTTCCGCCCCTCCGGGCGCGGGCGTCCCTACTGCATCATGATCCCGCCGCCCAATGTCACCGGCAGTCTGCACATGGGGCACGCCTTCCAGGACACGATCATGGACGCCCTGATCCGATATCACCGCATGCGCGGCGACGATACGCTGTGGCAGGTGGGCACGGATCACGCGGGAATAGCCACCCAGATGGTCGTGGAGCGGCAGCTCAACGTGGAGGGTCGCACCGCACGCGATATCGGCCGCGAGGCCTTCGTGCGCAAGGTCTGGGAGTGGAAAGCCGAATCCGGCAATACCATCACGCGCCAGCTGCGCCGCATGGGAGCGTCCGTGGACTGGGAGACGGAGCGCTTCACCATGGACGAGGGCCTGTCCAAGGCGGTGCTCGAGACCTTCGTGCGCCTGTACGAGGAGGGGCTCATCTATCGCGGGCAACGGCTCGTCAACTGGGATCCGGTGCTGCACACCGCCATCTCCGACCTGGAGGTGGTATCCGAGGAGGAGGAAGGCCACCTGTGGCACATCCGCTATCCGCTGGCGGACGGCAGCGGGCACCTCACCGTTGCGACCACGCGGCCCGAGACGATGCTCGGCGATACCGCGGTGGCCGTGCACCCGGAAGACGCGCGGTACCGCGGCCTGATCGGCCAGGAGGTCGAGCTGCCGCTGACGGGGCGCCGCATCCCCGTGGTCGCGGACGAGTATGTCGATCCCGCGTTCGGCACGGGATGCTTGAAGATCACACCCGCCCACGACTTCAACGACTTCGAGGTCGGCAAACGCCACCGCCTGCCGGTGCTCAACGTGTTCACTCCGGACGCGCATATGAACGAGAACGGGCCGGAGGCCTATAGGGGCCTGGATCGTTACGAGGCGCGGGAGCGCATCGTCGCCGACCTCACCGCCCAGGGACTGCTCGAGAAGACGGTGCGACACCGTTTCATGGTCCCGCGCGGGGACCGCACGCACAGCGTCATCGAGCCCTATCTCACCGACCAGTGGTTCGTGAGGACCGCGCCCCTGGCGGAGCCTGCGATACGCGCCGCGGAGGAGGGACGCATCCGCTTCGTGCCGGGTAACTGGGTCAACACGTACTTCGAGTGGATGCGCAACATCCAGGACTGGTGCATCAGCCGCCAGCTCTGGTGGGGACATCGAATTCCGGCGTGGTACGACCCGCAGGGCAGCATTTACGTCGGACGCAGCGAGCGCGAGGTGCGCGAGAAGAACGGGCTCGGAGCCGAGGTGACGCTCACCCGCGACGAGGACGTTCTCGATACGTGGTTCTCCTCGGCGC
>CAZPFD010000176.1:0-8584 GCA_964585725.1 uncultured Ectothiorhodospiraceae bacterium | reverse complement strand
TTCGCCTGGGCTCCGGGCGTGATTTCTCGGGGTTCGTCGGCGACCAGGTTCTTGCTTCGATCGGAGAGGTATGACCATGAAGCCCAAGATGCTCCTGCTGGCGGCATCGGTGTTGTGTCTGTCCATCGCACCGGTGAGCTGGGCACAGCCGACCACCATCACCGTGCACGTCCTGAGCAAGGGGGCCAAGTTCATCGGCACGAGCATGGGGGGCGCGCTCATCACCGTGAAGGACGCGCGCACGGGCGAGCTGCTCGCGAAAGGAGTCACCACCGGCGGCACCGGAGACACCGGACGCATCATGAAAACGCCGCATACGCGTGGTGGTGTGCTTTCTACGCCGGATGCAGCGAGGTTCCAGGCCACGCTCGACCTCGAGCAACCGCGCCTGCTCGAGGTCACCGCCTACGGCCCGACCGCGCAGGCCCAAGCGTCGAATCGGGTGTCGGCGACTCAGTGGGTGGTGCCGGGCAGGGATGTCACCGGCGGGGACGCCTGGCTGCTGGAGATCCCCGGTTTCGTCGTGGACATCAGCACCCCGCCGGCGCACGTGACGCTCGACGGTCTGCCGCAGGAGGTCGCCGTGCAGGCCAACGTGACCATGATGTGCGGCTGTCCGATCACTCCGGGTGGGTTGTGGGACGCGGATCAGTTCGAGGTCGGTGTTCTGCTCGCGCGCAACGGCGAGCACGTGGGCGAGTTTCCGCTGGCCTACGCGGGGGCGAGCAGCCAGTTCAGCGGCCGCGTGCGCGTGGACGAGCCCGGCGTGTACCGTATGACCGTGTTCGCGCACGATCCCGCGAATGGCAACACCGGCCTGGATGAGACCACATTCATCGTGTCACGCTGAAAAACAACAAAACCACCGACCATACGATCTACATCTGCGCGGCACATACCGCGGAACCCTGCGTGCTCGAGGCGATCGCAGGGTGAACCGGATGCCAATGGAAAGCAACTCATGAGCGAGACGCACCCCGTCGTAACCGCCTTCTTCGATGACAAGACCTTCAGCGTGGCCTATGTCGTGGCGGATCCGACGAGCGACCGCTGCGTCGTCATCGATCCGGTGCTCGACTTCGACGAGCGATCGGGACGAACGGGCACGGATTCCGCGGATCGGATCGCGGGGTTCGTGCAGCAGCGCAGGCTGCGCGTCGAGTGGATTCTCGACACCCACGTCCATGCCGACCACCTGACGGCGCTGTGGTACCTGCGCGGAAGGCTCAACGCGCCCACCGGGATCGGCCAAGGCATCGCCGGGGTCCAGGCGTACTGGAAGGATCTCTACAACCTTCCGGAGGAATTTGCCGCGGATGGCTCGCAGTGGGATCACGTCTTCACGGATGGAGAAGCGATCCGCTTCGGCGAGGTCGAAGGCAAGGTCGTCTACTCGCCCGGACACACGTCTGCGTCGGTAACCTATTTGTTCGGCGACGCGGCCTTCGTGCACGATACCCTTTTCATGCCGGACTATGGAACGGCCCGTGCCGATTTTCCCGGCGCCGATGCGCGCACGCTGTACCGCACCATCCGCAAGATTCTGGCTTGGCCCGCGGGGACGCGCCTGTTCACCGGTCACGATTACATGCCGGGCGGGCGCCCGCCCGCCTGGGAGTCGACCGTAGCCGCGCAACGCGCGCACAACGTGCACGTTCACGATGGAGTGGACGAGGACGCCTTCGTGAAGCTGCGTACGGAGCGCGATGCGGAGCTTTCCATGCCCGCGCTCATGTTGTACGCGCTACAGGTGAACATCCGGGGCGGCCGCTTGCCCGCGCCGGAGTCCAACGGGACGGCCTATCTCAAGATACCGTTGAACCGCGTCTGAGAATCGGCTCCGGCGTTGGGGCACCCTGTGGAAGGGGACGGATACCCGCTCCCTCGCACATTCGTGAACCGTGATCCGGGAGCACGCCGGGCTTGGGACCGCGACAGTCGATGTCGCCCGGGCCGGACCCCGGCGCCGGCGCTTGATCCGGGTCAATGCGAAGGACGGGCTCCTGCTGAGAGTATGAAAGCTCTCGCACCGGGGGCGCGGCGGACGTGCCTATTCAGGGCGTGAAGGAGGCTTTATGAACGGCAAGATCCTGGTCCCCCTGGACGGCTCCAAGCATGCCTTCAAGGCGCTGGGGTACGCGTGCGATCTGGCGGAGAAGTACGGCTCGGCGATCACGCTGCTGCACGTGGTGGCGAGTCGCGAGATACCGGAGGCCGTGCGCCAATACGTCGAGGTCGAGCACATCGAGGCGCCGCCGAGCTACGTTTACGAGCAGATGGTGGCCGAGAACGTCCTGGGCGAGGGCGAGCGGCATGCTCGAGAGCACGGGGTCAAAGCGGTGCACAAGCGGGTCGAGCACGGCGATCCGAGCGAAGCCATTCTCGAGGTCGCCAAGAGCGAGGGTTACGATGTCATCGTCATGGGGACCCGCGGGCTCAGCGGCATCCGCGGACTCGTCGTGGGCAGCGTCGCGCACAAGATCTCCCACCTGGCCCCGTGCACGGTGATCACCGTCCGCTAACGCCCTCGAGACCGCGGGCGCTCCGGCGCCCGTAGAGAGCGGCTCAGGTCTCGTGGTTGACCGGGCGGTACATCAGGGTGTCCGTCTGCTGGTCCGAGCCGACCCAGACGTCGTGGCTGCCGACCTCCACGAACCCCCACTTGGTGTAAAAGGCGCGCTCGAGCCGGGCACGTTCCCACACGCCGAGCCAGATGGCGTCGGCCGCACGCCGCCGCGCCTCCTCCAGCATGGCTCCCATGATCTGGCTGCCGACGCCTGCGCCCCTGAACTCGCGCAGCACGTAGAGCTGACTCACTTCGACGGGCTTCTGTCCCGGGATGCACGGCGGCGCTTCGCCCTCGCGCAGCTTTCCGAATCCCGCCGCCTGACCTCGGACCTCGGCGATGAGGTACAGGCAGGCCGAAGAGCACAGCTCGCGGGCCACGACCTGGGCCCTGTAGTTGCCGCCGCGCCCGATGGAGTGCTCGTGCACCGCGGGCTGGCTGTACGCCTGGGTGAAGGCGAGCGCACCGATCGCGGCGAGCGCCGGCACGTCGTTCGCATCGGCCGAACGTACCGTGACCTGTGGGGCTGCCGTATGGGCTTGAGTGGCTGACACCGGATTCACCGCCGCGCCGTGCGCCGAATGGTTCCTTGGTTTCCTATGGACCTTGTCGGCCCGATTCAACAGGGGCTTGAGGGGTGGCCTCGGGAGGTGCGACGTGCGTCGCAGGCCGAAATTGCGCGCCTCGGTGGCCGCGCCCGGCCTGCGCCCGGAGCCCGTCCCGGCAGGGAATGGCTGAGCTTCATGGGTAATGAGGGACGCCGCGATTGCCGGGAGCCGGGCACGACCAGACGCGCCGTGAGCTGCCGGGCGCTCGGTCGCCGAAGGATATCGCCGGCCCCCGGCCGCCTCAGGGCGGGGGCCCAATGGCGTAACGCACCGTGACCGTGGCGGTGTAGGTCTGCTCGCCGGGCGCCACCGGCACCGCAGCCGCCTCCGCCGCAAAGGTGCGCATGAGCGGCTCCACGGCCCCATCGGCGCCCTCCCGGATCTCCAGCACCGGGCCCAGGCTCACGCCCGCCTCCTCCGCGAGGAGCTCGGCCTTGCGCCGGGCATCGGCCACCGCCGCGCGCCGCGCGCGGTCCAGCACCCGGTCCGGCTCCGCCACCGAGAATCGGATGTGCTGCAACAGGTTCGCGCCCTCGCGGACCAGGGCATCGAGCAGGGCGCCGCTCGCCTCCGGGTCGGGCAACTCGATCTGCAAGACATGGGTGACGCGATAGCCGGCGATCGTGCGCTCCTCGTCGGGCCGCTGTCCGCGCTCATACTCCGCGGACACGGTGAGCTGGCGGGTCTGCACATTCCGGTCCGCAACACCGAACTCCGAGAGAACGTCGCGAAGGCGGCGCACGACGGCCGAGTTCTCGCTCAGGGCGCGGGCCGCCGTAGCCTCGACCGTCATCGCCCCGGCCTGGAACTGGATCCGATCCGGCGCAGCGCTCACCGAGCCGGTGCCGCGCACGACGATGTCCCGTGTGCTCTCGGCGTCGGCGGCAGACGCCGGGGCGGCCAGCAGCAGGCCGGTGATTCCGATGACATGAAGCGATGTGCGTTTCACGGGCGCGCTCCTCGTCCCTGCGGTGTGCCGCGAGGATAGCCGCGCCACCCGGCGGGACGCCAGCCTGCACTGCCCACCGGCCCGCTGCGGCGGATGCGCGGCGGCTGACGGGCGCCTTTCCCCGCCGCTGAGCAATCCATTTCTCCGCCAGGCGGTGGCTGGCGGCATTCCGGGGCGCTGGGGGCTGGCGCAGGCTCGCCTCATGCCGTCGCGGCGGCACCCGCGCCGGTCTCAGGTCGAGGGCGGATGAGCGTCCTCTGCGGCCTCGCGCAGGAGCCAGTGTCGGAACGCCGCGATCTTGGGGCGCTCGGCGGTGGTCCGGGGACTCACCAGGAAGTAGGCGGAATCGGCCGGAATGCTGAGGTCGAAAGGCCGCACCAGACGTCCGGCGGCGACGTCGTCATAGACGAGGACGTGGCGCGCGAGAGCCACGCCGTGCCCGGCGATGGCCGCCTGGATGAGCATGCTCGAGTCCGTGAACACTGGGCCGCGCGACGCATCGACCACGTCCTCCACCGCCGCCGCCCGCAGCCACTGCCGCCACTCGCTCGGGTCGTCGTGCAGCAGGGTGTGGTGCGCGAGGTCCGCCGGCTCGCGCAGCGCGCGTTCGGTCTGCAGCAGGCGCTCGCTGCAAACGGGGTACAGATCCTCCTCCAGTAAGCGGTCCACGCGCAGTCCCGGGTACTTGCCCTTCCCATAGCGGATGGCCACGTCGACGTTGTCGCGATCGAAGTCGACGAGGGCTACGGAGGGTGCCACGCGGACGTCGATGTCGGGATGCGCTTCGAAGAACCGGCCGAGGCGCGGGACCAGCCAGCGTGCGGCGAAGGAGGGAAGCGTGGAGACGGTTAGCGTGCCCCGATCCTCGGCGCGCAGAAGCCGCCGCGTGGCCTCGTCCAGCAGATCCAGCGCCTGCGCGACCGCGGGCAGATAGGCCTGCCCCTCCTCGGTGAGCAGGAGCGCGCGGTTGAGGCGCCTGAAGAGCTTGATGCCCAGGTGCCCCTCCAGCGCCTTGACCTGATGGCTGATCGCGGCCTGGGTGACGAACAGCTCCTCGGCAGCCCGCGTGAAGCTCAGATGGCGGGCCGCCGCCTCGTAGGCGCGGAGCGCGTTCAGGGGCGGCAGTCGGCGATGCATGGCTCGATATTCAGATAAGTTTTGCTAGGTCTGATGATAAATAGAAATCGTTTGTGACGGAAGTAAAACGGCACTAACGTTAGACCACATTCGGTGAAAACCATTCATCACAGGCATATCAAAACTTATTTGAAGATCGGAGCCTCACCATGACCACCCTGGTTCTGAAGCGGTTCAAAGACGGCGTCTCGAGTGCACACGGCGGGCGCTGGAGCGGCACGGAGGTCGGCGCCGGCTGGGTCAAGGCGTTCCGCCTGGTCGAGCTCTGGATGAGCCGCGCCCGGACGCGCCGGGAGCTGTTCGCGCTGGACGAGCGCATGCTGCGGGACATCGGCATCACCCGGGCTCAGGCCCGGAGCGAGGCGAGCAAGCCGTTCTGGCGTCCCTGACGGCGCCCGGTTTGCAGGGCCGTGCGCCCCCCCGGCCCCGCGCCGCAGGGCGAGGCAGCGAGCGCCCCGGAGATGCCGAAGCGCCCCGGGGCCGGCGGTCAACGACCGCCTGCGGCGGCGGCCTCGGCGGGCCCCGCCTGAAGCCGCAAGCTCACGCGCACCAGCTCGGGTTCGTCGGGCACCCGTGACTCGGTGAACCCGAGCAGCTTGCAGAGCTTCAGCATGCCCCGGTTCTCGCGCAGCACGTCGCCGTAGATCTCGCCGATGCCGCGCTTCGACGCGTACTCGATGATCCGGCGCATGAGCAGGATGCCGAGCCCCATGCCGGTGACGTCGTCGCGCACGAGGATGGCATATTCGGCGCGTTCGTTGTCCGGATCGGCACTGATGTTCACCACGCCGTAAATCGGGGTGCGGCCCGGTATACCGGGCTCCGTGAGAATGAGGGCCATCTCGCGGTCGTAGTCGATCTGAGTGAAACGCGCGGCGGCGACGTGTGAGAGTGTCTTCTTGGGCACGAAGAAGCGCAGGCGCCTCTGCTCCGGCGTGAGCTTGGCCACCGCCTCCTGCAGGGCAGGCTCGTCCTCCGGCACGATGGGGCGCAGGAGCAGCGCCCGGCCGTCCCCCAGGGTCACCGGCTCCTCCAGCTCCTTGGGATAAGGGCGGATGCACAAGCGGTCGGTGCCTGGACGCGTGGCGCGTGCAACGCGGATGCGCGCGTCCAGCGCCACCACGCCGTCGTGGTCGGCGAGCAGGGGGTTGACGTCGAGCTCGGTGATTTCGGCGACGTCGACCACGAGCTGGGAGATGCGACACAGCGCGAGCGCAACCGCGTCGAGGTCGGCTCCGGCGAGTCCGCGATAGCCCTGGAGCAACTCGTGGACGCGGGTGTGCGACATGAGCTCGCGGGCCAGGCGCATGTTCAGGGGCGGCAGCCCGAGCGCCTTGTCGTCGATCACTTCCACCGCCGTGCCGCCCTGTCCGAAGAGAATGACCGGCCCGAACTGCTCGTCCGCCATGACGCCGAGAATGAGCTCGTAGGCGTGCGCCCGCCTCACCATGGGACCGATGGTGAAACCGGTGATGCGCGCCTCGGGCTGCTCGCGGCCGACGCGCTCGAGCATCGCGGCGGCCGCTTCCCGGACCGCCTTGGGGTTCTTCAGGTCGAGCGCGACGCCGCCGACGTCGGACTTGTGGGTGATGTCCGGGGACAGGATCTTCAGTGCCACCGGCACGCCCAGCTCGGCGGCCGCCTCCATGGCGCTCTCCGGATCCCGCACCACGCGCGTCTCCGCGATCGGTATGCCGTAGGCGCCGAGCACCGACTTGGCCTCCGGCTCGGTGAGCCAGCTTCGTTCTTCCTCCAGGGCCGCCCGAATCGCCTCCCGGGCCCGGGCCGCATCGGGCGTGAACTCTTCGGGCACCGATGGGGGGGTTTCCATGAGCGCTTGCTGGCTGCGCCGGTAGTTGACCAGGTACATGAACGCGCGCACCGCCGCTGCCGGTGTCTCGTAGCTGGGCACCCCGCTGGCGGAGAACAGCCGGCGCGCCTCTTGGGCCGACCAGTCCCCCACCCAGCTGGTGATCACCATGGGCCCGTTTCTGCGCCCGCCGGCCTCGGCCACCTTCCCGATGACCGCCTGGGCCGCGTCCTTGCTGGACGCGACGCCGGTGGGGCAGTTGAGGACGAGGATCGCATCCACGCCGCGGTCCTCCCACAGCGCGCTGAACGCATCGGCGTAGCGGCTGCCCGGCGCATCCCCGATGATGTCCACCGGATTACCGTGGGACCAGGTCGGGGGGAGCGCCTGGTCGAGGCGGCGCATGGTCTCTTCGGAGAGCTCGGCGAGCCGCCCGCCCTCGTCGATGAGCGCGTCGGTGGCGAGCACGCCGATGCCGCCGCCGTTGGTGAGGATGGCCATGCTGTCGCCCTTGGGGGGCCGCGTGGCGGCGAGAATCTCCACCGCATCGAAGAGCTCCTCGAGGCCGGCCACCCGCAGCATGCCCGCGCGGCGGAACGCCGCGTCGTACACGGCGTCGCTGCCCGCGAGCGCACCCGTGTGCGAGGCGGCGGCCCGCGCCCCTTCCGCGTGGCGGCCCGCCTTGACCACCACGACCGGCTTCATGCGCGCCGCGGCGCGGGCCGCGGACATGAACTTGCGCGCGTGGGACACGGCCTCGATGTAGAGGAGCACGGCCTGGGTGTCGGGGTCGTTGGCGAGGTAGTCGAGCATGTCGCCGAAGTCCACGTCCGCCATGCCTCCGAGCGACACCAGGTGCGAGAAGCCGATGTTCCGTGCGTGCGCCCAATCGATCACCGAGGTCACGATGGCGCCCGATTGGGTGACGAAAGCCAGGCGTCCGGGCCGTGCGCCCAGATGCGAGAAGGTGGCGTTCAGGCCGAGCCGGGGCACCATGATGCCCAGGCAGTTCGGCCCCACGATGCGCACCAGGTGCGGCCGGGCGGCGTTCAGCAGGGCCTGCTCCAGGTCGCGGCCGTGCCGCGAGGCGCTCTCGCCGAACCCTGCGGTGATCACGACGACTCCCTTGGTGCCGCGTTCGGCGAGTTCGCCGACGAGTCCGGGGACGGTATCCGGTGGCGTGCACAGGATCGCCAGGTCGGGCGTCACCGGCAGGCTCGCCACGTCGGGATAGGCGAGCACGCCTTCGACGGCACGGTGCTTCGGATTGACCGGCATCACCGGCCCGTCGAAGCCGGACTTGAACAGATTGTGCGCGGTCACCGCCCCCACCGACCCTGGAGTCCTGCTGGCACCGATGAGCGCGATGGATCGGGGCTTGAACAGATAATCGAGATTGCGAACACTCATCGGTTCTTGCGTAGCTCCTGGCCGTCGGACGTTCCTCACCTGCCGCTCGCGTCCGATCTCAATATACGGCTCTTCGCCGATTTGCGGGCAGCGCAATCCCGCCG
>CAZPFD010000175.1:3147-8599 GCA_964585725.1 uncultured Ectothiorhodospiraceae bacterium | reverse complement strand
GGGAGGCGGGTCTTCCGCTCCAAAGAACTCACACGCGTCCATCGCGAGCGCCTGCTCAGGAACGGCTTCCTGCGCGAGGTCATGAAGGGGTGGCTCATTTCAGCCAATCCCGGCACCGCCCCTGGCGACACCACGCCCTGGTATGCCTCCTTCTGGGATTTCTGCGCCCGGTACTGTGCCGAGCGGTTCGGCGATCAATGGCACCTCTCCCCCGAGCAGTCGCTGCTGCTGCACGCGGAGAACACAGTCATCCCCGCCCAGGTCATCATCTACACGCCGCGCGGGACCAACAATAAAGTAGAGCTGCTCTTCGGCACGTCGCTCTACGACCTCAGGCAAGAGCAGATGCCGCCGCAGGGTGACCTCACCGAACGGGACGGGCTGCGACTGTTCACCCCCGAAGCGGCGCTGATCAGGGCGCCCGAAGCATTCTATACCCGCTCTCCGGTCGAAGCGCAGGTTGTGCTCTCTGGTATTCGCGATGCATCCGGTGTCCTCGCCCGTCTTCTCGATGGCGGCCATTCGACAATCGCCGGCCGCCTTGCCGGCGCCTTTCGCCGGATAGAGCGGGGTGAGCTGGCCGATGAGATTCTCCACGCGATGAAAGCCGCCGATTACGACGTGCGTGAGACCGATCCGTTCGCGCCGCGCCACAGCTTTGCTGCGGTCAGCCGCAGCGTGGCGCCGATTGCCTCTCGTCTCGAAGCCGTGTGGGCAACTTTCCGGGAGCCTGTTATCGCCGCCTTCCCCGAGGCGCCCGGCCTCCCGAACGACCGGGACGCCTATATGCGGTTCGTCGATGAGATCTACCAGAGCGACGCCTATCACTCGCTATCGATCGAAGGCTATCGCGTTACTCCCGAACTCATCGAACGGGTACGATCCGGCGACTGGGACCCTGATAACCATGATGCCGACCGACAGAACCGCGATGCGCTCGCCGCGCGAGGGTACTGGCAAGCCTTCCAGCTCGTCAGGGACACGGTCAGGGAGGTTATTACCGGCAGCGATGCGGCTCACCTGGTCCGCGCCGCGCACCAGGATTGGTATCGCGAGCTGTTCCAACCCTGCGTTACTGCCGGCCTGATTCGCGCTTCGGCGCTCGCCGGTTACCGAAACGATGCCGTATTTCTGCGGCGCTCGCGCCATGTGCCGCCGCGATGGGAAGCGGTGCCCGATGCCATGCTTGCTCTGTTTGACCTGCTCGAACAGGAGCCGGAAGCTTCAGTGCGTTCCGTGCTCGGTCATTGGCTCTTCGGCTACATCCACCCCTATCCGGATGGCAACGGCCGGATGGCTCGGTTTGTTATGAACGCCATGCTCGCCTCGGGCGGCTACCCATGGACGGTCATCCGCGTCGAGGACCGCGACACCTATCTTGCCGCGCTCGAAAGCGCCAGCATTGAGCAGGACATTGAGCCCTTTGCCGCCTTTGTCGCTGAGCGCGTAGCATGGTCAATGGAGCAGGCGGCGTAAACCCCTGGCTGCCTTGCCTTGATTGATGATTACGATACCGCCCGCCTCTTGCGCGCATACGGCAAGTGGAGGTTCTGAATGCCATGACATATTTCAGCGAAAGGGAAGAGGGCGAGCGCCCCCGTGAAGATCAGGAAATCGGCGAACCCGCCTGGGGCGGCATCCATGCCCTCGTGCATGCACGGGTCGCCGATGGTTCGTTCGGAGCCAGCTATTCCGAGACTTGCGAGGATGGCGCCGGCCCGGTGGGCACAGATGAAAGTGCTTTCTGGCAAGCTATGCGTGCCGAGATTCCGAACCTTGACGAACAGGTGCAATATGGCATTCCGTGGAAGAACCGCCGCGAACCCTGGATATCCTTACACGTCCGGGTTGCTCGTATGTCGCGTCGTGGCCGGAACTCTCGCCAGGGCCGCTCCGTCGCCCCCGAATCTTACAGGAGAGCCCGTTCTTGGATCGGGCGGATGAATGCAAGCCCGTTCACGGTCCTCCGCCCCAGCGGTACTGCCAGAGGCCCGAAGGTCGGTTCTTCTCAGAGCGCTGTCCGGGATCCCGGTGCGCCGCGCAGCGCGGATGTCGGTCTCAGGGCCTCGATTTCTTGAGCGCCGGGTTGAGACGGTCGATATCGGCCTGCACCTGCTCGGGGGTTCGTTCGTAGACGATCTCGCGGCCCATCACCGTGCCGGCGTACGCGAGCCGGTTGCGGGTGGGGGTCAGCTCACAGCGTACGTTGTGGATGCCCTGGCCGACCACCACCTCGATGCGATCGACTCGCTTGCGCAGCACGACCACCTCGATCACGTCTCCGGTCGCGGTGACGCGCACGGGAATCTTCTCGTCTCTCATCGGATGTCGGCTCTCCTGGCGGTCGGGGCGGTTTCCCGCACGACATTGAACGGGATCGGCCACCGCCTGGCAAGGAATCATCTCATGTGCCTCCGGAGGCTGGCCATCGAGTCTCTGAAGCTGCGGGTTGGGGGAAGGGCGCCGGTCCGGCGATCATCGCGCGCGACGCGCCGCAGTCAACGGGTTAGCCGGATGCGTGCAGCGTTGGTCCACGCATGGCCGAATCTCTGGGAGATGACCTGAGGGCGTCTCCGAAGCGCGATTAGGCCAGTGCGTGCTCGCGATCTCCCGCGGCCTGCGCCGCGTGCAGGAAGGCGAGGATCCAGCGCGCCACGACGAGCTCGTCGGTGGGACGCGACAGCGAGCGCATGCCGTTCTCGTAGGTCTCCTCGCCGAGTATCCGGCGGCGGCGCCGCATCAGCTCAGCGGAGTACTCGTGGCTGAACTCGGGGTGCCCCTGGATGGTGAGGATGTGCTCGCCGATCTGGGTCATGTCGTTCGGACAAAAGGCGTGACCCGCCAGACGCTGCATCTCGGCGGGCAGCTCCACGACCTGATCCTGATGGCTCACCACCATGGCGAGCTCGTCGGCCGGGGGTTGCATCCACGGCTTGCGCGGCCCGAGCATGTAGACGGTGTGAACGCCGACGCCCCAGCCACGCTTCTCTACACGGCCGCCCAGCACCTGTGCGATGAGCTGGTGTCCGAAGCAGATGCCGACGGTCGGCCGGCGGGCTTCGTGCAGGCGTCGGGCCAGCGCCTCGGCCTGCCGGATCCACGGCTCGTCGTCGTACACGCTCCACTTGCTGCCCGTGAAGAGCCACGCCTCGCAGTCACGGAGGTCGGAGGGAATCTCTCCGGCGGTGAGATCGTACGCGCGAAGGGACAGCGCCGAGTCGGCGGCGCCGAGCAGGCGCCCGAACATGTCGGGGTAGTCGCCGAAGTCCGGCTGCAGATCCGCTGCCACCGAGTCGCACTGCAAGATGCCCACCCGCATGGTCTTTCTCTCCGGACCGATCCGGGGCGCCGCGCGGTGCACCGGCCTTCGAGGCCGCCATTGCATGCGCGATCCGCCGGGGAGTGCTCTTCTGTGTGTCCCTTGCGTCCGTCAGGGACGATCCTTGGCGGCCGCGGAATGGTTCTCGAACTGAGTACGAAGCTGCTCCAGATCCGCGATGCGGTTCTGGAGCTGCGGCCAGATACGCTCGTTGAGTCGGGCGATGACCGCCTCCATCAGCGTCAACAGCGCCGCCGACGAGTCCCAAGCCGACGGGACCTCGATGCGCATCGCGAGGACGTGCTCGGCGACGCTGGCGATGGGCGACAGCCACTGATCCGTGACCAGCACCACGTGCGCGCCCCGTTTCGCTGCCTCCTCCGCGAAGGTGACGACGTCCTCCTGGTAGCGCCGGATGTCGAACACGACGAGCACCGCGTGACGATTCATGTCGAGCAGGTATTCCGACCACGACAACGGCGGACCCGAGACGTGGAGCACGCGGGGTCGCAGCACCCGCAGGTGCATGTACGTATAGAGCGCGATGGCGTCGGTGAACCGCCCTCCGAGCAGGTGCACGGTGTTGGCCCGATCCGCGAGCAGCGCCGCCACGGCTTCGAGCTCGCGCCGCGACAGCCCTGCGAGCGACTGGCGGATGTTGGCGCAGGTCTTCTCGGCGAACTGGCTCAGGCCGTCGCGCGGCGCGCGCGGCTCGGTGCCTGGCAGGTCCGGCGCGTGATGCTTGCTCAGAGGCGACTTGAATCGCGCTTCGAGCTCGCCGCGTAGCGCGGCCTGGAACTCGGGGTAACCGGTGTAGCCGAGCTTGGCGATGAACCTCAGGATGGTCGGATGGCTCACGCCCGCGCGCTGGGCGAACCCGGACAGTGGCTCCAGGCCGGCCATGGGGTAGCGGGTGAGAAGCGTCCGCGCGACCTTGCGCTCGCCCCGGGTCAACCGCTGGAGCCGGCGGTGCACGAGCTCGGCGACGGATTCGCCGCTCGCGCCCTCAGCGTTCTCGCCTGTGAGTTTGACAACGGGCACCGGTTTGGTACATTGTCCGAAAACTTGTACGCAAGTGTACTCGTACGAGCGTTTTTATCAAGTTGTGTACTTTTGCGTACGCAACACCGCACTCTGACGACCCGCGCGTCAGTGTTCCGGTTTGGGTAGGAGGCCGCGCGAGGAGCCCGCGCCATGAGCGATAACACCAGCGCAGGGCGCTTGACTCTGGAGGCGCTGCGCCATGCGGTCACGGCAGGCGAGATCGATACCGTCGTGCTGGCCATGGCCGATATGCAGGGACGGCTCCAAGGCAAGCGCCTGACCGCCGAGCACTTCCTGGATGTGGTGCTGGAGAAGAAGGCCGAGGGGTGCGCCTATCTGCTCGCCGTCGACGTCGAGATGAACCCGGTCCCCGGCTACCAGCACGCTTCCTGGTCCACGGGCTACGGCGACTTCGTTCTGGCACCTGATCTGTCGACGCTGCGGCGCCTGCCGTGGCTCGAGGGCACTGCGCTGGTGCTGTGCGATCTGGAGTGGGAGGACGGCACCGCGGTGACGGTCTCGCCGCGCCAGGTGCTGCGCCGGCAGGTCGAGCGCCTGGCCGAGCGCGATCTCGTCGCCCTGGCGGGCACGGAGCTCGAGTTCATCGTGTTCCGGGACACCTACGATGAGGCCTGGGAGCGCGCGTACCGGAACCTGACCCCCGCGACGCGCTACAACGTCGATTACGCCTTGCTCGACACCCCCCGCATCGAGCCGCTCATCCGCGCCATCCGCAACGCCATGCGCGACGCGGGGTTCAGAGTGGAAAACTCGAAAGGCGAGTGCAACCGGGGCCAGCACGAGATCAACTTCTGGTATCAGCCCGCGGTGGAGACGGCCGATCTGCACGTCGTCTACAAGAACGCTGCCAAGGAGATCGCCGTGCAGCACGGCTGCTCGCTGACCTTCATGGCCAAGTTCGACCAGCGCGAGGGCAACTCGTGCCACGTTCATCTGAGCGTGCGCAACCGGCGCGGCGAGGCGGTGATGGCGGACGGGCACGAGCTCTCCGGCCTCGGGCGCCACTTCGTGGCCGGTCTGCTCGCGGGGATGGCGGATCTGACGCTGTTCTTCGCGCCCAACATCAAC
>CAZPFD010000175.1:0-3137 GCA_964585725.1 uncultured Ectothiorhodospiraceae bacterium | reverse complement strand
CAAGCGCTTCGCCAAGGGAAGCTTTGCGCCCACCACCCTGGTCTGGGGGCGCGACAACCGCACGTGCGCGCTGCGCCTGATCGGACACGATGGGTCGCTGCGCATCGAGAACCGCATGCCCGGCGGCGATGTCAACCCCTACCTGGCGCTGGCGGCGATGATCGCGGCAGGGCTCCACGGCATGGAGAACGAGCTGCCGCTGGAGGAGGCCGCCGTCGGCAATGCCTACGAGCTCGACGGGCCCCGGGTGCCGACGACGTTGCGCGACGCCCGTAATCGGTTCGCGGCCAGCTCCATCGCGCGCGCGGCGTTCGGCGAGGAGGTCGTGGAGCATTACGTGAACATGGCGCGTATCGAGCTGGAAGCCTTCGACGCTGCGGTGACGGACTGGGAGCTGTTCAGGAGCTTCGAGCGCATGTAGCGTCCGCGGCGCGATGACGCATTGGAGGGAGGCTCGGTGAATATGACGGGAAGGCTGCACGAGAGAGTCGCCGTGATCACCGGCGGGGGCAGCGGCATCGGGCTCGCCAGCGCGCGGCGCTTCGCCGCCGAGGGGGCTCGGGTCTGCGTCGCCGACATCGACGAGCGAAGCGGGCAGGCGGCCGCGGACGAGGTCGGCGGCTTCTTCGTGCGCGCCGACATCAGCGCCAACGACGACGTCGAGCACCTGTATGCCGCTGCCGCGGAGCATTTCGGCGGCATCGACATTCTGTTCAACAACGCCGGCATCTCCCCGCCGGAGGACGGGTCCGTGCTGGACACGAGTCTGGAGGTGTGGGAGCGGGTCCTGCGCATCAATCAGACCTCGGTCTTCCTCTGCTGCAAGCACGGGATTCCGTATCTCCAGCGCCGCGGCGGCGGCAGCGTGATCAATACCGCGTCGTTCGTCGCGGTGATGGGTGCGGCCACCTCCCAGATCGCATACACGGCCTCCAAGGGCGCGGTGCTCGCCCTGAGCCGGGAGCTGGGCGTGCAGTTCGCACGCGAGAACATCCGCGTCAACGCTCTTTGTCCCGGCCCGGTGAGCACGCCCCTGCTCCACGAGCTGTTCGCCAAGGACCCCGAGAAGGCTGCGCGGCGCCTGGTCCACCTGCCGCCGGGGCGCTTCGCCAACCCGGAGGAGATCGCGGCCGCGGCCGCCTTCCTGGCAAGCGACGACGCCGCCTACATCACCGCCACCCCCTTTCTCGTCGACGGAGGCCTCTCCCAGGCCTACGTCACGCCGGAATGAGTGAGGAGCCAGCCATGTCGGAAATGCTGCGCATCGTCAGCCCCGCGGACGGGTCCATCTACGCCGAGCGGCCGCTGGCCGGCCCCGAGGAGGTCGTGGCCGCCGTGCAGCGCGCGGGCGCGGCACAGCGCGCCTGGCGCGAGACGCCGCTCGGCGAGCGCTCGCGGATTGTGAGCACCGCGGTGGTGCGCTTCACCGCTGAACGCGAGGAGATCGCCGAGGAGCTGGCCTGGTCCATGGGCCGCCCCATCTCCCAGGGCGGCGGCGAGGTGAACGGCTTCGAGGAGCGCGCCCGCTACATGCTGGAGATCGCACCGCGGGCGCTGGCGGACATCGACGCGCGGGAGAAGCCGGGGTTCCGCCTGTTCATCCGGCGCGAGCCGGTAGGGGTGGTGCTCGCCATCGCGCCCTGGAACTACCCTTACTTGACGGCGGTGAACTCGATCTGGCCGGCGCTGGCCGCCGGCAACAGCGTGGTGCTCAAGCACGCGCGCCAGACCGCGCTGTGCGGCGAGCGTCTCGAGCGGCTGCTCGCGGAGTCCGGGCTGCCCGAGGACGTGTTCCAGTGCGTGCACATGACCCATGACGCCGCCGCCGCCGCCATGCGCCACGAGGCCGTACGGCTCATCTGCTTCACGGGCTCGGTGGCCGCCGGCCGTACGGTGCAGCGCGTGGTGGGGGAGGCCCGGGGCTTTCCGGCCATCGGGCTGGAGCTCGGCGGGAAGGACCCGGCCTACGTACGCGCCGACGCCGACGTCGCCGCGGCTGCGGCGGGCGTCGCCGACGGCGCCATGTTCAATGCGGGTCAGTCCTGCTGCGCGATAGAGCGGGTCTACGTGCACCGGTCGATCTACGACGAATTCGTCGAGGCGCTGGTCTCCGAGGTGCGGGCGCTGCGCCTCGGTAACCCTCTGGACCCCGACACGACGCTCGGTCCGCTGGTGAGCGCCCAGGCCGCGGATCTGGTCCGCGAGCACGTGGCCGAAGCCGTCGCGGGCGGCGCGCGCGCCCTGGTGGACACGGCGGCATTCGCCGCGGACACCGGGGAGGGTCCCTACCTCGCCCCGCAGGTGCTGGTGGACGTGACCCACGGCATGCGCGTCATGACCGAGGAGACCTTCGGCCCGGTAGCCGGCGTCATGCGCGTGGCTGACGACGAGGAAGCGGTGCGCTTGATGAACGACAGCGACTTCGGACTGAGCGCATCGATCTGGACCCGTGATGCGGAGGCCGCCGAGCGCATCGGCGACCGCCTGGAGACCGGAACGGTGTTCATGAATCGCAGCGATTACCTGGATCCGGCTCTGGCCTGGACCGGCGTTCGTCAGACCGGCCGCGGCTGCACGTTATCGATCATCGGTTACGAGCACATGACGCGCCCGAAGAGCTTTCATCTGAAGCTCGGCTAGCCCGGGCGGCACCCTGGCTCGGATGAATGCGCGGGCCGCCCCTGCGGCCCGACATTGAGGAGAAGAAGAAAGGAGGCGCACCGCCGGGGCCGGGGTGCGCGCTGTGCAGCCACAGCGGCAACGCCTGCAGCCGTACGACACCGAGCCGCTGTCGCGCCCGCGCCTGAAACCCGCCTGCCGCGCTTTGCTGATGCGGTCCGGCAGCCAGGCGTGCACGCCGGACCCGCAGTTCCCGGGTACAGCCACCCCATTGGGGGGGAAGTCGTCTTTCGATCTCCTCCGGGACGAGAGACTGCAGGAAACAAGCTTGCGGGCGGGGGCGGGAAGCAGAGAATGCCGAAAGCCGTAAGACTCTACGTCCGCTACGTCGACGCCATGAATCGGGTGGTCGGCCGGGCCGCCATGTATCTCGTCCTGGCGATGATGGGCGTGCTGCTGTACGCGTCCATATCCAGGGCCGTGTTCGACATGCCTCTCATCTGGGTGGTGGAGACCGC
>CAZPFD010000174.1:0-8605 GCA_964585725.1 uncultured Ectothiorhodospiraceae bacterium | reverse complement strand
CCTCGCCGATGACGATGTCGAGCTGGTAGTCCTCCATCGCCGGGTAGAGGATCTCCTCCACCACCGGGTTGAGGCGGTGCATCTCGTCGATGAAGAGGACGTCGTGCGACTCGAGGTTGGTCAGCAGAGCGGCCAGATCGCCCGGCCGCTCCAGCACCGGCCCCGAGGTCTGGCGCACGTTGACGCCGAGCTCGTGGGCGATGATGTGCGCCAACGTCGTCTTGCCCAGCCCCGGCGGACCGTGGATGAGCACATGATCGAGCGCCTCCCGGCGCCGCGCCGCCGCCTGGATGAAGATCTCCATCTGCTGGCGAACCGCGGGCTGGCCCACGTAGTCGGACAGACGCCGCGGGCGGATGGTCCGCTCCAGCGCCTCGTCCTGGGGGCTTGCGACCGGGGTGACCAGACGCTCGGATTCGCTCATGGTTCGCTTCGCCCGCCAAAAGGGGACAGATCTATTCTTCGCCCCGGGATATCTGAGCCCCTATGGATCGAGGAAGAATAGAGAAGAATAGATCTGTCCCTTTTGGCGCTCTTCGACCTGTCGGTGAACGGCCTCGCACGAAGCTACGAGGGTACAACTACTTGACGAGCGACTGAAGGGCCCGGCGCACGATCTCCTCGCTCGACAGATCCCGGCTCTCGATCCCGCGCACCTGGCGACTCGCTTCGTGCGGCTTGAATCCCAGCGCCACCAGGGCGCTCACCGCCTCGCTCACCGGGTCGGCCGCCGGTGGATGCACGACGTCCATGAGCGCGGCCACGCCCGCGCCCGCCGTGGCGCTCTCGCCCGCCAGGCGATCGCGCATCTCCACCACCAGGCGCTCCGCGGTCTTCTTGCCGATGCCCGGCAGCTTGGCGAGGCTCGCGGTGTCGCCCTCCTGCACGCAGCGCGCGAACCCCGCCGCGTCCATCCCCGAGAGGATGGCCAGCCCGAGGCGCGCGCCCACGCCGCTCACGCGCAGCATCATGCGAAACAGGTTGCGCTCTTCCTCGCGCCGGAATCCGTACAGCTGGTGCGCATCCTCGCGCACCACCTGGTGCGTGTGCAGGGTCACCGGCTGCCCCACCTCGGGAAGCTCGTAGAACGTCGTCATCGGCGCTTCCAGCTCGTAGCCCACGCCGTGCACGTCCACCACCAGGCGGGGCGCGCGCTTGGCGCGCAGCGTCCCGTGCAGCCAGGCGATCATGGGGCGATCACGGCCGCACCCCGCGGCCGTCGCTGCGCCGCAGGCGCTGCATGCGCGCCAGGGTCCAGCGCATGTGCGCATGGCACAGGGCCACGGCCAGGGCGTCGGCAGCGTCCGCCCGCGGCGGCTCGGGGAGGGCCAGCAGCACCCGCACCATATGCTGCACCTGATCCTTGGCGCCGTGCCCGCGCCCGGTGACGGCCTGCTTGATCTGGGTGGCCGTGTACTCGTAGACGGGCAGATCGCGCACCGCCCCGGCGAGCAGCGCGGCGCCCCGGGCCTGGCCGAGCTTGAGCGCGGAGGCCGCGTTGCGGTGCACGAAGACCTGCTCGGCCGCCAGCTCCTGCGGCTCGTAGCCGCTCACCAGCTCGGAGATGCCGTCGAAGATGAGGCGCAGCCGCTGGCACGTCTCACCGCCGATGTCGATGCACCCGCTGGTCACGTGCGTGGCCCGGTTGCGCTGGAAGTCGATGACGCCGTAGCCCGTGGTACGGGAGCCCGGATCGATGCCGAGGATGCGCGTCACCGCAATGGCCCGCCTGCCGAGGAGAGATGCGCGGCGAGGACGGCCCGCGACGCCGGGCCCGCCGTGCCACCACGGCCGCGGGCAGGCCCTGCGCGCACCCCCGGCACTATTGCTCCACCACTTCGTCGGGAAGATCCGCGTTGGAGTAGATGCGCTGCACGTCGTCCAGCTCCTCCAGCATCTCGAAGAGCTGCACCGTGCGCTGGACGTCGTCGGAGGGCACGGCCACGTTCACGGACGGGCGCATGGTGACCTCGGCGTACTCGGGCCGCAGCCCCGCCTCGAGCAGCGCCTGCTTCACGCGGGCGAAGCCGTCCACCGAGGTGAGCACGTCCACCGAGCCGTCGGGGTTGGTCACCACGTCCTCCGCTGCGGCCTCCAGGGCCGCCTCCATGAGGCGGTCCTCGTCGGTGCCGGGCGGGAAGCTGAGCTGCCCGACGTGGCTGAACAGGTAGGCGACCGAGCCGTCGGTGCCCAGGTTGCCGCCGGCCTTGGAGAACGCGTAGCGCACGTCGGCGGCGGTGCGATTGCGATTGTCGGTCATGCAGTCGACCAGGACGGCGACGCCGCCCGGGCCGTATCCCTCGTAGCGCACCTGCTCGATGCGGCTGAGCTCCACCTCACCCGCGGCGCGCTTGATGGCCCGCTCGATGGTGTCCTTGGGGACGTTCGCGTCCAGGGCCCGGTCGAAGGCCAGGCGCAGGCGCGGATTGGCGTCCGGATCCGGCCCGCCCTCGCGCGTCGCCACGCTCACCTCGCGCAGGAGCTTGGTGAAGATCTTGCCGCGCTTGGCGTCCTGCGCGCTCTTGCGGAAGCGGATGTTCGCCCATTTGCTGTGTCCGGCCATGGCTCTCCGGGTGCCGGGCGCGGTGCACCGAGCCCGTCAGCTACGCGAATTTAAGCGCAATGTTAGCGTAAATCCCGGCAAAGTTGGCCCTGGGAGCGCGCAGCGCGTTGAACGACCCACACCCTCCCAGGCGCGTCTCCCAGGCGACCGCGGCGCGGGAACCACGGTGGTTTGCAATCGCCCCGGCGGTGTGGATACTCTTCGTCGAACAACAACAAGCACAATGCGAATAAGAACCAGAAGACGCAAGAGGAACCGAGGAGGCGCCGTGAACACTCCGAGCGATCCGCCGGCGAACGAGACCCCGGCCCCCGCGGCCGAGCTCGAGTACGGGGAGGAGGTGCTCTGCGCCGGCTGGAACCCGGACGTCGAGCAGCTCGCCGAGGCGCGCAAGCGCCAGGTCGAGGCCCCCGGGGAGCCGCCCAAGCGCCGCTGAGCAACCGCTCCCGCGCAGGCGGCCCGCGACGCGGCCTTTGAGCGCCCTGCGCTCGCCACGCACCGTCCCCTCGTCAACCCTCCCGGCGGGCCGGCCGCCGCCGCTCCCGGACCGCGGCGCGCTCGCGCCCGCTCAGCCGCTCGCCGGCGTATCCACGGGCGGCACCCGCCCGCGCTCGGACAGGAACCGCCGCAGGATGGTCTGCCCCTGGCGCCCGCCTTCCTGCGCCGAGACGGGGATGCGCAGGAGCAGGTGCACGATGTCGGGCGACGGCAGGTCGATGCTCACGTGCGGCTCGAGCGTCGTCGCGGTCAGGGCCCGCCGCTTCCCGTGCCGCCGCGCCTTCTCGACCACGGGCGCGCACTCCTCGTTGGCGATGTCGAGCAGCGCGCGCTCGGCCCCGGCCACGTCCTCGCGCGCCGAGAGCGGCACCCTCAGCAGCTGCATCGTATATCCACCCACCACGAAGTCCGTGGTCAGGGGCGAAGTCACCAAGAGGCTGTTCGGGAGCACCACCTGGCGGCCCGAGTACTCGCGGGTGTCGGACTCGGTCTGGTCGATGGTGGTGGAGAGCATGGTCTGGTCCACGACGTAGCCGCTGTAGGCGGCCCGCGCGTCCCCGATCTCGATGTGATCACCTATGGAGTGCGAGCGCGTCAGCGTGCGCAGCGTGGTCCCGATGAGGCACAGCAGCAGCTCCTTGGTGACGATGGCGAAGGCGACAGCGACGGCGACCAGCGAGACCGCGAAGCTGCGCAGCTCCTCGGCCCAGATGAAGACAAGCCCGATGACGAAGACCAGCCCCAGCACGTTGCGGATGGTCACCGTCCACCAGCGCTGCTGGTGCGGCGGCAGCGTGCGGCGCTGCACCACGTAGCGCAGCAGCGCGAAGCGCGCCGCCGCGACCAGAACAAGGAATATCAAGGTGCTGAACGCGCCCTGCACCAGCGGGCTCTGCAACGTGGCGTTCACGGTCGCTCCCTCCCCTCTCTCTCCACAACGTCGCTCGCCGCCACCTCCAGCACGCCCCCGCGAAACCCGATGCGCAGCGCCTCGCCCTCCTCGCGCAGCACCGCCGTGCCCGGATCCGCCCCGGTCTCGAAGCCCCGCGCGCCGCGCACCGTGAGGGCGAGCGCTGGGCCCCGGATCCGGTACGGCCGGCCCCAGCCCCGGGTCCCGCGAATGAAGCGAAAAGCACGTTCCGCCGGCCATGCCGTGGTGAGCTCGAAAGCCGCCGCGTCCGGCCAGGAAAAGTAGCTCGCCGCCGCTTCGTCCTGGACTCGCGCAGGCGGGGTCTCACCCCGCTCCAGCATCTCCAGAAACTCGCGCACGAGCCCGGCCCCCGAGCGCGCGAGGCGCACGTTGATCGCCTCCGCCGCCTCGCCGGCGGCCAGCGCGTGGGTCCGCTGCGCGACGATGTCCCCGGCGTCCACGGCGGCGCTCATCCAATGGAGGGTGACCCCGGTACGCCGCTCCCCCGCCCGCATCTGCCAGAAGATCGGTGCCGGCCCGCGGTACGCCGGCAGCAGCGACGGATGCAGGTTGAGACATCCCAACGCCGGCAAGGCCAGAGCCCACGCAGGCAGAATGTAGGGAAAGCACGCAGCCACGATGAGATCCGGGTGGTGGCGCGCCAGGCGCGGCCCGGCATCGTCGCGGGCGAGGCCGGCCACGCGCTCGTGCGCGATACCGGCCTGCACCGCCAGCACGGAGAGCGCGTCCGGCCCGGCCACGGGCATGGGCGGCCGGCGTGCAGCGCTGCCGCTCGCCGCCGCCCCCGGCGATACCACCGCGCACACGCAGGCGGGGGACTGGAGCAGCGCGCGCAGCACGACGGCCGAGAAGTCCCCGGCGCTGCCGAGCAGCATCACTCTCGGTGGATGCATTACCATAGCGCTGACCTGCGAGCGCCGGCTTCGACCTCAGGTGCCGTCCCATGCAACGCCCCGTGTACGCCACGCCCCAGGCCGCCGAGGCCGCCTTCTACCGCGCTTTCCAGCGCGCCGACCTGGACGCGATGATGGCCGTATGGGCCGACGACGAGTCCATCGTCTGCGTGCACCCCTCGGGTCCGCGCCTCCAGGGGCGGTCCGCCGTGTACGAGAGCTGGCGCCAGATCTTCGCCAACAGCGGCACCATGCACTTCGAGATCGCCGACGTGCACAGCGTTCAGGACGCCCAGCTCTGCGTCAACTGCGTGCACGAGGACATCCATCACGGCGCGCAGCTGCGCCAGCATGCGCGGGTGATCGCGACCAACGTGTATCGCCTGACCGCCGACGGCTGGCGGATGATCCTGCACCACGCCTCCCCCGGGACGGGCCAGCGCGAGCGACCGCCCGCGCTGCATTAGCCGGAAACAGGCGACATTCTCACTCGGGCGGCGGCTTGCGCAGGCGAATGCCCAGCTCGCGCAGCTGATTCTCGTCCGCGGGCGAGGGAGCGCCGGTCAGCAGGTCGCTGGCGGTCTGGGTCTTGGGAAAGGCCATGACGTCGCGGATGGAGCTCGCGCCGGTCATGAGCATCACCAGCCGGTCGAGGCCGAAGGCGATACCCCCGTGCGGCGGGCAACCGTACTTGAGGGCGTCGAGCAGGAACCCGAACCGCGCGCGGGCCTCCTCCTCGTCGATGCCGAGCACCCGGAACACCGCGCTCTGGATGTCCGGGCGATGGATACGCACCGAGCCGCCTCCGAGCTCGGTGCCGTTGAGCACCATGTCGTAGGCGCGCGAGCGGCACGACCCGGGCGAGGCCTCCAGCGCCGCCGGATCGTCGACCGCGGGCGCCGTGAACGGATGGTGCAGCGCCTGCCAGCGCCGCTCCCGCGGATCCCACTCGAACATGGGCCAATCCACGATCCACAGCAGCCGCCAGCCCTCCTCCACCAGCCCGTGCTCATGCCCGAGCCGTACGCGCAACGCGCCCAGCGCGTCGTTGACGACCCCGGCCTTGTCGGCGCCGAAGAAGACGAGGTCTCCGTCCTGCGCCCCCACCCGGTCGAGGACGCCCGCGAGCGCCGCGTCGTCGAAGAACTTGACGATGGGCGACTGCAGCCCGTCGCGCCCGCGCGCGCGCTCGTTGACCTTGATATAGGCGAGCCCCTTGGCACCGTAGTGACCGACGTAGCGGGTGTACTCGTCGATGAGCGAGCGCGGCAGCTCGCCCCCCGCCGGCAGCCTGAGCGCCGCCACCCGGCTCTCGGCATCCTTCGCGGGGCCGGAGAACACCTTGAACTCCACCGACTCGACCAGGTCCCCGATCTCCACCAGCTCCAGCGGAATGCGCAGATCGGGGCGATCGGTGCCGAAGCGCGCCAGCGCCTCCTGGTAGCTCAGGCGCGGGAACGGGTCCGGCAGCTTCGCGCCGAGCACCTCGGCGAACAGCGCCCGCATCATCTGCTCCATGATCTCCATCACCCCCTCCTCATCGGTGAAGGAGAGCTCGAGATCGAGCTGGGTGAACTCGGGCTGGCGGTCGGCGCGCAGGTCCTCGTCACGGAAGCAGCGCACGATCTGGTAGTACCGGTCCAGCCCCGACATCATCAGGAGCTGCTTGAACAGCTGCGGCGACTGGGGCAGGGCGAAGAACTTGCCGGGATGGGTGCGGCTCGGCACCAGGTAGTCGCGTGCGCCCTCGGGGGTGGCCTTGGTCAGCATCGGGGTCTCGACGTCGACGAAGCCGTGGGCGTCGAGGAACTGGCGCATGACGCGGGTGACGCGCGCGCGGGTGCGCAGCCGGTGCTGCATGATCGGGCGGCGCAGATCGACGTAGCGAAAGCGCAGCCGCGTCTCCTCGTAGACGTCCTCCTCGTCGAGCTGAAAGGGCGGCGTCTCGGCCGTGTTGAGGATGGTGAGCTCGCGGGTCAGCACCTCCACCTTGCCGGTGGGCAGCGAGAGATTCTCGGTGCCCTTGGGGCGCCGGCGCACGCGGCCCTCGACCCTGAGCACGTACTCGTTGCGCACGCGCTCGGCCTGCGCGAAGGCGGCGGGCGTCTCGGGGTCGATCACCACCTGCACCAGGCCCTCGCGGTCGCGCAGGTCGACGAAGATGACGCCGCCGTGATCGCGGCGCCGGTTCGCCCAGCCGCAAAGGACGACGTCCTCGCCGAGGTGCCCCTCGTCGATGTGCCCGCAGTAGTGTGATCGCATGGGTGTGGGGAAAAGCGCTCGCGCGCGGCGATGTTACGGGGTGGGGCTCTCGGCCGCAACCGCGTCCTTCCGGCGTTCAATCCGCCGCGGCCACGCCGGCACCGCGACGCCCATGGAGATGATGAAGCGCATGCCCTCGTCGACGCTCATATCGAGCTCGATGATCTCGCGCCGCGGCAGCATGACGACATAGCCGGACGTGGGGTTGGGCGTGGTGGGCACGAACACGCTCACCATCTCCTCGCGGCCGGTCTTCTCCTGCACCTCACCGAGCGTGGCGCCGCTGGTCTCGAAGGCGAGGGACCACATGCCCTTGCGCGGATACTCGACCAGCAGCACCTTGCGAAAGGAGCGCCCGCCCGGCGCGAGCAGCGTCTCCGCCACCTGCTTCACGGCGCTGTAGATGGTGCGCACGAGGGGAATGCGGGCGAGCACCGACTCCCACAGGCTCACCAGCTTGCGCCCCACCAGATTCGCGACCAGGGCCCCGGTGACGAGCAGAACCACGAACGCGAGCACGAACCCCAGGCCCGGAATGTTGAAGCCCAGGAGCGCCTCGGGGCGCCAGCCCGGGGGCAGCAGCAGCAGGATCCGGTCCATGAAGTCGACCAGGAGCTTGACCACCAGCAACGTGATCCCCAGGGGGAGCCAGACGAGCAGGCCGGCGATGAGATACTTGCGCATAGGATGAGGCGGCACCCCGCAGGCGCCGCGCTGGCGTCATCAGACCGCGCGGTGGGTCACGGGCTCAGCGCGCGGAGGCGGACTTGGAGCCGGAATCACTCTTTGTCGGGTCGCCCTTCGCGGACGATCCCTTGTCGGAGCCGCCTTTCTCCGGGGCGCCCTTGTCGGCGCCGTTGCCCTTGGCCGCCTTCTCCGACTTTTCCCCGTCCTCGGACCTGGCGCCGGCCTCCGGCTTCTTGTCCTTCCCCTTGCCCTTGTCGCGGAAGTCGGTGGCGTACCAGCCGGTTCCCTTGAGGTGGAAGGCGGCCGGCGATATGAGCTTCTCCAGGGCGGGCCGATGGCACTCGGGGCAATCCTTCAAGGCGGGCTCGCTGATCTTCTGAAGCGCCTCGAGGCGATGGCCGCATTCCCCGCACTCGTATTCGTAGATGGGCATGATTCCTGTTCCTGTTGTCGCACGACGCCGTGACGGTGCCCTGCAACATAAGGTCCGGCCCGGGGTTTTTCAAGTACATACGTGCGCGCGGGCGGGGCCTCGGGACCGCAACCGCCCCGGTCCGAGGCTGCGAGCTGGCCCCGGGCGGGAGGCTGTTATATATGTTCGAGGGGCGGCGCCCGGACACACCGCGACCGGCAAGACGGCGGGCAGGGCCGGGGCGCCAGGTTGTCATCCCCGGCGGGTGCGTTATCATCCGCGCTCCCCGCCGGCGTCGATTCGCAACGGGCCGTTAGCTCAGTCGGTAGAGCATCGGACTTTTAATCCGCTGGTCGCAG
>CAZPFD010000173.1:0-8723 GCA_964585725.1 uncultured Ectothiorhodospiraceae bacterium | reverse complement strand
TCATCGGCGGCCGAGGCGCTCGCGCACCAGGGCCGCGCCGGCCGCCAGAGCCCCGATCTTGCCCCGGGCCACGGCCCGCGGCAGCGGCGCCATTCCGCAGTTGGTGCACGCCAGCACGCGCGCGGGGTCCGCGAACTCCAGCGCCGACTCCAGGGTGGCGGCGACCTGCTCGGGCGTCTCCACGTCGAGGGACGCGACGTCGATGGCGCCCACCATCAGCTCCTTGTCCTTGAGCAGGCCCAGCAGCGAGAGCGGCACCTTCGAGTTGGCGCACTCGAGCGAGACCTGATCGATGCGGCTCTGGTTGAGCGCGGGAAAGATCTCCTCGTACTGGCGCCACTCGGCGCCGAGCGTCTTCTTCCACTCGATGTTCGCTTCGATGCCGTAGCCGTAGCAGATATGCACGGCGGTCTTGCACCGCAGCCCTTCGATGGCGCGGTGCAGGGCGTCTATGCCCCACGCCTTCACGTCGTCCATGAAGACGTTGAAGGCGGGCTCGTCGAACTGGATCAAATCGACGCCGAGCGCCTCGAGCTCGCGCGCCTCCTCGTTGAGGAGCGCGGCGAAGGCCATGGCCATATCCGAGCGCCGGCCGTAGTGCTCGTCGGCGATGGTGTCGCAGATGGTCATGGGGCCGGGGAGGGTGAACTTGAGCTGGTGCCGGGTATGCGCGCGGGTGAAACGCACCTCATCGCCGTGTACGGAGCCGGCGCGTCGAACGGCGCCGGTGACCGTCGGCACCTCCGCCACATAGCGGTTGTCCCGGATCCCCATCGGGGTCTTCTTGTTCCAGTCGATCCCTTCGATGGATTCCAGAAAGCCGTGGACGAAGTGAACGCGGAACTGCTCGCCGTTGGTGACGATGCCGATCCCGGCGTCCTCCAGCTCCTTGATCCAAAGAAGCGCCGCGTCTTCCTTGCCGCGCGCGAGCTCCTCTCCCTCGAGGCGCCACGGCGCCCACAGCTTCTCGGGCTCCGCCAGCCAGAAGGGCTTCGGCAGGCTGCCGGCGATGGTGGTCTGGAGCATCGTCTTCCCCCCCTCTCTCGTGCTGGTCGCCGAGCGCCGCAGTATAGCCCGCATTCGGGCGCCGCGCCTGCGCGGCGCCGGCTCAGAGAGCCGCCAGGGCCTGCGCCATGCGCTCGCGCTGCGCCGCGTCGGGCAGGCCGCCGTGACCCGCGCGCACGTTGTCCGCGGCGTGCCTCGGCTTGCTGGTCGCCGGGATGGCGCAGGTGACGGCGGGGTGGCCCAGGATGTACTTCAGAAAGAACTGGGCCCAGCTGTGGCAGTCGAACTCCGCGGCCCACTCCGGCAGCTTGCGGCCGCGCACGCGGCGGAACAGGCTGCCCTTCTCGAAGGGCTCGTTGATAAGCGTGGCCACACCGTGCTCCGCGGCGGCCGGCAGCAGACGCCGCTCGGCGTTGCGCTCGAGGATGTTGTAGTTGAGCTGCACGAAGTCGAGCGGCTCGGACTCGACGACGGCGCTGAGCTCGTCGTGGCTGCGGGAGCTCGAGTGAGTGATGCCGATGTAGCGTACTCGTCCTTCGTCGCGCCAGCGCTTGAGCGTCGCGAGCTGGGTGCGCAGGTCGACCAGGTTGTGCACCTGGATGAGGTCGAGGCGGGCGACGCCCATGCGCTCGGCCGAGCGCTCCATCTGGGCGATGCCCTCGGCCTCGCCGCGGGTCCAGACCTTGGTGGCCATGAACAGCTCGCCGGCGATCCCGAGCCGCGCGGCCAGCGTCCCGATGACCTGCTCCGAGCGCCCGTACATGGGCGAGCTGTCGACCACGCGCCCGCCGCCGTCGAAGAAGTTGCGCATCACCCCGGCCAGCGGCTCCAGGGCCGCCTCGTCCGCGGGATCGACGTTGAAGGTGCGCGCCGAGCCGAGCCCGACGATGGGGATCTGCTCTCCGGACGAGGGGATGGGACGGCGGCGCATTCCCCCGGCCGCGGCGCGCGCGGATGCCAGCGGGCCGAGCGCCGCCAGCGCCCCGGCGGCGCCGGTCGCGCGGAGAAAAGTGCGGCGCGTGCAGCGTGCGATGTCAGAGCGTTTCCGGTAACGGGGATCGATCATTGCGAAGGTCCTCCTGCAGCGCGAGGGCCCGAGCCCGGTGGCCGCGACCCAGCCAGTAACCGACGACCAGCCACGCCAGCGCCAGCGGCACCGCCACCAGTGCGGTGCCGCGCAGGCCGAGCCCGGCGGCGGAGAGGCCGGTGAAGGCCCACCCGGCGATGGCGTCGCCGCCGCGATAGATCACGGTGTCGATGAAGTTCTTGGCCTTGTACTTCTCCATGCGCGAGACCACCGTGAACAGCATCTCCCTTCCGGGTCGCGCCAGCGCGTAGTTCCCCGCACGGCGCACCACCTGCACGGTGGCGATGACGGCCAGGGCCGGCGCCGCCGCCAGGGCGAGGAACCCGAAGGCGACCAGCGCGGGCACCAGCGCCAGGGTGCGCGCCAGTCCCACGCGCTCCACGAGTCGCGCGGTGGCGAAGAGCTGGATGCCGACGGTGAGCGTGTTGGTGGCCAGGTCGATGGCGGCGAACACCGAGGTTCGCTCGCCGCTGTCCGGAATCGCCGCCTTCACGATCTCGGCCTGGCTGAAGTAGAGGAAGGTGGCCAGCGTGGTGTAGAGCCAGATGAACAGGCAGATGCCGATCAGGTAGCGCGAGCCGGCCACGGCCCGCACGCCCTCGAGGACCCCGCCCCCGAGCGGCTGCTCCGCCGCGCCGGCTTGCGGGCCGCCATCGCGGCGCCGGTGCGACCAGCGCGCCAGGCCGAACATGCAGGGCAGAGTGAGGGCCAGCACCCCCGCTGCCAGCGGCAGCAGCGGCGCGGGACCGATCTCCGCAGCCAGACCGGCGGTGATCCCGGGGCCCAGGATGGCGCCGGCGCTGCCGCCGGCGGCGATGGCGCCGAACAGGCGCGCCGCCTGGCGGTGATCGAAGGTGTCCGCCATGAACGACCAGAAGACGGACACCACGAACAGGTTGAAGACGCTCAGCCACACGAAGAAGGTGCGCGCGGCCCAGAGACTCGCGACGCCCGATTCGAGCCACCCCCAGAAGCCGAAGATGCAGGCGATGAAGAACCCGTACACCGCCGGGATCAGGCGCCGGCGCGGAAAGCGCGATGCCAGCGCAGAGAATATCGGCACCGCGACCAGCATCGCGAAGAAAGTGGCGGTGAACAGCCATTGAAGGTTCTCCACTCCGCCCCGGACGCCCATCTCGTCGCGCACCGGGCGCAGCATGTAGTAGCTGCAGAGCAGAAAGAAGAAATACAGGAACCCGCCCACGAGGCCCGGCAGCTCCGAGCGGCGCACCAGCACCGCGCGGGAGAGCAGCGGGATGCGGTCGTCGGCGGGGTCGTCGTGCGGGCTCAAGCGTGCTCCCTGTTTGCCGTGGTGCCATGCGGCCGCGCGCCCCGGCCGGCGCCGGGCGAGCGCTCAGATCCCGATGGGCGTCCTGCGGACGGCAACCCTTTTCGACAGCGGTGCGGCTTCACCGTTCCACGCCCCGGCGCGGGCTCGATCTGGGTCGGCTTCTCCGCGGATTTCCGGACCGTGCCGACCAGCACCCTCGGAGATGGGATCCCGGGTATGTGCCGCGCAGGGCGGGATGAAATCCCGCCGCACCCGGCCGGAAATCCCCGAACCAAAAGTTAAGCATTCGTGATGAATTCGGGCGCCGGCCGGCGCTCTAATGGAGCAAATCCGGCGGGAGCAAGAGCATGAATACACGAAGGGCGACTCAGCGGTTCCTGGTCTTCAGCGTGCTGCTCCTCGTGTGCGGTGCGGTCCTCGCCAAGGACGCCTATTTCACGCATCGGGGTGCGGCCATCCGCGGCTACGACGCGGTCGCCTACTTCACCGAGGGTCGTGCCGTCGAAGGCGACGCGGGGCGCTCGTTGGAATGGCGGGGCGTCGAATGGCGTTTCTCCTCCGCCGAGCACCTCGCCATGTTCCGGAAGGCGCCGGAGAGGTTTGCGCCGCAGTACGGGGGCTACTGCGCCTACGCCGCCAGCCAGGGTTACCTGGCGTCGGTGGACCCCACGGCGTGGACGGTGCACGAGGACAAGCTCTACCTGAACTACTCCCACGGCGTCAAACGCAAGTGGGAGAAGGACATGCGGACGTACATCCGGCAGGGGGACGCGAACTGGCCCGAGCTCATGCCGCGGTAAGGCGTTCTCGCTGGGAGGCGCCGCCGTGCGGTCGGACCACCTGGTCCGCGCTCATGTCGGGCTCACGCGGTAGCCGACGCGGGGAAAGTGCACGGCGATATCGCCCACGCGTTCATCGTGGCGGCGGATGGCGATCTCCTCGGCGCCCACGCTGACGACGGCGCCGGTGACGGTCGGGTCGCCGCCGATGTCATCCGGCGTCACACCGACGCGCATGCCCGGCGAGAGCGCCTGCGGATCGCCGGGATCCTCGCGCACCGCGGTTTCCGGCGCCGAGGCCCGTGCCACGTCGAGGGCCTCCTCTGCCGTCATCGAGCGCGGCTGTCCGTGGCCGATGGCGCGCACCCGCTCTTCCCATGCCACCAGATGCGGGAATTGTCCGAGCAGCTCGGCGCCGCCGGCGTAGCGGCCTCGAACGAACCACACCACGCAATAGCAAAGAGCGTCGGGAAGACCGGGCTCATCCCCCGGTATGAAGGCGCGGCCAGCGCAAAGCCGCTGCTCGATCCAACCGAGCTGGGGGCGCAGCTGCGCGAGTATGTGCGGCAGATCCCGCTTCAGCGCCTGGAGGTCGTAGGCGGGCCCGAAATAGAGCCGTCCGCGATCCTCGGCGAACTCCCGCGGCAGCTCGTCGGCCTGGGCGCCGAAGACGAGCGACACCGCGAGCGTGAACAGCAGGCCGTCGGTCCAGCGACTGAGCCCCCAGGGCGTGCCCGCCGCACCGCCGGGATACAGAGTCGGCTCCGGCCAGCGGCGCTCGATCTCGCGAATGATGCATTGGCTGTCGCAGTAGACGTCGGCGCCCACCTGCATCACCGGCGTGCGGCGGTAGCCCCCGGTCAGGGGCATCAGGTCGGGTTTGGGGGGCAGCCGGGGGATGTGCACGGAGCGCCATGACAATCGTTTGATCCCCAGCACGACCCGTACCTTCTCCGAGACCGGGGACTGCGGATAGTGGTGCAGGATGAGCTCTTTCATGGACGTTTTCTTCCTCGCCGCCGCGTGTCGGACGTTCCGTCCTGCGGCGGCGGATGGAGCGAATTGGAACGCCTGCACCGCGGTGGCGGGTCCGGCGGAGAGAGACCCGCCCCGGGGCGGGCGCACCAGTATAGCGGAAACCCGGACGGCGAATCGTGGGGGTGAGCAGCCGGAGTGAAAGGGTGTCGCAGTTGACGTATCGAGGCTGTTGGGATTGCACTTTCGAGACGACCTGTGCGTCATGAGGCCCGAGGTCCTGTGGCGGTGTGCGCGTCCTGGCTCCTGACGAAGCTCGCGGATCGGGCTGGGCTTCGTCGGTAGGCAGGAGTCAGAACGTCCCAGACCGCCCCTTCTACCGTCCCGCGGTGAGTTGCAGAGTCGCTCGCGCCACCAGCTCTGCAGCGGCAGGCACGTCGAAGAAGAACAACTGCGGCTCGATCAATTCTGCTTCCATGAGTGCGAGACTCCCATTCGGCAGGCGCGCCATGTCGATCCGAGCCAAATGAGCTGGGGCCGGAAGCGCGCGAAAGCATGCCTGTGCCGCGCGCAGATCCTCCGGAGAAGGTACCCGGGGCTCGGTGCGAGCGCCGTACATGACCTGCACCCGGAAGTCTCCCGGGGCCGGAACCTTCAGCACGGAATACAGAAACTGTCCCGCGCCGAAGACGAACGACCACTCTCCTTCCGTTTCGATCGATTTGACGAACGGCTGGACGATATGTGCAGCCGTTCTCCTCTCCTTCGTCAGCTCCCTGGCCACGTCGTCCGGTCCGGTGAGCCGTCTTGTACCGAATGCACCCACCCCTACGATCGGTTTGAGGATGAATCCGCCGGACAGATCCTGCAAGTCATCCAGTATTGACTCGACGTCTCGGTCCGGCTCGACGATGGTAGTCGGTACGATCCTCACGCCGGATCTTGCAAGCACCCGGAGATAACGCTTGTCCGCGTTCCATCTGATCGTCTCGAGCGGGTTGACGAGAAGGCATTTGCTTTTCTCTATCCGAGCAAGCGCCTGAAGGAAGCGCGGGACGTCGTCGATGTAGTCCCACGTGCTGCGTATCAAGGCCAAGTCGTAGGCGGCCCAGTCGACGCCTTTCTTGCGCCAGGGGATGCGTTCGGCCGTTGCACCGAGCTCCCCGAAGGCGGCCGCCAGCAGATCGTCCTCGGCGAACAGAGCCTGCTCGTTCGGGTGATCCTCTCCCAGGAAGCCGGGAAGCTTCGTCGAGCTGAGGATCGCGACGTTCACGAAGGCTGCTTCTCCGCGGCGTGGGGCTCGTCTTGCCTACGTCCAGCGCTCCCGAGTGCCGATTTGCCGCGCCTGCGGACGACGCCGTCCTACGAACGCACGGGGGAACGCGACGCCCGACAGGGGCTCGCGAGCCCGCAAAGGATGACGCCCGTCAGCCCCCGCGGATGGGAGGCATGATGGCAAGGGTGTCGTTCTCGCCGAGCCGGTGGGTGCCGTGCTCCGCTCTGGGCACGACGCTGCCGTTGACCGCCACCAGGTAACGGCCTTCGCCGGGCATCCCGAGCCGGGCTATGACGTCGGCCGGGGTCGCGTCCTCGCCGACCTCGATCTCTGCGGCGTTGCCCTCGGCTCCGGTGGGCAGGTGCTTGGCGAGGAGGCCGGTCGCCTTCACGGTGATCTTCATGACGAAATCTCGACGCCACGCGGCGCCTTTGCTTTGTCGCATACGATCTACGAAGCGGGGCCTCGCGATGAAATGCTTCGTTTCACGATGCCTTGCAGGGCGTAATCAGCGCCGCTGTCGGCGGGATTACATCCCGCGCTACGCGATGGTTCCCTGCGTGCGGTCGAGGTAGGCCTCCATCACCCGGTGCGGGTTGCGCATGAGGGCATTCTTCCAGGCACCGAGGCGCACCCGGGTCTGGATCAGGCCGCGGATGACGCCGACGTGCTGGGTGAGGCCCAGGGCCAGGGCGCCGACGATGCGGTCGTCGGCGAACTCGAGGCGCAGGTACTTGAAGCGCTGGGCGTCGGCGGCGACGGAGCGCTCGCCGCCGTCCACGCCCTGCCACAACCCGAACGAGCTCGAGATGAGCCCGACCGTGTTCAACACGTTCATGGAAAGGCTGCCTCGAAAGGGGGTGGTCAGCCCCGCCATGTTGCGCGCCGCGATGCGCCCGTGCTCGCTCGCGGTGGGCTGGATGGCGTGCACCTCGCGCTTCCCGGTGGAGAGGTCCGGGCCTTGGGCGACGTCGCCCGCGGCGAAGATGCCGGGGACGCTGGTCTCGAGGTGCTCGTTCACGAGGACTCCGACGTCGGTCTCGACCCCGGTGCCGTCCAACAGATCGAGATTGGGGCGCACGCCCGTTGCGCACACCACCAGGTCGGCCGCCAGCGACCCGCCGTCGTCGAGGGCCAGCTCGAGCGCGCCGCCCTTTGTCTCGATGGCCTGCACGCGGGTGGCGGTCAGCACCTTCACGCCGTGGCGCTCGCACCAGCGCTTGATCATGTCGCCGCCGGTTTCGTCCATCATGCGCGGAAGCATGCGCGCCTCGGTCTCCACCACCGTGAGCGCGACATCGCGCGCGGCGAGGGCCTCGAGCACGATGCAGCCGATGAAGCCCGCCCCCATGAGAACGACCCGGGAGTCGGGCCTGGCGCGCTCGGCGATGCGCCGCGCGTCCGCCAGCGTCCAGCAGCTCTCGACCCCGGGCAGGTCCATGCCCGGGAGGGGCGGGCGGCTGGCGCGCGAGCCGGTGGCGACGAGCAGGCGATCCCAGGCCAGGGAGGCTCCGTCATCGAGGGTCACGGTCTTGTCCCGGGTGTGTACCGCGTCCACGCGGGCGCGGCGCACCTCGATGCCGAGCTTCTCGTAGTGTCCGGGCCCATGGCGCAGGTACGTGCCGTCCTCGCCGATGTGCTCGGCCAGCAGGTAGGGGAGCGCCATGCGCGAGTAGGGCGGCTCGGGCTCGTCGCCGATGATCGTGATCGAGCCCTGCGCATCGACCTTGCGCAGGTTCTCGGCGGCGATGACACCGGCGGGTCCGGCTCCGGCGATGAGGTAGCGCACGGCGCGAAGACCTCCCGCTACTCGCTGAGGCCGAGGCGCGCCAGCGTCTCGGGCGTGGGCACGCCTTCGGGCGTCCAGCCGCGCAGCGCGTAGTACTCGGGCAGCATCCTGTCCAGCTCGTTGACGCGTCCCTTGGCCGTGCCCGAGGGCGCCGGATCCTTGAGCATGCGATCGGGGAGGCGATCGTCGGCACCGCTCAGGCCCGCCGCGAGATTGAACTGCCGCTCCAGGTTCCAGATGCGCTCGCCGGTCTCGAGCAGGCGCTCCACCGACCACTCGCCCTCGCAGGCGGCGTCGATCTGGCGCTGGTATTCCTCGATGCCCCAGGCGGCGGTGGTGAAGAGGCACAGCCCGGTGGAGTCGATGGTCGCGATGCGGTCCTGGGAGTCCTTGCACGGCTGCGCTTTGCCGCGACCGCTCTGATCCTCCATGTCCTCGGCGAACACGTCGTGCTTGAGGTGGCACGCACCGCGGTTGCTCGTGGCGTAGCCCAGGCCCATGCCCTGGAGCGCCCGGGAATC
>CAZPFD010000172.1:0-8779 GCA_964585725.1 uncultured Ectothiorhodospiraceae bacterium | reverse complement strand
TTGTAGCACTGTGGCCAAGGAAAGTAGTGTCTGACCCCACTTTTCCCCGCCCCGCCAACCTGGCTGAGAGTCGTGGGGAATCAGGAATCAGAATGTCCCCTTTTCTCCTCCGAAGGGCGCCCGCCACGGAGCGTCAAGTGGCGCGTTGCCGGCTCTACCGCGATGCGGCATCCTCGTTCCGCGGCGCCGCGGTGCAGGCTATTGATTATCCCACGGCGGTTAGCCTATCGTTAGTATGTTAGTAAAAGTGACCCACTGGCCCGCTGTGCGGTGGGCTCCGGCGGTCTCCAACGCGGACACGGCATGCCGCCGCCAAGGGGTGGGTCGCCTCACATCGGGGTAGGAGGAGGCCCCGATATGCGCAGTGTCCTCACCCCCGCACCGGGCTCCATGGAACGGCGCTCGAGCGGGAACCCGAATAACAATTCGAGGGAGAAGTGCCATGCACAACTGGCTTAGAGCCTCAACCATCGCGCTGGCCGGGGCCGCCTGGCTCGTCGCGGTGCCCGGTGCGCAATCGCAGGACGTCATCAAGATAGGCGTGAACCAGCCCCTCACGGGGGCGGTCGCCGCCTCCGGCAACTACGTGGCCCAAGGGGCGCGGATCGCGGCGGACGAGCTCAACGCGAGCGGCGGCCTGCTCGGCAAGAAGGTCGAGCTCATCATCGAGGACAACAAGAGCAATCCGAAGGAAGCGGTGGCCGCGGCGGAGAAGCTCATCGTACGCGACAAGGTCCCGGTGATGATGGGCGCGTGGAGCTCCACCTACACGCTCGCCGTGATGCCCAAGCTCATGGAGTACGGGGTTCCCATGCTCGTGGAGACCTCCTCTTCGGGCAAGATCACGACCTCGGGCAACCCCTGGATATTCCGCATCAGCCCGACCTCCCAGATGGAAGCCCAGGCCTTCGAGCGCTTCGTCGACAAGTTCGGCATCAAGAAGGCGGACTTCCTGGTGGTCAACAACGACTGGGGCCTCGGCGCCAGCGAGCAGTTCTCGGCCATGCTCGAGCAGCACGGAGTCGAGGTCGGCGTCCGGGAGTCCATGGATGCAGGAGCCACGGATCTGAGCGCGCAGCTCGCCAAGATCAAGAGCTCGGGCGGCGACACGCTGTTCCTGACCACGGGGGTCGAGCAGATCACCTTGGTGCTCAAGCAGGCCAAGGCGCTGCGCCTCCCCCACCGCATCATCACCACCGGCGGGTCGTCGTCGCCGGACCAGCTCATCGAGCAGGCGGGCAGCGCGGCGGAAGGCTCGTTCCACATCCTGTTCTTCGCACCCTGGTTCCCGGAGTCGGCGCCGAACCCGGACGTGGCCACCCGCTTCGTGAACGAGTGGAACAAGCGCGACTACAACTTCGCCGGCCTCACCGAGGGCTTCCGCGGCTACGACGGCATCATGACCATCGCGACGGCCATCCGCGTCGCCGGCAAGGCCGAGCCCGAGGCGATCCGCGACGCGCTGTGGGGCGTCGAGGTGGCCGGGGTGAACGGGGACATCAGCTTCATCAAGCAGGGGCCTGCGGGCAAGGAGAGCGCGCAGAACATCCCCAATGTGTACGTGGTGACGGTGAAGGGCGGCAAGGTCGCCCTGCCGGACTTCGCGTCCTGACCCTCTAGAACGACAACCACACCACCAGCCCCTGGGTCCCCCCGGACCCAGGGGCTGCGCATTAGGGCGAGCGCGGGCCGCATCGCCCCGGGGTGAACGAGGGCCGGAGGCGACCCCCGTGGACCAGCTCCTTCAGCATCTGCTCAACACCTTGATCCTGGGCGGCACCTACGCGCTGCTCGGAATCGGCCTCACCCTCATCTTCGGCATCATGCGCGTCGTGAACTTCACCCACGGCGAGCTCTACACCTTCGGCGCCTACATGATGTTCCTGTTCGTGATGGTGCTGGAGACCAACTTCTTCCTCGCGCTGGTCATCGCGGTGGCGCTCGGGGTCGGGCTCGGCGCAGCCATCGAGCTCACGCTGCTGCGCCCGCTGCGCGGCGCGCACATCGACACCACCATGCTCATCATGATCGGCGCCTGGATCGTGCTCCAGAACACCGAGCAGCTCGTGTGGAGCGGCATCGCGAAGTCCGTCAACACGCCCTTCCCCGCCGAGCCGCTGGTGCTCGGACCGGTGTCGGTGTCGTGGACCCGCGTCTTCGTGTTCGGGGTCGCGGTGCTGCTCATCGCGGGCGCGCATCTGCTCATCCACCGCACGCGCCTCGGCAAGGCCATGCGCGCCACCTTCCAGGACACCGACACCGCGGCGCTCATGGGGGTGAACATCAACGCCATCTACACCGCGACGTTCGCGATGGGCTCGGGCCTCGCGGCGGCCGCCGGCGCCCTGCTCGGTCCGGTCTTCGTGGTCATACCCACCATGGGCAACATGGCGGCGCTGAAGGCGTTCGCCATCGTCATCATGGGCGGTCTCGGCAACTTCAAGGGCGCGACCCTCGGCGGCTTCATCCTGGCGTTCGCCGAGGAGATGGGCGCGGGGTACGTCTCGTCGGGCTATCGCGACGCCATGGGATTCCTGCTCATCATCCTGGTGCTGGTGTTCCGGCCGACGGGGCTGTTCGCGCAGGCGGAGCGGGTCGGATGATACGCTGGCTGCGCTGGGTCTGGCTCGCTTTTCTCATCTCCATCCCGATGTGGCTGGACAACGCCTACTACCTGCACATCCTCATCATGACGGGCATCTTCACCATCGCCGCCATGAGCCTGAACCTGCTGCTCGGCTACACCGGTCAGCTGAGCCTGGGCCACGTCGCGTTCTTCGGCATCGGGGCGTACACCAGCGCGCTGGTCTCGCTCGGATTCGATCTGAATTTCGGAGATCACACCCTGGTCGTCGATCCGCGCTCCACGTGGATCGCCTTCCTGTGCGGCATCGTGGTGGCGGGATTCTTCGGCTGGGTGATCGGTAAGCTCTCGTTCAAGGTGCGCGGCGCCTACTTCGTCATCGTCACCATCAGCTTCGCGGAGGTGAGCCGGCTGGTGGCGCTGAACTGGCTCGACCTCACCCAGGGCCCCATGGCCTTGAGCGGCATCAGCCCGTTCACGGTCAGCATCCCGGGCGTGTGGGAGCAGACTTTCTACCAGAAGACGCCGAACTACTACATCGTGCTCGCCGTCGCGGTGCTCGCCTACCTCATCATCCGGCGGCTGGTGACCTCGCGCATCGGGCGCGCGATGATCGCCCTGCGCGAGAACGAGCCCCTCGCCACCTCGGTCGGGGTCGACGTCACGCGCTACCTGGTGCTGGCGGCGGTGGTGGCCGCAGGCGTGGCCGGCGCGGCGGGCGGGCTGTACACGCACTACGTGCGCATCGTGGACCCCGACATCTTCCTGTTCATCTACACGGTGACTATGGTGATCATGGTGATCACCGGCGGCAAGGGCACCCTCGTGGGGCCGGTGGTGGGCGGGCTCATCTTCGGGATCCTGCCCGAGATCCTGCGCGAGGTGGCCGGGCCCGAGGTGCAGTGGATCATCTACGGCGCGCTCATGATCGCCATCGTCTACTTCCTGCCCCAGGGCATCGTGCCGGCGCTCAATGCCTGGTGGCAGGATCGCTTCGGCGGCGCGCCGGCGGAGGCGGAGTCGCGGGCCGCCCGGCCCCGGCGCGCTTCCGGCGAGGGCGCCGCCGCAGGGCGCAGAGCGGCGGAGTGATGCGCATGCACGCGGGCGCCACCGCTGCAGAGCCGGTCCTCACCGTGGAGCACATCGCGGTGCATTTCGGCGGGCTGGTGGCGATCGCGGACATGAGCTTCGAGGTGCGCGAGCACGAGGTGGTGAGCCTCATCGGGCCCAACGGCGCGGGCAAGACCACCGCCTTCAACGTGATCACCGGTTTCGTGGCGCCCGTCTCGGGCGCGGTTCTCTACCGCGGGCGCGCCCTGAACGGGCTGCGCCCCAACGACGTGGCGGAGCTCGGGCTGGTGCGCACGTTTCAGAAGACCAGCGTGTTCGCGAACAATACCGTGTTCGACAACATTCTCATCGGCCTTCATCGTCGCGGGCGCGCGCGCACGTGGGAGGTGCTGCTCGGGCTGCCCAAGGTGCGCGGCGAGGAGCGGCGGCTGCGCGAGCAGGCCTGGGAGATCCTGGAGTTCATCAACCTCCACGGGCGGGCGTTCGAGCTCGGGGGCGCCCTCCCCTACGGCGAGCAGCGCCTGCTCGAGGTGGCGGTCGCCCTGGCCGCGGATCCGTCGCTGCTCATGCTCGACGAGCCGGTATCCGGCATGAACCCCGCGGAGACCGCGAACTTCATGAAGACGCTGGCGCGCATCCGCGAACGGGGCATGACCATACTGCTGGTGGAGCACGACATGCGCATGGTGATGGGGGTCTCGGATCGCGTGGTCGTGCTCAACCACGGGCGCATCATCGCCGAGGGCAGCCCGGAGCAGGTGCAGAACGATCCCGAGGTGATCGAAGCCTACCTGGGACGCGGGGTGAAGCGTGCTTGAGATCACCGACCTCGCCTGCCGCTACGGCAAGATCACGGCCCTGCGCTCGGTGTCGCTGGAGATCGCCCAGGGCGAGCTGGTCACCCTCATCGGCGCCAACGGCGCGGGCAAGACCACGACGCTCAGGGCGGTGTCCGGGCTGCTGCCGCCCGCGGAGGGGCGGATCGTGTTCGACGGCGCCGACATCACGCACGCCTCGCCGCGCGAGGTGCTTGCGCGCGGCATCGCGCACTGCCCCGAAGGGCGGCGCGTGTTCCCGTACATGACCGTGCACGAGAACCTGGAGATGGGATGCTACCTGCGCACCGACCGCGCGGGCGTCAGCAAGGACATGCAGCGCATCTTCGAGCGCTTCCCGGTGCTCGAGGAGCGGCGCCAGCAGATGGCGGGCACGCTCTCGGGCGGCGAGCAGCAGATGCTGGCCATCGGGCGGGCGTTGATGTCGCGCCCCAAGCTGCTGCTCTTCGACGAGCCGTCGCTGGGCCTCGCGCCCACGCTGGTGGAGACCACCTTCGAGATCATCTCCGAGATCCGCAACGAAGGCGTCACCGTGCTCATGGTCGAGCAGAACGCCTACGCGGCGCTCGAGCTCTGTGACCGCGGGTACCTGCTGGAGTCCGGCGAGGTCGCGCTCCAGGGCAGCGGCCGCGAGCTGTTCGAGAACCCCCACGTCAAGGAGGTGTACCTGGGCGGCTAGGAGCGTGCAGGGCACCAGGGACGGATTTATTTTTCGCGCCGACGGGGGTGTGAGCCGAACCCGTTGAAGAAAATAGAGAAAATGGATCTGTCCCCGCTGCGCCGGACGGCCTTCGGGGGCCGGGGGCAAGGGCCGCACTCGCGGGTCCGAGCGGGGGCGGCAGCGATTTAATTAATCGCTTGATTATCTGCGGACAGTTAGCCTATGGTTGGTAAGACCGACCCATTTCGCCGAACGAACGGAGGCCCTCGCCCGTCAGTCTCACCAAGCGGGTCGATTCGGGGAGGGTGTCGTCGCTTTTCCGGCGGCGCGCGGGAGGCGTCCGCGGTGTTGGCAACCGGTTCCGGCCTGTGCTCGGCCCATGGACGGGCGGGCCGAGCGCCGGGGTCCAAGAACAAGACTAGAGGAGGATGCCATGCATAACTGGCTCAAAACGACCACCATCATCATGGCGGCGGCGGCCTGGCTCGCGGCCGCACCCACCACCCACGCACAGCAGGTCATCAAGTTCGCCCACAACCAGCAGACCAACAGCCCGCATCACGAGGCGCTGCTGCACTTCAAAGAGCTGGTGGAGACGCGCGCCGCGGACGCCGGGTACGACGTGAGCATCCAGATCTTCCCGGCCATGCAGGTCGGCGACATGATGGCGACGACCGAGCAGGTGCAGACGGGCGCCATCCAGATGACGCAGCAGCCGGCGGTCATCCTGGCCAACTGGAGCGGTGCCTTGAATCTCCTCGGCTTCCCGTACCTGTTCCCGGACGGCGACACCGCGTTCGAGGTGCTCAACGGGCCGGCGGGCCAGAAGATCATGAAGACGCTGGAGCCGGAAGGGTTCGTGGGCTTCAGCTTCTGGCCGCTGGGCGCCCTCTACGTGACCTCGAACAAGGATACGCATACGCTCGCGGATCTGCGGGGCCAGAAGATCCGGGTGATACCGAGCCCCGTTCTCATCAAGACCTACGAAGCCTGGGGCGCCACCCCGACGCCCATCGGCTTCGGCGAGCTGTACACCGCCCTGCAACAGGGCGTCGTCGACGGTCAGGAGAACCCGCTGCAAACCGCCGTCATGCTGAACTTCTGGGAGGTCCAGAAGTACTTCGTCAAAACCGAGCACCGGTACTTCAACTACGGCGTCATCGCCAACAAGCGCTGGTGGGAGGGCCTGCCGAAGGATCTGCAGGCAATCATCACCACCGCGGAGGACGAGGCGGTCCGCTACCACAAGAGGCTGCTCGACTCGGCGACGGACGAGTGGTATCAGACCGTCGCCGCCAACGGCGCCACGTTCATAGAGCCCGACGCGGCGGCCCTGCGCGCGTGGCGGGAAGCGTCGATGCCCGTGCACAAGGAGTTCGTGGGCACGGGGGCAGGCCAGGTGTCTCCCGACATCTATCAGGCGGTGGTTGACGCCATCCAGCAAGCCAAGCAATAACAGACGTCCGGTGAATGCGTGGGTGCGGACCCGTTCCGGGTCCGCACCCACCCTCTTGTCCGACCCTGCTGGCGCGCAGCCGGGTAGTGCCCGGTGCCAGGGGAAGGAGCGCCTGGGTGAGCCGCCACATCCTACGAGCACTCGATCATGCGGAGGAAGGCTTCATCGCCTTGGCTCTGCTGCTGACCACGCTGATTACGTTCGGCAGCGTCGTTCTCCGGTACGTGTTCAGCTTCGGCGTGGCCTGGTCGGAAGAGCTCGTCCGCTACCTCATCATCTGGATAACCTTCGTCGGGATCGCCGTCGCCGTACGGCGCGGAACCAGCATCAACATGGACTTTTTCGCCCGCTTCGGGGGCCCCGGTGTACGGCGCACCCTGTGGCTGGTACAGCATGTGATCGGGTTGGTCTTTGCCGCCGCCTTGCTGTACTGGGGAAGCAGCATCTTCCTCTCCAGCCTGGATTCCGTGCGCATCAGCCCGGCGCTCGGCGTCAAGATGGCGTGGGTGTACGTGATCTTCCCCTTGGGCGGGTTCCTGATCAGCCTGCGCTATCTGGGCGCGCTGTGGTCGGGGCTGAGCAAGCTGAGCAAAGGGGAACCGTTACCGATTGAGGAGAACCGGCGATAGCACTCCTGATCCTACTGATACTCGTCTGCCTCCTGCTGACGGTGCCGATCTGGGTCTCCCTGATGTTTCCCTCCCTGATCGTGGCCCTCGCGGACCTTCAGCTGCCGGCGGAGTCGGTGTTCCAGCGGCTGTTCGGGGGCATGAACATCTTCGCCCTGATGGCGATGCCGTTCTTCATCCTGGCCGCCAACCTGATGATCACGGGCGGCATCGCGCGGCGGCTGATCGCCTGGGCGCTCGCGCTGGTGGGTCACGTGCGCGGCGGGCTGGGCGCCGCCACGCAGGTCTCCTGCATGGCGTTCGGCGCGGTGTCGGGCTCGTCGCCGGCGACGGTGGCCGCCATCGGCAAGCTGATGTACCCGTCGATGGTCGAGCACCACTACCCGAGCAGCTTCAATCTGGGCTTGATCAGCACCAGCGCCGCGGTGGCCCTGCTGATTCCCCCCAGCATCACGATGATCGTCTACGGCGCCGTCACCGGCGTCTCCATCGGCGCGCTTTTCATCGGCGGCATCATGGCCGGCCTGGTGTACGGGCTGATTCAGCTCGGCTACTGCCTGTGGTACGCGCACAAGGCGAATCTTCCCATGGAAGGCAGATTCACGCTGCGGAGGTTCGGGCAGGCGACCCGCGACGCCGGCTGGGCGATGGGCGTGCCGGTGCTGATCGTCGGCGGCATCTACGGCGGCGTCTTCACCCCCACGGAGGCGGCCGGCGTCTCAGCCGTATACGCGATGCTGATAGGGTTGTTCATTTACCGGGAAATGGATTTCAAGGCGCTCTACCGCACCTGCCTGGACTCGGCGGTCATCAGCGCCGAGGTCATGATCCTGACGGGGGCCGGCGGCGTGCTGGGCTGGGTGATGACGCTGATGGGCGCGCCTCAGCTCGTCGCGGAGCTCGTGTTCTCCATATCCGATCAGCCGTGGGTGTTCCTGCTCATCGTCAACGTGCTGCTGCTTGTGCTGGGTTGCTTCGTCGACGGAGCGCCCGCCGTGGTGCTGGCCGCGCCGCTCCTGTTCCCCATCGCCATGCAGGTCGGCGTCGATCCGGTGCACTTCGGCATCATCATGACCGCCAACATCGCCATCGGCATGTTCACGCCGCCGTTCGGGCTGAACCTGCTGGTCGCCTCCGATGTCACCGGCAAGTCGGTGGTCGACATACTGCCGGGCTGCGTGCCGTTCTTCCTCGTTTCGCTCATCGGCCTGGCGGTGATCACCTACATTCCGGAGATCAGCCTGTGGCTGCCGCGGCTGGCCTACGGCCAATAAGGGGACATTCCGATTCCTGACTGCCCAGGAAACGCAGCCATTATCGCGGGTCGGCGAGCCACCGCGACGGGTTCCAAGGCGGGCCATCCTTGGCGGAAAAGTGGGGTCAGACACTACTTTCCCTTCCGCTGGGGTGCCCTTGTAGCACTGTGGCCAAAGAAAGTAGTGTCTGACCCCACTTTTCCCCGCCCCGTTCGACGGGCTGACGTTCGTGGGGTAATCAGGTTCTGATTTTTCTTTTGCGACAGGAGGCGACCGTGGTGACGCA
>CAZPFD010000171.1:0-8878 GCA_964585725.1 uncultured Ectothiorhodospiraceae bacterium | reverse complement strand
GCGCCGACCTCGATGTCGTGGCCTCGCCGGGCGATCTCGTCGCGCACGTCCTCGCGGATCCGCGGCTCCAGGCGCAAGCGGTTGCGGAAGAAGTCGTGCGGAGCGAAGAAGCCGGGAAAATGCTCGCTGCTGAACTTGGGCGCCTCGATGGCCTGCGGGAGCGTGTGGCCGAACACCACGCGGTTCAGGAAGAACTGCAGCTGCCACTGATCCTGCTGATCACCGCCCATGCTGCCGAACACCATCCAGGGGCGGCCGCCCCGGTAGCAGAGCGAGGGGCTCACGGTGGTGCGCGGGCGCTTGCCCGGCGCGAGCAGATTCGGGTGGTGTGGAGGGTCCAGGTAAAAAGTCATCAGGCGGTTGCCGAGGGGAAAGCCGAGCGCGCCCACCACCTCCTGGGACTCGAGCCATCCCCCGCTCGGCGTCGCCGACACCATGTTGCCGTCGCCGTCGATGACGTCCACGTGCACCGTGCCGCGGCCCCATGCCTTCCCGCCCAGGCGCTGCGCCGCGGGCAGCAGCGCCCGCCCGCGCGCCGGGTCGCCCGGACGGATCTCGGGGTGGGCGCGGTGAGGGTCGATGAGCCGCGCCCGCAGGCTCGCGTACTCTCGCGAGAGCAGGGCCTCGACGGGTACCTCGACCTGGCGTGGATCTGCGTAGAACTGCTCGCGATCGGCCCAGGCGAGCTTGATGGCCTCCACCACGCAGTGGATGTAATCGGCTCCGTTGTGCGCCATGGCCGCGAGGTCGAAGTGCTCGAGGATGCGCAGCGCCTGGAGCACCGCCGGGCCCTGGTTCCAGGGGCCGCACTTGAAGAGGACCGCGTCCGCGAACGCCACCGACACCGGATCCTCCAGGTACGTCTCGAAGCCCGCCAGGTCCTCCCGCGCGAGCAGCCCCTCGCGCTCGCGCGAGTAGCGCTCGATCTCGCCCGCGATGTCGCCGCGATAGAAGCCGTCGAGCACCCTGCGCAGCCCGGCGTCGCGAACGGGCGCGCCGCGCTCGAGCTCGGCGAGGCTCTCGAGCACCGCCGCCAGCGCCGGGTTGCGCAGCACGCTGCCCTCCTCGGGCACCCGTCCTTGCGGCAGATAGAGGGCGGCGCTGGCCGGCCACTCGGCGAGAAACTTCTGCGCGAGGTCGTGCAGGCCGAAGCGTTCCTGGCGCAGCAGGCCCGCGGACACGGGGAAGCCTCCCCGCGCCAGCTCGATAGCCGGCGCCGCGACCTGCGCGAAGCGCAACGTTCCGAACCCTCGCAGCGCCTCGATGAGCGCGCCGAAGGCGGCGGGGACGCCGGCCGCGAGGATGCCCTCCTCGGGCACCTCGGCGAGGCCCCGGGCCCGGTAGCCTTCGGCGGTCGCGGCGCGCGGGGCGGCGGTGTTGCCGTTGACCGCAACCGTGCGCCCGTCGCGGGCCATGCGCAGCAGGATCGGGCATTCGCCGCCGAGGGTGTGCATGTGCGGGTCGACCAGCCCTTCGACCAGCACGGCGGCGACCGCCGCGTCGACCGCGTTGCCGCCCCCTTGCAGGATCTCCGCGCCCGCGTGCGCTGCCAGATGGTGCTCGCAGGCGATGGCGCAGCGCGTGCCGAGCAGGCGCGGATGCCAGGTGTTCCCCTCAGTGGGCGCGTTGCGGAAGGCGCGCGTGCTCAACGCCGTCGTACCTCCTGTGCGGTGAGTCCGCCCGCACGCGGCATGCGCCTGGAGAATCGGCGTCCATTCCAGTCCCGCGCAACGGCGTGGGCGTGCCCCTCAATCCTCCGCCTTCAGGTAGTTGAACGGGCTGTCGGTGCCGGCCAGCTTGGAGAGCCGTTCGTGGTATTTGTCCGGATCGGCGACCTCTTCCATGAGCCACTCGATGTCGCGCTCGTAGAAGTAGAGCAGGATCCGGAAAAGCATATTGTACGCGTCCTGGTAGCGGTTGAAGGTGAAGGAGACGGTACCCGGCCAATGGAATTCGACCGGCTCGTAGCAGGCGACGAGCTGTGCGTCGTTCATGGGAACATCCGTGTCGTCGTCCACGAATCGTGCGTTCTCCTCGTGCATGCAGTGTATGAGATCGTTCTTGTCGGACGAAAGATCGAGCTCGAAGGTGACCGGCAGCTTGGCGCGCGGCGGCGTGGGCCGCGTCTGTGCGCGCTTGAGCGAGAAACCGCTCACTGCGCGTTTCGCCGCCTCGTAGATCCGAGCGTGGCTCTCGCGCAAGGGCAGGTGCTCGCCTTCGAAATAGCCGAGGGACTTCTTCACGGCTACGTACTCGATGTCACCGAGCACGGGGCGCGCCTGCTCCACGGTCTTGTCGTCGCCGGTGAGCAGAATGATCGGGACCCCGAAGCTCCCTACCAGATACCCGTTGAGCCCGTATTCGCCCACCGACAGGCCGTTTACCCGTACGTCCTGGAACGCGGGGATCCAGGTGTGGCTCAGAATGCCGTCGGCCGTGCCCGCCTTGGAGTGATAGCCGACGAAGAAGGCCGCGTCGAAGCGATGCGAAAACCCCTTGAACTGACACAAGACCCGCTTCATTCCCGACTTCAATTTTGCCTCGTGATGCAGATCGCGCGGCCGGATGTTGCACATGTAGCCGTGGGAGTCGGCGACGACGATGTCGCTGGCGCCGCCGTCGATGGCACCTTGCACGGCGGCGTTCACGTCGCCGGCCATGATCTGGCGCCCGACCTGATACGCGGGCATGCCGCGAAATATCTCTTCCACCTTCTCGATGCCCGAGATGCCTTCCATATCGACGGAGATGAAGACTCGCACGATGGGTGTCCTCCCCTGGGTTCGACGCAGCTACGGCCTGCAGGCCGCAGCTGCATGTGTGGTGACGACCATGACGAAACCAATACAAATATTGGTTTCAGTGTTCTTATGAGAGACACAGCTTGTATAGCCGTGTAGTCGATCATTTTCCAGAGAAACTTTGATACCAATCAGGAAATCGGTTTACAGTCATGGTTCAGCCGCAGCGCCGGATCGTGGGCCGGCGTGCGGTATGGCGCGACGAGGGTGCATTTGCCTGCGGGAGCGGAGCTGACGTGACCAGAGGCGAGCGGGCGGTCCGAAGACTGCGCGAGCTGTTGGGCAGCGGAGAGTATCCGGTCAATGGGCGCTTGCCTCCCGAGCGCGAGCTTGCTGAGCACCTGGGGTTGAGCCGAAGCGCGCTGCGTGAAGGCTTGGCCCTGCTGGAAGCGGAAGGGCTGGTGTGGCGGCACGTGGGGCGCGGCACGTTCGTCGGCAGACGCCCGCTGTTCGAGGGAGGCGAGCTGTCTCTGGTCAGCGATCTCACCAGCCCCAGAGAGGTGTTGGAGGTACGCCTCGAGCTGGAGCCCGCCATCACACGCTTCGCCGCGCTGCGGGCTACGGCCACGCACCTCAACCAGATGGAATTCTGTCTGGCGAAGAGCCGCTCGGTTCCGGACCTCGGTGCCTGGGAGCTGTGGGACAGCCGTCTGCACCGCACTATCGCGGAGGCGGCGCACAACGCCCTTCTGCTCGCGGTCTTCGATGCCGTCAACGCGGTGAGGACGCAAACCGTCTGGGGACGGCTCCAGCAGCTCGCTCTTTCGAAGGAGGGCCAGCAGACTTACTGGAGCCACCACCGCGCGGTCGTCACCGCCATCGCCGAGCGTGACGCCAGCAGAGCCGAGCAGCTCATGTACGAGCACATCGCCTGCGTGCGCGACGCCATGGCGGGACCGGCACCCGCCGCCGCGCAGCGATAGCCGGGGTGCGCGCACCACGATGCCGGGCGGCGGTGAGCTCGGCCCGAGGCTCGCCCTGCGCCCTTACCTCGATCGGCAGGCCGAGTTGATTCGCCGCGACGCGCGTGGTTGCATGGAGGGCGCACGGGCCGGCGGCGTGCAACGGCTCCGCGCCGCGGGCGTGATCCGCGGGCACGTCCCTCACATGCCCCCAAAGGAGACGTCGGGATGAAAGAGACCCTGAAGAGCGGAGTGAGCTTGAAGCGAAGCATCGAAGTCGACGCGAGTCGCACCATCGACTTCATGGGCGAGGACCTGCGCGTCTACGCGACCCCGGCCATGGTCAAGGACATCGAGCACGCGTGTCGCGACCTTCTGCTCGAGCATTCCGAGCCCCACGAGGACTCCGTGGGCGTGCGCGTGGAGGTGGACCACCTCGGCGCGACGCTCATGGGCCAGACTGTGGAGGTGCAGGCGAGCGTCGCCGAGATCGAGGGAGCGCGGGTCACTTTCGACGTGGCCGTGCACGATGCCGTGGAGCAGGTGGGCCGCGGCCGCCACATCCGCTTTATCATTGCCAAGGAGCAGCTCAAGAAGCGGCTCGAGGCCAAGGCTGCGAAAGCCAAGGGCGCTCACTGAGCGTCCGGGAGACGCACCCGCATGGGTGAAAAGCGCAGGGTTCCGGTGTACTGCTACCAGTGCGTGGCCGGACCCGACCTGATGAAGGTCGAGGTGGAGGACGGCGTGGCGCGGCGCGTCGTCTCCAACTACGACATCCGCAACGAGCACCCTGGAGGCGGGCGCGTGTGCGTCAAGGCCTACGGGCTGATCCAGAAGACCTACAACCCCCACCGCATCCGCCAGCCCATGAAGCGCACCAACCCGCGCAAGGGGCGCGATGAGGATCCGGGGTTCGTGCCCATCTCCTGGGACGAGGCGCTGGATGCGGTGGCCGGCAAGCTGCGCTCGGTGCGCGCCAAGGGCGAGGTGGACGAGTCGGGCTACCCGCGCATCGCCGCGAGCTTCGGCGGCGGCGGCACGCCCACGCAATACATGGGCACCTTCCCCGCGCTGCTCTCGGCCCTGGGCAAGGTGGATCTCGGGTTCGGGGCCGGGCAGGGGGTCAAGTGCTACCACTCCGAGCACCTCTACGGGGAGCTCTGGCACCGCGCCTTCATCGTGGCCCCCGACAGCCCCTACACCAACTACATCCTCTCCTTCGGGCACAACGGCGACGCCTCGGGGGGCGTGGCCGGCGTGTGGCGCCAGGCGGATGCGCGGGTGCGCGGCCTCAAGCGCGTCCAGGTGGAGCCGCACCTCTCCGTGACCGGCGCCGTGGCCGCCGAGTGGATCCCCATTCGCCCCAAGACCGATGCCGCATTCCTCTACGCGGTCATTCATCGGGTCCTGCACGAGCGCGACTGGCGCGCGGTGTGCGACGTGCCGTTCCTCGAGCGCATGACCAATGCGCCGTATCTGGTGGGGCCGAACGGGTACTTCCTGCGCGACGCCGAGAGCTTGAAGCCGCTGGTCTGGGATCGCGCCGAAGGCTGCGCGAGGCCGTTCGACGCCGGCGTGGAGGAGCCCCTGCTCGAAGGCTCGGTGCGCGCCTCGGGCGTGGAGGAGGGGCCCGATCACCAGCGCTGGCAGCACGATGGGGCGGAGGCCAAGCCTGCCTTCCAGCGCCTCCTCGATCACATGGCGTCCTACACGCCGGAGTGGGCCGAGGGCGAGTGCGACGTGCCGGCCGAGCGCATCCGCGCGGTGGCCGACGAGTACCTGGCCCACGCGTGCGTGGGCGAGAGCATCGACATCGAAGGCCACGCGCTTCCGTTCCGGCCGGTCGCCATCCTCCTCGGCAAGACCGTGAACAACGGCTGGGGCGGCTATCAGTGCTGCTGGGCGCGCACCCTGCTGAGCTGCCTGGTCGGTGCGCTGGAGGTGCCCGGCAGCATCGTCGGCACCAACGTCAAGCTGAACCGCCCCGCCGACGATCGCTTCGCCTCGGCGGTGCCCGAGCGCGACGGCTTCATGGCGTATCCCTTCAACGCCACCTCGCAGAACGAGTGGCAGCGCAACCCGCACATCCGCAACGCCTACCAGACGCTCGTGCCGCTGGTCGCGAACTCACCGTGGTCGCCCGCCCTCGGACCCGCGCACCTGCCGTGGCTGTTTCTGAAGAAGCCGCCCGAGCACTTCCCCAAGGCCACGCGGCCCGAGATCTGGTTCAGCTACCGCACCAACCCGGCCATCTCCTCGTGGCACACCGAGGAGATCGTGGAGCGGCTGGCGGAGTTCCCGTTCATCGTCTCGTTCGCGTACACGCGCGACGAGACCAATCACATGGCCGACATTCTGCTGCCCGAGGCGACCGACCTGGAGAGCCTCCAGCTCATGAAGATCGGCAACACCAAGTACATCGAGCAGCTCTGGAAGCACGAAGGCTGGGCCATCCGCCAGCCCGCGGTGGACCCGGTCGTCGACTGCGTGGACATGACGGATGTCGCCACCGAGCTCGCGAAGCGCGCGGGGCTGCTCGAAGCCTACAACGCCGCCATCAACCGCGGCGCGGCGGGCGTCAAGCTCCAGACCGGGGACTACGATTACGGCCTCGACACCGGGCGCGCCCACGCGCGCGATGCGATCTGGGACGCGGTATGCTGCGCCGCGAGCCACGACCTCTCCGGCGGGGACGAGGTGCACGGGCTCGAGTGGTTCCGGGAGCACGGGTACATGCTGCGCCCGTTCCCGCAGATCAACTGGTATCTGTACCCGCACCTCGAGCGCCAGGGAATACGCTTCGAGCAGCCCTACCAGGAGCGCATCCTGCGCCACGGCACGCAGCTCGCCCACCGCCTGCACGAGATCGGCGTCGAGTGGTGGGACCGCCAGCTCGAGGAGTACGAGCCGCTGCCGTCTTACAAGAGACTCCCGGACATCTGGATCGACTACGTGCGCGCGCAGGGCGTGGATCCCGACGACTATCCGTTCTGGGCGCTCACCGCGCGCAGCATGCAGTACTCGTGGGGTGCGAACGTCGGCATTCCCATGATCAACGAGGTGGCCCTGAACGTGGCCGGGCACAAGGGGGTCATCATCAATCGTGCGGCGGCGGCTCAGCTCGGCGTGCGCGAGGGCGACCCCGTGGTGATCGAGTCGCTGTGCGCCGCGACCCGGGGCCACGCCGTGGTGCGCGAGGGCATCCGGCCGGACACGGTGCTGATGATCGGTCAGTTCGATCACTGGGTCACGCCTTACGCCAAGGACCTCGGGCTGCCGAGCCTCAATACCGTGCAGCCGCTCGCGCTGGAGCTCACCGACGCCACCGGATCCACGGCCGACATCGCGCGCGTGCGCATCCGCAAGGGGGAAGGCCCGCGGCGGGTGGCGTGATGGGCGCGCGCTGGGGCATGGTGGTGGATCTCAACGCCTGCGTGGGCTGCCAGACCTGCACCATCGCCTGCAAGCACGCCAACGACACCACCCCCGGGATCCAGTGGCGCCGCGTCCTCGACGTGGAGACGGGCGCCTACCCCGACGTCGAGCGGGTGTTTCTGGTGGTCGGATGCCAGCATTGCGCGGATCCGCCGTGCGTGCCGGTGTGCCCCACGGGCGCCACGTTTCAGCGCGCCGACGGGCTCGTGGCCATGGACTACGACCTGTGCATCGGCTGCGGCTACTGTGCCGTGGCCTGTCCCTATCAGGCGCGCACCATCGCCCACGAGCAGAGCTGGTACTACGGTGCCGACACCGTGCAGGAGCGTGCCGCCGCGCACCCCGAGCGCCTCGGCGTGGCTCAGAAGTGCACCTTCTGCGTGGAGCGCATCGACGAGGCGCCCGCGCTCGGACTCACCCCGGGACGGGACCTGGACGTCACCCCGGCGTGCGCCGCCTCGTGCATCGCCCAGGCCATTCACTTCGGCGACTTCAACGATCCGGGCAGCAACGTCTCGCGCCTCGCCCGCGAGCGCTCGAGCTTCCAGATGCACGCCGAGCTCGGCACCGATCCGCAGATCAAGTACCTCTACGAGACCCCTGCGGTGCCGGGGCGCGCCGGCGACGAGCGAGCCGGCGACGCGGACGACGAGCGCCTGCGCGATCCGGGCAATCCCCTGGCGGGCGAGCGCCAGACACTGTGGGATCTGCGCGCGGCCACCAACTTCACCCTGGGCGGCTTCAGCTCGGGGCTCGCCGTCATGGCCTACCTCGCCTACCTGGCGGGCGGCGTGAATGCGTGGGAGCTGACCGGGTGGTACGTGTGGGCCGGTGTCATCATGGCCCTGGGGCTGTTCGCGGTGTTCCTCGAGATCGGGCGCAAGCGCCGGTTCCTCTACGCCTTGCGCCGCGCGCAGAGCTCGTGGATGACGCGGGAGGTGTATTGCGTGGCGGTGTTCTACCCTGCCATCGGCGCCGATCTCCTATGGCCGCACCCGGCCCTGCATGCCGTGGCGGCCGTGGCCGCGCTCGGATTTCTCTACTCCCAGGCGCGCATCCTGCACGCGGGGATGGGGATCCCCGCCTGGCGTGCGCCCCTCATGCCCTGGATGCTGGTGGTCACCGGGCTTCTCGAAGGCACGGGGCTGCTCTCGGTGCTGCTCGCCGCCTTCGCACCGCGGGTGTTCGGGGCCACGGTGTCGAGCGGGCTCGCCTACGAGACGCCGCTCGTCCCGGGCGCCGGGGTGGTGCTGGCCGTGGCCGGTGCGGTTCTCTGGCACCGCTACCAGCGCACGGCGCGGGCGAACGGGGTGCCGCCGCTCGCCCGCGACGTCATCGCGCGCGTGACGCCGTGGCTGCACGTCGTCGGCCACGCGCTGCCCGCGGGGCTCTTCGCCCTCGTTCTGCTGTGGCCCGAAAGCCCGGTGGCGCTGCTCGCGCTGGCCGGAGGCTCGGCGCTGGTGGGTGGAGCCTTGTGGAAGGTCGCGATCATCACCCGCGCCGCCTACTATCAGGGCTTCGCTCTCGGTGCCTGGCCCCAGCGCGGCTCCGGAGAGCGCGCCGCGCCGCGCCGCATGCTGGCTCCCGGGGGCACTGCGTAGCGCAGAAGGGGACAGATCTATTTTTCATCGGGGGTGGTCGTTCAGAATCGGCTGTATAGCGTGCGGAAAATAGATCTGTCCCCTCCCCGCGTCTCCATCGTCATGCCCTTCCGCGATGCGGCGGACACGCTGGACGAAT